>JBOFLX010000018.1:0-27423 GCA_051658085.1 Waterburya sp.
GAAAAACGCACTTTATTCGAGTTGCGGAGGGCAACAACTGTTCCCCAACGTGTTCAAGACCGCGCTCAGGTATTACGCCTTAATCATCAAGGCTGGACTAATGAGAAAATAGCAGCTTACTTCCAATGGAATATTAAGACAGTACGAGAAACCTTACATCGTTGGCAAAAAAGAGGCTTAGGGGGATTATGGGATGCGCCCCATCGAGGAGCCAAACCTCGTTGGCAACTCCAGGATATCGAACACCTTGAATCATGTTTACGAGAGGAGCAAAGAACTTACAATAGTCATCTAAACTCAACGCATCATCACTACAAAACTTGATTAACATCTAACTTATCCGACAGCAATTACTGGATTAACATTTTCATCCAGATGGAATCGAATGCGCTCATTCACCCTTCAATTGCTCCAACTTTGCTTGCAGTACTGAAGAATGATTTTTGTGATATTCCTCAACCATAGCTTCTTCTTCTGCAATTCTCTGTTCTATCTCTTCCCTGTGTTCAAAATAGTAAGCCATAGCTGCATAGACTTGAGCCAACGACAAATCATAAACCCCTGCAATTTCAATTAAAGACATACCCAACTTAAGATTCATCTCTGCAACATCTTCCACAGTAATGCGAGTACCAAATATTCTAGGCTTTCTATTAGCGAACGTCAGAAGAAGTTTCAATGTGTTGAATACTCAGAATAGGCATCAGTTATATCAGTTTTTGAAAGAATACTGACAATTATATCTTTAAATCCACAATGCGAGCCGTAGGCTAGACGTAAGCCTCATCGCTTTATTATTCAGTTAGACGCTCAATTTTACTTCAGTGCGATCGCTATATAGCCATTATTGAATTATTCAAGCGATCGCCTAGCAGAGAAACAATTTATTATTCCAGTAATATAATTTATGAAACTGCTTTTAAAACAAACACATTTAGTTTAAAAATGGCGGGAGGCGGATTTGAACCACCGACCTTCGGGTTATGAGCCCGACGAGCTACCAGACTGCTCTATCCCGCGACGCTTTTGCTAGCATAACATAGTTTTTTGTCAAAAAGCAATTTTAATATTTTAGGACAGTTCGATTTGGCGTTGACTTTTTATTGTCGGACAAGTCTATTGATTGAACTTACCAATCATCTACTTCAGTTTGTCTTTCTAACATTGAAATTGCCAAAGCGATAGCCTTTTTAACTCGCTCTTCCCTTTCTTGAATCAAAGAGGCTTGTAATGGTTCTAAAGAATTACGATCGCCGATTTTCATTAAGGATAAAGCTGCCGATTTACGGGTTTCTCCTTGATCATGGTTAAGTAAGTTTGTTAGCTGGGGGATAGCTGGCTGATATTTCAAGTTCCCCAATACTGCTGCTGCTTCACTCCTAACGTTAGCAGAGGTATCTTCTAGAGATTCCACCAATAAATTTAATGCTTGGGTATCATCACGATTTTCTTCCGCTACTTTCGCGATCGCTCCCACTACTGCTGCACGTACTTCAGAGGAATTGGAATCATAAGCAGCATATAATTGCTCTTTTGCCTTGACTCCAATAAATGCTAATGCCCAAGCAGCATGACCTTTATGACTTTCCGTAGAATCTGGTGAGGCTAATACTTCTAACAAAGGTGCGACGGCTGCTTCTCCTGTACGAGCTAAAGCACCAATAGCAGAGCCTTGTACTACAGTATCTTGATCATGAAGCAAGGCATAAATTAAATGAGGCACAGCTTCAGGATCTTCAATCAATGTCAGAGTTTTCCCTGCTGCGCGCCTAACAACTACGTTAGGATGATGCAATAAAGCATCAATCAACGGCTCTACTGCTGGTTGACCTACTTGACCTAATGCTTCAGCATAACCTAGTCTTACTAACCCTCTAGTATCTCCCAAACATTCGACCATTTGCCTAATAAGCTGTTGGTCATCTTCATTGAAAGTTCCTTGAGCAATTTGCTGATTAACTGTAGCTAGAAGTTCGTCTGTTTGGCTATGATCAAGTGAGAGTGACATCGTATCGTTAATTACTGAACAGAGAATAAGACTCCTTAAGCTAAAAGCTAAGAGCTTTGATAATTAGTTATTATATTTCATTACCATTTCTAAACGAGATAAAGCACTAGTTGCCGATTCTTGAATGTAGGGATCAGCTGACTCGTCATTACTCAAGTTAGTTAGTACTTCGACGCCTCTAGGATCTCCCATTGAACCCAAGGCGTTTAAAATTGCCACAGCAACAGCTAAATTATCAGTGGTGTTTAGGGTTTCTACCAAAAGCTCAAATACAGGAGAACCAATTTCACCCAAGGTCATCACCGCCGGAATATTAACTACTGGATTCGGATCATTTAATGCCTGTTTTAACCCTTGAATACCTGCTTCGGGCATTGGTACATCTGGATAGTTAACTGCAATCTGTGCCAAAACTTTAGCACAACTAGAACGCACAGTCGGATTATCACTATTGAGCAATGAATCTACAACTGAGGGGACAACTTCTGCGCCAATTACTCCTAATGTCTTAACCGCAGAACGCCTAAAGAGTACATCCTCCTGATCAAGAATGCTCATTAAACGAGGAATAGTATTCTTATCACGCTTTTCGGCTATTTCCAACATAGCCTTCCCTCGTAAATTGGGATTAGGATGTTTCAGTTTTTCAAAAAGATTATCTAAAGTCATATATCTATAAAAACATTGGAGACTCTTAGAATGTCACTTAAACTGATCATTGAAGTCAAAGCAACAGTCCAAGAATCCCCAAATACTTAATTGACCTACTGCAAAAAAGCAATTAACTCAACTATCAACTCTTAGGATAAAGAGTTGATTACATAGTCTATCAGAGCATTGTACTCAGTTAAAGCTTGAGCAGACATATCACGAGGAGCGCAACCACGATTACGAGCAAAGCTTAAAGCTTCAACATAAGGAGCAGTAGGCAAGTTTAAAGCACGATATACTTCACGTTGTCCAGCAATACCCCATTCGTCTAAAGGACCAGTACCACCAACAACTAGGCAGTAGTTGATTAGACGCATATAGTGCTTAATGTCACGAAGACATTTGCCTTTGAAAGTATCATTAGAATTAGCTTCCCCAGCATTGTTGAGGTAAGAATACTTTTTGATGCAAGCATCATAAGCTTCTTGAGCAACGTTGTCGAGGTTGCTAGCTAATTTCTCAGCAGCTTCCATACGAGCAGCAGCGCGCTGAAGACTACCTTGAACTGACTCTAGGTCAGAAGTAGAAGGGAAACGTCCCGCTGCATCAGCAGCAGTAACAACTGTAGTTACAACAGATTTCATATTTTGGATATCTCCTGGATTTCTTGTTATGTAAAGTGGCAAAAATGCTCACTCCATGCCAATTGTTTTCAATAATTGGCTCAATCAAAAGGGGTTTCTAGCTAAGAGCAGAAATTACACGATCAAAGTAGCTAGCTGCCTCAGACACAAGACTAGCACAGCGATCATTAACTTCTGGAGTTCCCATTTTACGCAATCTATTACCAGCCCTAGCTTCGCTAGGCTGATCTTGGATGTGAGCAGCAGCTTGTGCTTTCATAATTTGAACTGCGCGAGCAGTAGAAGTAGTAGGTACTCCTAAAGCACTATAAGTTTCTTTTAAACCATTTAAACAACGGTCTTCTAATACTGATGCGTCTCCAGCTAGTAAAGCATAAGAAACGTAACGCAAGATAATTTCTCCATCACGTAAGCAGGCGGCCATGCGACGGTTGGGGTAACAGTTACCACCAGCTTGGATCAAACCTTGATTTTCGCAAATCATACCAGCGATCGCGTCGGAAACCATGCAGCTAGCGTTACTAGCAATTGCATTAACAGCATCTAATCTTCTGTTACCTTGAGAAATGAAATTTCTAAGAGAAGCGATTTCTTCTCCACCAATGCACTTAGTACTAGCGTCAGCTGATACTACAGCTCTAGAAAAAGCGTCAAGCATTGAGCTCTCCTTAATTTTGACAACAAATTTAGTTTTTATTTATTTTGACAGATGCGTTTGCGTTAAATTCACCTGTCGATATTGAAGATAGAAGATTAACCTTGCCAAAATCTCTTTTATTAAAAACAAAGTAATAATCTGTAATGTTTAAGTAAATCTTGTTACACTTTTGCTTTGTTAAGAAATTTTAGCTCAATTAAATACAATAATGAAAAGCTAATCCAAAAAACTTAGAGATTAAATGAAAATAAAATTAGAGATGCTTAACTTTTCTTAATTTTTACTCGATTGATTTTTTTGATTATTTGGTTCTAATCCAGGTAGAGAGTGATTTGACTGGCAATATTTACCTAACCAAGTTATCCCACTAAGAGAACGAAAAGGAATTATTGATAAATCAGTTTCGGGGAGTTCTAAATTGATTTTCGCACCCGAACCTGAAACACCCAAAAGTTGCAACAGAGGTGATAAATTAGCAGTTTCTACATTAAGCTTACAAAATCCTTGAAGCCAGGCTGTTTGGTTTTTGAGTGGTTCTATTGCCTCTGCTTGTACTGCTCTAATAGTTTTTTGTACTTCTGGAGATTCTTGAGCAATGATGTTTTCCATCTGTTCTGGGTTGCCTCCTAAACCAGCAGACAATTCTACAGTTTCATAAAACATAGGTAAAACAAAACTTTCTACAAGACCAACTACTCCTTGGACAATAGAAACGAATTGACCAGCTTGTAATTGAAGGGTAACATCACCATTAATATTAGATACTTTAACCAAACCAGCAGGGCTATCAGTTAATACTCCCACGAGAGAAGCATTATTAGTAGGATTATGCTGGACAAACAAAGCTGTTCCTTGAGAAACTACCTTAGCTTGCGGTGTATTGATGTTACTCTGACCTTGTTCTGGGCGAATCATGATTAGTGCAGCACCACTAGTTAATTCAAAGTTGCGTTTCCCTGGTGGAAAGCGAAAAACTGTTCCTGCACCTGTTCTGACTAATGTGCCTTCATTAAATAAAATATCAGCACGAGAATTTACACCAGTACGTACAGAGTCTCTAGGGGCAATTACGTCCCCAATTTTGGCTTGATCCCAGTTTGCTTGATTTTGTTGATTGATATCAACTTGGTTACGTACTTTATAAATTTCAGCCTGTTTAATTACAGTTTGCGATAAAGTAGGTTTAACAGTTACACCAGCTATACAGAGGCTGATAAGTAATGTTATCGCCCAGGCAGAAATATATTTGAGATTTTTAGAAAAAAACTGCTGCATAAAAAATAGAAGCAGACGTATATAAGACAGTAAGGTAATTTGAACTTAGTATTTAGCTAGCTAAAATCAAAATACAATAAAGTATGTAAGTTTTAGTCAGCTTAATTACCAGTAATCTTTTACCGCATTCCACCTTATCAGCAAACAATAAATTTCTACAATAACTCGGAGTATTTTAGAGCAAGATAAAAGCCTCCAATCGTAATGCGCTTGTGGTTTACAGACAACAAAAAGAATTATTTTTATAGTGGAGTTGTAACAATTATGTTTAAACAGTCATTTTCCTTATTAGTTTTGGCTAGCATGATGACCATGACTACAATGTTAGCTAATGCAGGAGAAGTTGAAGTTCAAACTGGCAATATGCACGTTTCTGTCAAAAATGGTCAAGTTCAAGTTAATAACTCTAGCAATACCAGAAATTCTTCTTGGTTACAACGCTTTAGTAACCTAAGACTATTTAACGGACGTTCAACTGCACCTTCTGTCCAATCAGATCTAAAATGCGATCGCGATTCTTCTGGCTATTCAACTACTCGTAGAAGTAGTTCAGGTACAGGAATTTCTCAAAGTAGCAGTTCTTCGACAACTATGACTTGTAGTAATTAGAAGGATGAAGGATGAAGGATGAAGGATGAAGGATAAGGGATAAGGGATGAAATACGGAGGTCAAAAAACAACCTTCTGACTCCTGACTCCTGACTCCTAATTCCTGACTCCTAATCATTTTTATTTAGCCAGTTGAGATATAGTTTTAGCCAGATCAAAATCTTGTTGTGTTATACCTCCAGCTTCATGAGAAGAGAGAGAAACAGTGACTTTATTGTAAGAAATCGTGAGATCTGGATGATGTTGTGCTGCTTCGGCTGGCTTTACTAATTTATTGACAAAAGCGATCGCCTCGACAAAATTTTTAAATTCAAAAGTGCGAGTAATTGCCTGATTTTGCTCCTGCCATTGAGGTAAAGTTTGGATTTTTTGCTCGATTTCAGTTTGAGTTAAAGCCATTGTCTCTGCTTTAAGAGGTTGAGGTGCAAAACAAAAAATAGTTGCCATCACTAAAAGCAATACTCCTGGCAGTAACTTTTGAAAATTTAAAAACATTGTTGACATAGAATTTTTATTTACCATTTTGAATATAATAACTGGTCATTTCATTGATCATTTAACATTTACCATTTATCAACGATATCGAATGCTCAATGTTTAATGTTTAATGTTCAATGATTTGCTACTTGTCATAGCCAATTCCCCAACAACACATAAGAAGACCAGTAATAAGGATGTTTATACCAGGGATGATGTAATAAAGATAGTTGTGCCTGACGTACTGCTTCCGCTTTTGGGAGTTGGTTGTCAACCAGTTGATGATAGAAATTATTCATTAGTTCGGAGGTAGAGCGATCGTTAACTGACCAAAGAGTAGCTAAAGTACTTCTTGCCCCTGCGCGGACTGCTATACCTGCTAATCCTAATGCTGCCCATTTATCTCCCGTTGCTGTTTCACAAGCACTTAAAACCAAAAGCTCGATCGCTCTTGCTTGGTTAGGATTTCTCGTTTGTAAAATGTTGTCTAGCTGGTTGATATTGATCCGACTGTCCCAAGCTAAGAGGAATGTGTCTTCTAGTGAGGAGCTAAACTGACCATGAGTAGCAATATGAACAACGGGATAGTCAGAGAATTGGATTTCTTTTTCTAAGGTTTTAGCTGTAAAGTTTTGATTGAGAAGTACAATACTGTTAACTTTGTTGGTAATTTGTTTTAACTCGGAATTAACATAGTTTAAAGCCGAAAAGCCTTGTCTGGATTTGGTTAATCCCGCAGCGATAGTTTTTAATTCAACTTGTTCTAGAGGACGAGGTGCTAGTAACTGCAACCCAGGCGTTATAGCTACACTATAATCTTCAATTAAATATTGCTGACCATCGTATAAAGCTCCCCAGGGAATATTGCCTAACGCGCCATCAGGGACAAAAACCAAAGTTTTAATTTTATTGCTGGTTAAATCCTTGAGTGCAGGACGAATTAATAAATCGTACAGTTGTTGGGCTGGCTGGTAAAAATTACGACGACTACGAACTACAATATTATGACGAAATTGTTCTAGGATTTTTTCTAATTCTAATTGTGAAATTAAGCTTTGATAATGTTTGAGAGATTGATTCGGTAAACTTAAAATTATTTCCAGGCGATCGCGTAAAATAATTGGATAAATTACCGCAGCTTGGGGATCAATTGTATCTATTTTGGTATTTTGAGTCTTTAGACAGGCTTCCCGAAAGAAATTGGTTAATTCTGCTAGCTGAAGAGATTCAATAACTTCTCGACCTTGGGTTAAATTAGCCTGACTAATTGTCTCTCCTGCATCAGTTGTTAGCAATAAACCGACTAATTCTCGATAAACTGGCTCAATACTGTCGCGAAAAGAATATTGCACATCAGGATCAATGGCTACCAGATCTTGACTCAGAGATTTCAGTAACTCGACTGCTTGAGCATAATGAGCGATTGCGGAGCTAGCCGTTGCGAAGCTGCCGTTAGGCATAGGCATCGCTTGAGGACGATCATCTAAAGCCTGGTAAATTCTCCCTAATTGCCATTCCCATAGATAAACAATTTCTGGTTTATTAAGATTTTGGGCTAAAACTAACGCCTGTTGAGTATATTGTTCAGCATTTTGCCAGTCTTGTAATTCTTCCTTAATTTTTCCACGTAAACCTAAGCCATAAGAGTGTGCTTGTTGATAATCAATTTCTTGAGATTGTTGAATTGTAGTTTCTAAAAATTGCTCTATGTCTAACCAGTCAGGGGTATTTTTAATTTGTTGATTTTTAATAGTAGCTTGAGAGCGTAGTTTAATTAAGCTGTGAGCAAAATAAATTTTTTGGTCGATATTTGCCCTATTAGTCGGTAAATGATTAAATTCTTTTTTGATATTAGAAATTAAACTTGGTAAATGACTATATCTCTGACTTCTGACCTCTGAATTCAAATTAAGTTGAGCCAAATAAATTTGCAAAGATAAATCAGTTGCAAGACAATTTGGTTGCTGACGACAGGTTGTTAATGCTTGTTTGTACAATTCTGAAGCTTTACTAGTGCGATCTCTCTTATAACTTTTCCCCAATACCAACAAAGTTTTAGCCTGTTCAGTTGGAAGATTAAGACGGGTAGCAACTGCTAAACTCTCTGTTAAAATTGCTTGCGATCGCTTCTTTTGACCGACAAGACGTAAAATATCACCATAACTTCTGAGTCCTGTTACTTTAATTGCAGAATCAGACTCTTGTGCCAAACTATCATTCACTTGAGCTAAACTTTTTAAAGCGCGGTGATAATGCCCTAATTGCTTATAAGCACTAGCTTGATTTATGGAAGCCCTAATTACTCCTTGTTCATCTCCTGCTTGTTGGTAATAAACTTTTGCCCGATCCCAAGTTGCGATCGCCTGTTCTACCTTTCCTTGTGCCAACTCAATCATTCCCTGATTATTAAAAACTTGAGCTAAAGCTGGAACTTTCTCAGCATCAGCAATTAGAGAATCTTGATTTAATAAATTCAAGCTGTTAGTAATATTTTGAGTCGCTTGTTCCCAATCATTTAACTGACTATAAGCTAAAGCTAAATTACTCAATACTCTGGCTTGGCTGAGACTATCTTGAGACTGGGTATAAACCTCAACTGCCTCTTGCCAAGAACTAATTGCTAAATCAAATTGATGATGCAAATAATAATATTTTCCTTCCGCTTCAAGTTCAACAGCATTTTGACTAGTTACAGCTTGATTAGTGGGTGCAACATTAGCAAGCACAGGCGCAATTTTATCGGTACGGGTAAATAAGCTAATCGACAATCCCACTATTATCAAGAAAAATAATAGTAAACTGCGCTGTCTGAGCCGAGGAAACATAATTAATTAATATGTAGTGATCTTTTATATAGTTCCCAATTTAAGTAGCAAATAGCAGATAGCAAGTAGCAAATCATTTACCATTTATCAAAAATGTTCAATGTTTAATGTTCAATGTTCAATGAAATGAGGCTCACGAAAAACTCAGATAAAACTATTAAACCCGAATTTGCCAGCTTATTTTTAGTGGCAATGATCTTTATTGCAGCCCTAATCGTAAGTTTGTGGGTAGTTGGTTTAGAGCAGATTCAAGCTATTTTCGTTTATTTAAATCAATCACAGGAACATCCTCCCATGTGGGTAGAAGTTCCGATGGTAATGACGAGATTTCTCGTGCTGCCGACAATTTTTGTGTTTATTTTAGTCTTGATTATTACGACAATTTCTCCCAAGCCTCGTGCTTGGTCAAGATTTATTGTTATAAGTATTTTATTATTCTTAACTATTCGATATGTTCAGTGGCGATCGCTTTCTACCTTGAATTTATCTAATCCTTTGGAAGGAATAATTAGCATTGGTCTATTTGTGCTGGAAATGTTGGCTTTATTTAGCAGCAGTCTCCAGTTATTTTTAATGCTAAATTTTAAAGACAGACAGCGAGAAGTAGATCAATTAGCCGTAGCTGTAACGGAGGGAACATTTAAACCTACAGTCGATATTTTTATTCCTACCTATAATGAGCCAGAGTTTATTTTGCGTCGGACAGTTATTGGTTGTCAGGCAATTGATTATGAACCCAAGACAGTTTATTTATTAGATGATACTAACCGTCCCCAGGTTGCCCAATTAGCCCAAGAATTAGGTTGTCAATATCTTACTCGTCCCTATCATGACCATGCTAAAGCAGGTAACATTAATCATGCAATCCCTTTAACTCAAGGGGAATTGATTGCAGTTTTTGACGCTGACTTTATCCCAACTCAGAATTTTTTACAACAGACTGTCGGCTTTTTTCAAGATGAAAAGTTGGCTTTAATCCAAACTCCTCAAAGTTTTTATAATACAGATCCCATTGCCCGTAATTTAGGTTTAGAAGATATCTTAACCCCAGAAGAAGAAGTATTTTATCGTCAATTACAACCTATTAAAGATGGTGCTGGGAGTGTAGTTTGTTCGGGTACTTCTTTTGTAGTGCGCCGTCGGGCTTTAGAATCTATTGGTGGTTTTGTAACTGATTCTTTGAGTGAAGATTACTTTACAGGGATTCGTTTATCTGCCGAGGGTTATCGTCTAGCTTATATTGATGAAAAACTCAGTGCAGGTTTAGCTGCGGAAAATATTGCTGCTCATGCCTCTCAAAGATTACGTTGGGCAAGAGGAACTTTACAAGCGTTTTTTATAAAATCAAATCCCTTAACTATTCCTGGTTTGAACCCACTGCAAAGAATAGCTCATCTAGAAGGTTTAATTCACTGGTTTACTAGTCTTGGTAGCGTCTTTTTCTTATTAATGCCTCTGGCATACGCTTTTTTCAAAGTTATTCCTGTGCGGGCAACTACCGATGAGTTTCTCTTTTTCTTCTTACCCTATTACGTAACCCAATTAACGGTTTTTTCCTGGCTCAATTATCGATCGCGATCGGCTATTTTATCTGGCATCTATGGTCTAGTCTTGGCTTTCCCCTTAGCATTCACCGTAATTCAGGTAATGCTCAATCCCTTTGCTTCAGGTTTTAAAGTTACACCCAAAGGCACAAAAAGCGATCGCTTTTCCTTTAACTGGAAATTAGCTTTCCCTTTACTCATTCTCTTTATCTTCACAGCTATTAGTTTATGGTCTAACCTCTGCGCTTGCATCCTAGCAGATATGAAAGATTCTCCTGCCATAGCAGAGCAAATGAAGGGTTTAGATTTAGGCTTGATCTGGAGTACTTATAATCTAATTTCTCTGGCAGCATCCCTATTAATCTTGTTAGATGTCCCTAAACCAGAGCTATATGAATGGTTTAACCTACGAAGATTAATCAAAATCGAGTTAAAAGACATTACTGGAGAAATCCAAACCTATTGGGGTATAACTACTCTTATTTCCGAAGTTGGAGCGGATATATCTTTAACTCAAGTAAAAATCAATAAATTCATTACTAGTGATACTATTCCTGTAGACATATCAATTCTAGAAGAAGATATTCAACTGTCAGGTAAAATTACCACAGCCAAGCTAGATGAAGACTTTTATACAATTCATGTAGATTTTGACAGACCAACTTTAGAACAAGAAAGAAAACTAATTAAACTGTTGTTTTGTCGTCCTGGACAATGGAAAAGTAAAAATACTCCAGGAGAATTACATTCTTTTTGGTTACTAGTAAAAATTTTACTCAGACCTAGAATCTTATTTGATCGTAATCCCCGTGTAGATGCCATTAATGTGGCGCAAATTTCTGTTTAAAGTTTGTATAGATATCGCTGGCAAATTATTTTAGTTGCTTTCAAAAACATATTTACCACATTTTACATTTATTTATCAGCTAATATTTTAATAATTTCTAATAATTGTTGTTGTTGATTAGCTAATTGTTGCTGTTGGTTGGTTAACTGTTGTTGTCTACCATCTAAATTTTGTAAAACATCGTATATTTTAATTTCTTTTTGGGTTAAATCTCTCATTAAATCATACATAAAATCTCTGTCTTTTTTCATCTCCTGTATATCAGTTGTTAATGCCGATATTGATTTTGCATTCGACTCAATTAGTTTAATTAGTTCTTCCACTTTCTGATAGCTCCTATACTTATTTGTTACTTAAGACAAATTGAATAGCTTTTTTAATATCTCATATTTTTTTAGGCATCCAAATATGTTGAACAGCTTACTGTCACTAAGTCCTCAATCCGTTTAATTTCAGAATCTCCAGCTAAATAACCAATACCGCGATGAAGATGTAAGGTAAATTGCTGTTTGAGAGTATCATAATCTGTTCCTAGTTGATCTTGATAACATCTTTGCTTGAGGGCAATGAGCAAGATGTCTGCTATTTCCCCTCCGAAAACATTCCAGTTCATTTCGACTTTACTATCGGTTTTAATTGGTACAGGAGAAGGAATACTTGGTTCAGCTAAAGAACGACAAAAAGCCCAGCGACAGAGAATATTCCATTGTTTAATTTTGGTACTACGCTTAAGTTTTACTAACTGTTCTTCCGCCGTTGTCGAAATGCGAACCCGTTCAATGAAATTGTTCATACTTATTGTTGATTATTTTTGATATAAACTACGAGGATCTAAGGCATCCCGTAAACCATCTCCTAGCAAATTAAATGCCAAAATCGTCAAAATAATCAATAAAGCTGGAGGGATAATCAGCCAAGGTTGTAAGACCACAATTGAGGCATTAGTAGCAGAAGATAATAAATTACCCCAACTAGGGTCTTTTGATTGAATACCCAAACCAATCAAACTCAAAACCGACTCAGCAATAATATAACCAGGTACAGCCAGAGTAGCAGAAATAATAATATAAGTAGCTGTCTGGGGTAGTATGTGGCGGACAATGATATAGAAAGGATTTGCTCCCATCGCTCTTGCTGCTTGCACAAATTCTTGTTCTTTAATTGATAAAACCTGTCCTCTAACTACCCTTGCTAATCCAGACCAACCAATAAAAGAAGTAATTAAAACGATTAATAAAAAGGTTTGTGCGCTACTTAAACCTGGGGGCAAAACTGAAGCTAAAGCAATTAATAAATAAATACCTGGGATGGTCATAATCACTTCTACTATTCGCATCAAAATGGCATCAATCCAACCGCCAAAATAGCCTGAAATCCCTCCTATCAGCATTCCCAAGGGATAAGAAACAATAATACCTACAAGTCCAATAAACAGGCTAATTCTGCCACCAAACAACAAGCGACTAAATAAATCTCTACCCTGCTCATCTGTACCAAGCAGATTAATTCTACCTTTGCCAGAAGTGCCAAATAAATGACGGTTTAAGGGTATACCAGGAAATATAGTAACTGGTTCAAATTTAGGGGGAATGGGTAAAGAAATCTCCAAAAAATTATAAGAAGTCCCCTTAGCCAAAAAAGTAATGGGAGAAGGATTTTTTTGATCTATAATTAATCGGCGATCGCCCGTATTAATATCCGTCACTCCCTGATTAGTAGGGTAAACAAAGGGAGCAGCTAATTTTCCTGTCTGATCGCGCCAGTGTATTGCAGTAGGAGGCAACAAAGAACCACCAACCTGGGAATCATAAGGGGAATAAGGAGCGACAAAATCGGCAAAAATAGCAGCCAAATAAAAGATAATTAATATAATTGCCCCTAAACGCGCCAAAGTATTTTTTCTTAGTTTTTGCCACCAGTTCATCAGCTATTTAATTAATTTATTAAGATTCTATATTGAGTCAGGAGTCAGGAGTTAGGAGAGAGTTAGATTACCTATTACCTATTCATTCCAAACATCAGTTTCTTGTTCAACAGGACTAACTTTTGCTTTATATAGTAATTTATCTTCTTGTTTATAGCCTACATAACGTACTTCCACCAAATCGCCTGGTTGAGCAGTACCTTTAAGCAGTTGATGGTATTGAGGATCGTAAGCTAACTCTTCTCCTACAGAGGCGATAGTCTCAACATTCCATTGTTTTAATAATTGCTCAACTGGTTCAACCAAACTCAATAATCTCACTGCTGGTAATTGAGGATTTTTACGGACAGCAGTAGCAGCCGTCGGCCATTGTAAGAGCCAAGATTCTATCGTTTCTAAACTAGTTTTTTGAAATTCTGCTTCCAAAAATTCCTGTTGCTGGAGCATTTCTTGCTGAAGTTTTTGATATTCTCGTTGACAAGCAGCAAGCGCATCATTATCTTCAGGGGGTTTGGATTCCAGATGGACTGCGCTTTGTTCGACAAACGTTTCTACCAAACTATCAATAGATATATTAAGAGCCTGAGCAATTCTAGCGATCGCACCTACTGAAAGATTTAAGATCAAACCTCTTTGGATTCTAATTAACTGTAATCGAGCCACCTGAGCAACTCTACTAAGTTCGTCAATGCTAGATATATTGACCTGTTGCATTAAATCTTGCAACAGCTGTTTATTGGTTTCGTATGAATACTGATTCATTCTACTGAGAACTAAGGCAGTAAAAAAATATTAGGCAGCTTGTTAATATTATTAGATTTTCGGGAACTATAAAAATTGAAATTGATTTGAAGCAATATATCGCAATATAGGTTTTTTTGGTAATTAATTAACCCAGAGCAACTCTATTTATTTTATTAATCAGCCTCGAATTCAACTTTTGTTGGTTGAGAAACAGTCTATTAATATATCGCGATCGCATTTTATAAGAGGAAGTTTGTAATGACGACTGCCAATAATGGAATTAGTCATACTCGGACTCATATTCAACAATTTACAGCTACCAAGCAAATTGAGCTTTTTGAATCTCTCAAAGAATCTCGATTTAGTGGTCAGTTAGTTATCTCTGATACTCAAGAGCATACTTGGATACTTTATTTGTATTTAGGTCGTATTGTGTATGCTAGCGGTGGAGTACATCCTGTTAGAAGATGGAGAAGACACGTTGTTGCTTATTGTCCCGAAAGACTATCTCACGTCGAAGAAATTCAGTCTACCCTAACTAATATTGCTCAAGAAGAATCCAGGATTTCTTGGGAATATCAGTTATTATCTCTATGGATTGACCAGAATAAAATTAGTCGTGAGCAAGCTACGAAAGTAATTACTGCTACTGTAGTCGAAGTATTGTTTGATGTTACTCAAGCAATAGAAGTTACCTGTGAGACTGTCAAAGATAACTTATTGACCACTAGGCTAATTTTAATTGATGCCGAACAGATAATCAAAGAAGCAAATAGGCTTTATATTGCTTGGCAGGATGCTAAAGTTGCCGATCGCTCTCCTGATATGGCTCCGATTATCCGTCAGCCAGAAGCTTTACGACAAAAAACCTCGGCTCAAGTTTATCAAAATCTGACTCAATTGTTAGATGGGAAGCAAACTTTAAGAGATTTAAGTGTACGCATGAAACGAGATGTCGTAACTGTGACGAGATCGTTATTGCCCTATGTTCAATTAGGATTTGTACAGTTAGCTACGATTAGCGATATTGCTCCACCTGTATCAGCCCCCATTGTCAAAAAACTCTCACAAACTGCGGTTACTCCCCGTCGGATAACTATTGCTTGTATTGACGATAGCCAGATTATTTGTCAAACAATGGAAAGCATTATTACGGAAGCAGGATATCAGTTTGTTAGTGAAATGGATGGTTTGAGAGCGATCGCCATCTTACTTAGTCGTAAGCCAGATTTGATTTTTTTGGATTTGGTGATGCCCAATACTAACGGCTATGAAATTTGCTCTCAGTTACGTAAGCTTTCTTTTTTCAAAACTACTCCCATCGTCATTCTTACAGGTAATGATGGCATAGTTGACCGTGTAAGAGCAAAAATGGTTGGATCAACTGATTTTATGGGTAAACCCGCTAATCCAGAACAAGTTTTAGACACAATCGATAAATACGTGCTTCAGAAGCCAAAAACTTAAAACCCAAATATTTAATTGTTAGTTTTGTCGTCTTAAAAGGGAATTATAAAGGCTGCTAAGTACCTAAGCAAAATTAATTTAACATTTGGTCAAGTAATGAGTAATGAGTAATAAGTTAAACACTATCTATTACCGACTATTACCGACAAAAATGTAAATTCATTCTAAATTGAAGTGAAAAATACTATGGGATACACTCTGATTGTTGATGATTCAGCTACGGAAAGGTCAATTATTACTAGCTGTTTACAAGAAATTGGGATCAATGTCTCGGTTGCTCTCAGTGGCGAAGAAGCTCTCGAAAAAATAGAACAAAATTCTCCCGATCTAATTGTTTTAGATGTAGTTTTACCAGGAAGAAGTGGTTTTGAAATTTGTCGAGAACTTAAAGGTTCAGAAAATACCAATAAAATTCCGATTATTCTTTGTTCAACCAAAGGTACAGAAATGGATAAGTTTTGGGGAATGAAACAAGGAGCAGATGCTTACATTCCTAAACCAATCGATCAAGCAGAATTAGTACGTAAAGTTAAAGAATTAATTGCTTAATTATCAATTATCAATTATTAATTATCAATTATTATTGTGTCTGATCTATTTTCTCAGTCAAGCTTATTAAATTCTGGTACACAGCTTGCCAGCCAGAGTGAAATAACTCAATTTTTGAGATTTAAACTTTATCCAGATATGCAGGTAATGCTGCCACTTCGGGAGATTACAGAAGTTTTAAAAATTCAATTTGGTCAAATTGTACCTATTCCTCAGATGCCTGCTTGGGTAATGGGTGTTTATAACTGGCGAGGAGATATTTTGTGGATGTTGGATTTAGGACATTTAATTGGTTTGAATTCTTGGTATCAACAAGAAGTTAATCACTCAAACCAGACGGCAATTGTTTTGTCTCCTGATCAAGCCAAAAATCAAACTAATACTACTATCCATCTTGGCTTAGTCATTGCTGGTGTAGAAGATATTGAAATCTGCGATACTGCGACCATTCAATCACCACCAAGTTCGGCGGTAACAACACAACTTGCCCCTTTCTTACGGGGATATTGGCTTCAGCCTGACGGTGAAATGATTTTAGTTTTGGATGGGCGAGCAATTGTTGCTGCTATGCCTAATTGATTAATTACATCGATAATATTAAACAAATTTTTCCTTTTGTGAATAATCGAACTCAAAACCAAGCTTGTTTTAGTTTTTATGAATAATCTTTCTGATTTCCACCATTCCGAACCAGATCAGTCTCAATTCACCCCCAACATAGATTCATCAGGAGTGTCAGCTTCTGTTTGGCAACGACTTTATAATTTACCTATTGGTCGCAAAACAACTTTAATTCCTTGGTTTAGCTTTGGTAGCTTAATTGTGGTTTTGGGGGCAGGCAGCTTTATTCTCTACGGATCTTTAAAAAATCAGTTATTAAAGCAAGCAGAATCTCGACTGGCTGTTACTGATATTGAATACAATATCAAAATTGACCAAATGGGTTTTGGTTTTCGGGGACAATCTGATAACTCTGCCATTGTGGCTGCTGCCAATTCAATCGCCCAAGGTCAACCCTTAAGCGACACGGCAAGAAAACAAGTAACTCAAATTCTCCAAAACGAAATCAAAGCTCGTAATATTGAGTACGCTACCTTGGTAGGCAGAGATAAAAAAATCATTGCTAATGCCAATGCTAATCGAGTAGGAAAAACTTTTGATCCCAATGGCTTGATTAGTCAGGTACTAAAAAATCCTAAACAAATTAAAACTAGTCAAATTATCAGTTGGCAGGAACTACAAACAGAAAAACCACCTCTGCCAAAAGGTTTGTCAGCAGCCGATAGTTTAATTCGTTATACAGCTACCCCCGTCTTTAGTCCCGATAAAAGTCAAGTGGTAGGAGTTTTATTGTCGGGTGATATTGTCAATGGCAAGTCAGTAATTGTTGAAAAAACCGTAGCTGCATTTGGTGACAGTCCCAGCTATAGTGCGGTTTATTTACGTCAATTGACAGGGGACTTTACTTTAGCGACATCTTTGGCGAATTTATCTGGGCAGTCAGAAGCAGATGCAACTCTGACAAATACTAAAATTTTAGATTTAGCGATCGCTAGTAACGGTGAAACAATTAATCATTTTGCTCATGTTCAAGGTAAAAAGCTGGCTTTAGCTGCTAAAGCTATTACTAACGAAGCAGGGGAATCTATAGGAGTTTTAGTCTATGGCAGTCCTGTCAGTTCGATTAATAATGTAATTTACAGCAGCTTGCTAGCTCAGTCGGTATTAGCAATTATTATCTTAATTTTCATTATTTATCTCAGTCAAATTCTGGGACGTGCGATCGCTCTACCAATTCAAACTCTGCAACAAGTGGCTCAGGAGTTTTCTGAAGGTAATATGAAAATACGAGCTGAGGTTAATACTACTGATGAAGTGGGATTGTTGGGTACTACTTTTAATATTTTGGCAGACTCGATTGAAATTAATGAAGCCAAGTTAAAACAAGATGCGGAACGTTCACGCTTACTGAAAGAAATCGCTCTCGATATTGCTCAGGCAAATGATATCTCAGAAATTCTCCAAATTGCTGTCGAAAATAGCAAAAGCATACTCAAAACCGAACGGGTAATTTATCATCGTTTTGATGCCAACTGGCAAGGAAAAATAATAGCCGAAGCCTTAGATTCCAAATATCCCTCCGCCTTAAATGCCGAAATTAACGATCCTTGTTTTGCTGAAGGGTATGCCGAAAAATATCAACGGGGAGAAGTAAAAGCGATCGCCAATATTTATCAAGCAGGCTTAAATGACTGTCATCTCAAAATGTTAGAGCCTTTTGCTGTGGTTGCTAGTTTGATTGCTCCCGTAGTGATTAGTGAGCGTTTAGTTGGTTTATTGATTGCTCATCAATGTAGTGAACCTAGAGCCTGGCAGCCAGATGAAATTGATCTACTTTCGCAAATAGCTTCGCAGATAGGCAATGCGGTCGAAAAAGTTGAACTATTAGAAAAACAGAAACAAGCAGAGCAATTAGAAAGAAAAGCGAAAGAAAATCTTCAGCGTCGGGCATTGGAGTTACTGATGGAAGTAGATGCCGTCAGTCGAGGGGATTTAACTGTACAGGTAAAAGTACAAGAAGATGAAATTGGGACAATTGGGGACTCGTACAACGCGACCATTGAAAGTCTCCGAAAACTGGTAGCCCAAGTACAGTCTGCTGCCATGTTAGTGTTTGCGACTACTAGCGAAAAAGATCTTTCAATCCAAGAATTGACTACGGGTGCTGCTGCCCAGACAGCAGAAATTAATGCAGCTTTAACCAGAATTCAAGGTATTACTCAATCTATTCAAGCTGTTGCCAATAATGCTAAATCCGCCGAAGCAGCCGTACTCAAAGCTGCGGAAACTGTCAAAGCAGGGGACGATGCGATGAATCAAACGGTGGCAGGTTTCCAAGAAATCAGGGATACAGTGGCAGCTACAGCTAAGAAGGTCAAGCGTTTAGGAGAATCATCACAAAAAATTTCTAAGGTAGTCAACGTTATTAGTAATTTTGCCGACCAAACGAATCTTTTAGCCTTAAATGCTTCCATCGAGGCAGCCCATGCAGGGGAAGAAGGACGAGGGTTTGCGGTAGTTGCGGATGAAGTGCGATCGCTAGCTCGTCAATCAGCCGAAGCAACGGCAGAAATTGAGGCTTTGGTGGCAGAAATTCAGTCAGAAACTAATGAAGTGGTAGCTGCGATGGAATCGGGTACAGAACAGGTAGTTGCTGGAACTAAATTGGTTGACCGCACTCGTGACTCATTAATTCAAATTGCCGATGTGAGTCAAGAAATTAATAGTTTGGTTGCAGAGATTGCTGCTGCTACCGTTGAACAGTCCCAAGACTCGGAAGTGGTCAGTCAAACTATGATGCAAGTTGCTGCTATCTCTAGTAAAACCGCTACCGAAGTGGATGAAGTATCAGCCTCATTTAAAGAACTACTGGCAGTAGCACAACAGCTACAAAGTAGTGTGGCTAAGTTTAAAGTCGGGTAATGCCATTCATTGAACATTAAACATTAAACATTGAGCATTGAACTCGCGAACATCATTGATAAATGGTAAATGATAAATGATAAATGAAATGACGAATTCTGCTTCCGATCACTATTTAGAATCATCTTTAAACTCTGACTTATTAGCCCAGGGCAAATTGGTTTCCTCTGTATCTTGGTGGTCACGGCAAAGTATTCGTTTTAAGACCACAGCTTTAGCGATCGCCATTGGTACTATTCCCACAGTGGTTGTTAGTTCCATCGCTTATTACTTTGCCAACCAATCAATTGTGCGCGAAATTTTTACTGCTAAACAAGATACGGCAACAGAAGTAGCAGAGAAAGTATCGTTTTTTATGCGTGAACGCTATGGTGATATTCAAATTATGGCTGGTTTGAGTATTTTGACTGATCCTACCTTGCGATCGCAAACTACGACTCAAACGAAACAAGCAGCTTTAGATCAATTTATTAAAGCTTACGGAATTTATGACAGTATTGGTGTTTTTGATTTAAACGGCAATGTGATTGTTCAATCTACAGGCGAACCTTTATCTAATCACAAAGATAGAAGCTATTTTCAAGCAGCTTTACAAACTAATGGTGCTGTTCTTAGTCAGCCGATAACCTCCAAAAGTTCGGGAAATTCGGCGATTTATTCTGCTTCTCCCATCAAAGATGGTGTTACAGGCAAAACTATTGGCGTAATTCGAGCCAGGATGCCGATAAAATATCTCCGAGATGTCATTTTGGCTGCGGGGACAGAAAGTAACTATCTAATAGATGATCAAGGGCAAATTTTTGCTGCTTCCGATCAAAAAGAACAGGAGGCTATTTTAAACTTAGAAGCTAAAACCCAACCAGCTAGCGATCGCTTTAATATTTATCCAACATTAAAACAATCAGCCCAAAAAACAACTAAAATTGCCGAAAACTTACTTATTTCCTATGTGCCATTTACTGGTTTTAAAGATGAATTTCGCGCTCAACTGCCAAATTTAAACTGGAGTACGATCACTACTCAAGATAAGCAACTTGTATTTGCACCTCAAAGACAACTAAGTCTGGTGTTTATTCTTGGTACAGGAATTGTAGCTTTAGGAGTAGGTGCGATCGCTTTTGTTCTGGCTAATCGAATTTTACGTCCACTGCTAGCTGCTGCCAAGGCGGTACAAGAAATTGGTCAAGGTAATCTTAATACCCGTCTCCAGATTACGGGAGCAGATGAAATTGCTCAGTTAGGGGATAATATTAATCGTATGGCTACCCAGTTAGCCGATTTTGTGCAAATTCAAACCTTATTAACCCAACAATCCGAGGCACTTAAAGATCTTAGTTTACAATTAGCGATCGCTACTGAACCTTCAGAGATTTTGCAGTTAGCGGTGCAAGCAAGTTATGAAATTTTGCCAGCTAACCGAGTTATCTACTATCAGTTTTTAAATGCTAAATCAGGAGTAGTTGTAACTGAATGTCTCTCTCAAAACTTACCCACTACTAACAACCTGGATATTTTAGATTCTGAGTTGGTAGCTGCTTATTTTACCAAGCATCAAGAAGGAAAACTGCAAGTTGAAATCATTAACAATCTAAATGAGGCAAATTTATCACCGTCTTATCAACAACAATTGCAGTCTTTACAAGTTCAAGCCAGTTTAATTGCCCCTGTGGTAGTAGAAAATCAACTTGATGGTTTATTAATTGCTCATCAATGTTCTACTAGTCGTGCTTGGTTGGAGGGAGAAATAGACTTTATCAGTCAAGTTGCCAATCAGATTGCTTTTGCTATTACTCGTCTAGAGTTTCTCAAAAAACAAAAATTAGGTGAAATCAGGGAAAAAGCAGCGAAAGAAGCGATTCAAAGTCGTGCCTTGGAGTTACTAAAAGAAGTATATAGTGTTTCTGAAGGAGATCTAACTATTAGGGCAAAAGTTACCGAAGATGAAATTGGAACAATTGCCGACTCTTACAACACTACTATTGCAGGTATTCAAAAACTACTCAATCAGGCTAAAGCAGCAGCGATTGAAGTTCAGACTAACACGGCAGCAAATGATCTGGCAGTTCAAGCCTTAGCTAAAGAAGCAGTGGTGCAAGCAGAAGAAATTGCTCAGATGTTACAGCAAGTAAAAGCAATGGAGCAATCAAGTAATCAAGTTGCTCTCAATGCTTCTCAGGCAGAGGATTTTGTTAAACAGGCTAATGTAACTATCGACAATAGTGACAAAGCGATGAACCAGACAGTCTCGGAAATCAACGCGGTTAAAGCTACCGTTACCGAAACTGCCATTAAAGCCCAAAAACTAGGAGAATCTTCCCAAGAAATTTCGCAAGTAATCAACCTGATTAGTCGTTTTGCTGCTCAAACCCACTTACTAGCTCTCAAAGCTTCTATTGAAGCAGCACGGGCAGGAGAAGAAGGAAAAGGGTTTGCAGTCATTGCTGACGAGGTTCGTTCATTGGCAAGTCAATCAGCCGAGGCAACCGCAGAAATTGAAACTTTAGTCAGCAAAATTCAACTAGATACCAACGAAGTAGTAGAAGCAATGAATCGAGGCACAGAGCAAATCTCTGCTGGTAATGAATTAGTACAACAGACTCGTCAAAGCTTAGTAGAAGTTAGTCAAGCAAGTCAGGAAATTAGCAAGCTGGTTAGCGCAATTACCCAAGCAGCAGAGTTACAGTCAGCAACCTCAGCCCAAGTTAGCCAGACGATGATCAATGTAGCAGCGATCGCCGAAAATAATTCGCAGTCAGCAACCCAAGTATTTACTTCGATTAGAGAACTATCAGCGATCGCCGAAAAGCTCCAGTCAGGAATCGGTAAATTTAAAACTTAGACGTTGGTGATTTAAACCTATGACGTACAAAATGTTTCTGTTCTTAGCTTTTAGCCATTACCTACTACCTGCTACCTACTATCTACTACCTTAGCTCAACCACTTAATTTTGTAGTCATCGAACTAACGTCAAATCATGTCACTCAACCCCGATATCCGCGATCAAGCGTATCAATTTTTTATCGAAGAAGCTCAAGAACTACTACAAGTTCTAGAAACAGGTTTACTTGACCTGCGCCAAGATCACAGCACCCCCAAAGTGCATGAATTGATGCGGGCTGCTCACTCGATCAAAGGTGGGGCAGCTAGTGTAGAATTGAGTGCAATTGAGTTACTAGCTCATCGCCTGGAAGATTTTTTTAAAGCTCTTTATAGTGACAGTGTTGAATTTGATGCGGAATTAGAAGGATTATTATTACAGGGATACGATTGTCTGCGTAATCCTTTAACAGAACAGATTGAATCAGGAGCTTTTGATACGGAAACAGCTTTGTTGGCTGCTGAACCAGTCTTTGCTGCTTTAGAAATACGTCTCGAAGAAGCACTCAAAAATGCTGATAATTATATTCCCAGTGCCAATGATTTAGGGGTTGATATTGTCTCTTCGATTTTTGAAGTAGATGTAGCTCAATGTTTAGAACATTTACAAACGGTTGTAGCCAATCCCACGGGTTATGATTTGGGTGCAGAATTACAAGGACAACTAGAAATATGCGCAGGCTTTGCCGAGCTATTTACTTTATCTGGGTTGAGTGAAATTATTCAAACCGCTCAAACTGCCTTAGAACAAAATCCCGATCGCGTTTTAGATATTATCCAGGCAACAATTGCTGATTGTACCATCGCTAGAGAACAAGTCTTAGCTGGCGATCGCGATCGGGGTGGCGAAGTATCCCCTACTTTAAGAGCCTTAGCTCAATCCCAGATTAACGACGAGGCAACATCTGTTGTTTTTGATGAGCTTGTTCTAGATAATCAAGATAATTTATGGGGTTCTGTACCCACATCCGAACCTTTAGCAGCAGATATTTTTGAGACTATTCCTGATCCAGATATTATTAGTGCTGAAATCTCTACAAATACAGATACAGATATTGATGATTTGTTTGGCACTATTCCTGACGCTGAATCTGCTGTAATTGAGGTAACCGAAGAAATACCAGCATCTCCTGATCTGGAGCTTGATAATATTTTTGGTACGATTCCCGATTCGGAAATGGTTGCCGAAACTGTAGAGCCTATTAATGAAAATCTTGATGATCTGTTTAGCACTATTCCCGACGCTGAACCTGCTGTAATTGAGGTAACTGAAGAAATATCAGCATCTCCTAATCTAGAGCTTGATAATATTTTTGGTACGATTCCCGATTCCGAAGCAGTTGCCGAAACTGTATCTACCACTGATACTGATCATATCTTTGATACTGAACCTGCCGTAACTGAAGAATCAACAGAGGCACAAAATCAATCCTTAACTGAAAATATCGAAGCAGCCGTTGAATCAATTACAGAAATATTTGAAACTCTTCCTAGTTTTGACAGTGTTCCTGAATCTTTAGCTTTACCTACTGCTGCAACTACTCCTAAAAAATCCCGATCTCAAGAATTATCCGCCAAAACCAAATCAACAACCAGTCAACCCCAGATAAATAGTCCTGCCAAGCTGTCTGTTAGAGTCGATTTAGACCGCTTAGAGCGCATGAATAACCTAGTAGGTGAGTTGACAATTAACCGTAATAGTTTGGCTCTCCAAAATCAACAGCTACAAATCAATGTCTTAGAGTTAGGACAGAAATTTCTACGTTTCCAAGAACTTACCCAAACCCTAAGAGAAATATCAGACAAAATGTTGCTGGAGCAACGTTCTAATAGTTTACGCAATTCTGTAATAGCTGCATCCCATCATCAACCCTACTCAACTTCTAATCTTGTTGACGAGTCAACTGAGTTTGATGCCTTAGAAATGGATAGCTACAGTACTATCTATGCTGCTTTACAAGAAGTTTTAGAAGAGATAGTCCAACTAGAAGAAAGTGTTGACGACATAACTATCTTTGCCAAGCAATCAGATCGCACCATCAATAGCCAACGCCAAATGTTAGGTCAAATGCGCGATGAGTTGATGTGGGTGAGAATGCTGCCACTAGATCAGATTTTACAACGTTTTCCCCGTACTTTGCGCGATTTAGCCAGTAAATATCAAAAACCAGTCGAACTAAAGCTAACTGGTACTGGGGTTTTAGTAGACAAGGCAGTATTAGAAAAATTATCCGATCCTTTATTACATTTGTTACGCAATGGTTTTGATCATGGGATTGAATCAGCGGAGATGCGTAAACAACAGGGTAAACCAGCCGAGGGATTAATTGAAATTTATGCTTATTATCAAGGTAATCAAACTGTCATTGAAGTTAAAGATGATGGTAAAGGCTTGGATTTAGCCAAAATTACCGAAAAAGCTGTGGAAAAAGGCTTGATTTCCCAACAAGAGGCTGCAACAGCTACTAAAGAAAAATTATATGATCTAATTTTTGAACCAGGATTTTCTACTGCCAGTAAAGTGAGTGAAATATCTGGTAGAGGCGTAGGTATGAACATAGTACGCTCTCAAATTGAAACTCTTAAAGGTAAAATAACTGTTGCTTCGACTCCTGGAGAAGGTTCAACCTTCACTTTACGCTTACCTCTTACCTTAACCATCGCTAAATTATTAGTTTGTTCCCTTGGTTCAACCACCTTTGCTATTCCTTCCGATAGTATTGCCGAAATTATTATTCCGACTCCAGAACAAATTAAAATTGGCAATAATCAAAGGTTTTTATTCTTTAATAATCAACTGATTGCAATCTATCCTCTGCAAGAAGTTTTACAGTATAATTGCCCTGTTCCAGAACTAGATTTCTCTGGTAAAGCCTTTAAAACTATTACTCCTCCTCAAGAATGGTTAGCACCGTTGTTATTACTACGCAGAGGACAAGAATTATTTGCCTTAGAAGTTGCTAGTTTACTAAGTGAACAAGAATTGGTAATCAAACCCTACGGAAAAGCGATCGCTCCACCTCCTTATAGCTATGGCTGTACTATACTGGGTGATGGTAGTCTCATTCCTGCTTTTGATGGTGCAGCTTTAATTAGTGCAATTTTAGGGGAAGAAATTAACCCTGTAACTTCAAAATTAGAGTTGACATCCGATTTACTAGAATTAGAAACTGCTAACTCTGATTTAGAAATCTCAGAAGAAGCTAATATTCACGATAATTTAATTGGGCAAGTTGCAACTATCAACAAAGCAACTTCTGTTAAAACAATCATGGTTGTTGATGATTCTACGGCTTTACGACGTACTATGGCTTTAACTCTAGAAAAGCAAGGTTATCGAGTTATTCAGAAAAAAGACGGTAAAGAGGCACTTGATGGATTTCGACAAAATCCCGATCTTAACTTGATCATTTGCGATATTGAAATGCCTACCATGAATGGGTTTGAATTTTTGGGTATGCGTCGTCGAGATTCTGCCTTATCTAAAATTCCGACATTTATGTTAACTTCTCGTAGTGGCGGAAAACACCGTAATTTGGCAATGCAGCTAGGAGCAAATGGCTATTTTACTAAACCCTATATTGAACAAGAATTTATCGCCGAAGTTAAAAAGATTTTAACCGATCAAGCTAGTTCAGCTAACAATAAAGCAACTACAACTTCAGCACCTATCAAGACTAAAACTATTTTAGTTATTGATGATTCTTCGGCATTAAGACGTACTTTAGCTCTAAGTCTAGAAAAACGTGGTTATCGTGTTTTACAAGGACGAGACGGAATGGAAGGATTACAATTACTTCGCCAGAATTTACAAACTAATTTGGTCATTTGTGATATCGAAATGCCTAACATGAATGGCTTTGAATTTTTAACTAATCGCCGTCAAGAACCACAATTAACTAAAATTCCCGTAGTCATGCTAACTTCTCGTAGTGGTGACAAACATCGCTCATTAGCAACAGGCTTAGGAGCAAACGGCTATTTTACCAAACCTTATATTGAAGATAAATTTATACCAGAAATAGACAAAATTTTGCAACAATATAGCAATTTTTAAGTTATTGGTTATTGGTCATTAGTCATTAGTCATTAGTCATTGGTCATTAATTATTGACTTTTTATTTTTATCACTTACTCATTACTTATTACTTATTAACCATTACCCACTATCTACTACCCACTACCTAATTAAACATGACCAACTTAACAATTGATTCACCCATAAACCAGCTATCAGCTAATAAAAATTCGGTAATTAAGCTTTTAGTCTTTGAGATCGGCAAACTAACTTTGGCTTTACCTATTTTACAGGTACAAAAAGTAATTAAAAATCAACCTATACATGGTAGTGGGTTGAGTCATGTTAATTTAACTCATTTAGAAGATCAAGAAGTAGCGATCGTTGATTTACATCAAAAATTATTTAAAATTAGTCAAAGCCAAATATCATCAACAACAGGATATTTTATTATTAGCAAAAATATTACAGGTGAACCATTAGGAATAAGAGTAACAAATGCTCCAACTTTGATTGATGTTCCCATAGCTAAAATTCGTCTAATTCCCGACTCTTATCGTCGGGCTGATACTTTAGCGATCGCTAGTCATGTTGCAGTAATCCCACAAAAAAATGATACAGCTTTGACTATTTTTATTCTTGATCTAAAACGATTAGTGTAAGCAGATTAACTTAATTTAATGGGCGTTGCTGAATTAAGGGATGAATTTGTGAGGAACTGGGACATCCCAGAATTTTAGATAGTGAATTAGCAATCGGATCGAATGCTGAAGCATTTCTACTGACTTGGAATAACATAACGTCTTGCGATGCAATCGGGCT
>JBOFLX010000019.1:0-64716 GCA_051658085.1 Waterburya sp.
TCAATTTACAGCCAGACAACCTATTAGTTTAAGTAGAGGTGAACAGTTATTTTTGGAGTTAGGACTAGAGCATATTCAAAGTGAAACTTTTATAGATAACGATTTTTCATTTGCTTTTACCTCTGGATTACCTGATGGTGAAAGTAAGATAACTGCCTTACGTCTGGGGACGGAATATATTAATAGAGGAGAAACAAGTTCATTTTTAGCGCGATCGCAATTTTCACTCGGAATAGATTTATTGGATGCGACAGTAACGGAGGCTGGTAATCGATGGTTTATTTTGGAGTTGGCTGGGTAAAGCCCAATGGTTGAAGGAACTTGATAATGATTTGATTTTAGCATCTAATCTAGATATTCAACTAACACCAGATAAGCTTTTGCCGATTGAGCAAATTTCTGTCGGAGGAACAAATAGTGTCAGGGGTTATCGTCAAAATCTAAGTATTGGGGATAATGGCGTGATTGGTAGTGTGGAGTTGCAAATTCCACTGTTTGAGTTTTTAAGATTTAACGATGGCGTAGTTAAACTTAATCCTTTTATTGATGGTGGCGGAATTTGGAATAATCAAGATGAAGAAATTGATGATAGTACACTTTTTTCTATTGGCTTGGGTGTGAGTTTGGAGATAGATGAGGTTTTAAATGCCAGAGTCGATTATGGAATTCCTTTGATTGAGGCTGATTTGCCAGATGATTTTGATGAGGGAGAGAAATTGACTTTTAGTTTGGTGGTTACACCTTAATACAGTTAGGGCAGTTAGAGCAGTTAGGACAGTTAGGACAGTTAGGCTAAAAGCTAAAAGCTAAACATTAAAGACTAAAGACTAAACACTAAAAACCAAAAACCAAAAACTAAAAACCAGATATAGTAGTTGACTGAGATAATTAGCCTTAACTTGTCACGAATGCCCATTATCCATTTTTCCTGCTCACTAAATAAACTGTTATGAATTTCTATGTTAGTGTAATTATCCCTACCTACAATAGTGCTGAATTTGTAATTCAAGCTATAGATAGTGTCCTAAATCAGATCTACACTAATTATGAAGTAATTGTGATTGATGACGGCTCAACTGATAATACGCGCCAGATTCTTGAACCTTATCAATTTAAAATCAACTATATTTATCAAGAGCATCAAGGAGTAGCAACAGCCAGAAATAAAGGTATAGAAGCAGCGAAAGGTCAATTAATTGCTTTTTTAGATGCTGATGATTTATTTCTTCCCCAAAAATTGCAACAACAAGTAGCTATATTGAAAGCTCAACCTCAGATTGGCATGGTGATTAGTGGTTGGCAGATCACCGATCAACAGGGAAATATTGAGGCGGATGTAAAATTATGGGATAGTTTACCAAAATTAGATTTAAATACTTGGTTATATTGGAAACCAGTGCTACCAAGTGCAACTATGATTCGTCGTCATTGGTTGCTTAAAGTTGGCGGTTTTCCGAAAGAGACAATTCCTGTAGAGGATGTTGAGTGTTTTTTAGAATTAATTCTCCAAGGTTGTCAGGCTATATGGTGTCAGGAAATTGGCACAGTCTATCGACAGGTAAATAGTCAATCGCTCAGTCGCAACACTTTGAGACGAGTTAAGTCACTGGAGTTGGTACATCAACGCTTTTTTGGCAAGGCAGATTTACCGTTAGCAATTAAACAGGCGGAAAATAATGTTAATTATTGCAACTTAGTTTGGTCAGCCTGGCATTTATATCAAAATGGTTATGCTCAAGAAGTTTGTGATTATTTACGTAAATCTCTGAGTTACACTACGCAATCATCAGGAGAAATTAGTCTGAATTGGATTGAATCTTTTGAAGATTTTGCTCAGAGAGACAATTTACCGTTAAATACTTATAAATTAACTCAAACCCCTGGTTGGCAAGAATTAATCATCACTACCTTAGCTACCAAAACACCAACAGTAAGTGTGATCATTCCTGCTTATAATAGTGCCAAATATCTCCCAGAAGCGATCGCCTCGGTTTTAGAACAGACTTATATTGATTATGAAATTATTGTTATTAATGATGGCTCTACAGATAATACCAGTGAAGTAGTTACTCCGTATTTAGCTAAAATTCGCTATTTTGAACAGGAGAATCAAGGTGTTTCTGCTACCAGAAATCGTGGTATTTATTTAGCGAAAGGGGAATTAATTGCTTTTTTAGATGCTGATGATATTTTTCTACCTCAGAAATTGGCACAACAAGTAGAAATTTTCTTAACTCAGCCCGAAATTGGTATTGTTAACAGTGGATATTGTATTATTAGCGAAGCAGGTAAAAAGCTGATTGATATTGAACGTTGGCATAAAATTCCTGATCTGACTCCTGAAATTTGGCTACTACATAAACCTGTCTTACCTTCCGCTATGATGTTTCGTCGAGGTTGGTTGCTTCAAGTTGGGGGATTTGATTCGCGTTTTTTTGCCAGTGAAGATGTGGATCTGGTATTGCGGATGGTAATTCAAGGATGCCAGAGTACTTGGTTAAAGGAAATCACCGTTTATTATCGTCAACATAATAGTAGTGCTAGCTGGCGCAATCCAAGCAAGCAGATGGCTAATGCGGAATTCATGCAGAATTGCTTTTTTGCTCGTACTGATATTCCGCCATCGATACGTAAGTTAGAGCGTCAGTCTCGATATGATTTTTTAGTCTGGATTGCCTGTGTGCTATACCAAGCAGGTTGTATCCCTGAGATGATTACTTATTTTCAGAAATCTTTACCCTATACTCCTTATAGTTGGTCGGAAACGATCGCTCAATGGCTAACAAGCTTCCAAAATAGTGCCGAATTAAACTCTCGTCCTTTTAATACTTATGCTCTCAGTCAATTACCTGAGTGGCAGCAACTAGTTTTAAGTCTGCAAATTTCTCCCATATTTGCTCATTATTCCCAGAAAGCTACAGAATATCAGACTTTAACTACTTATAGCCCTGCAACTGAAGAAACGGCTATTTATGGTGCAGCCTATGCTCAACTAGGCAAAAAACTGATGCAGGAAAGCGATCTAGAACAAGCAGTAATCTGGTTACAAAGAGCGATCGCTCTAGAGCCAACTAACTGTTGGTATCAGGAAAGACTAGCTACAGCTTTAGTACAAAAATACGATTTAGAAGCAGCGATCGCCGTTTATCGTCAAGCAATTCGTCTGAAGCCAAACTATGAACCATTTAAAACTCAATTAGATTCTGCTTTGAGATTACAACAACGTTGGCGAGAGTTAACTAGTTACTGTGAGCAATTAATCGCTAATCCCGTTACGGATGATGCCTTAAAAATCTTGATGATTTTTCCCTATCCTCCCTATCCTCCTCAAAAAGGTGGTGCTGCCATTCGTATGTTTGAGCAGATTAAGTATTTTGGCAGTCGTCATCACTTGACGGTAGTATCCTTTATTTTTGATGAAGCAGATTACGAGATTGAGTCTCAGTTAGAACAATATTGCGATCGCGCCTTTATGGTTAAATTGGGTACACCTCTCGAACCATATCAGGAAAATAAACAACGACAGCTATATAATTTTAAAACCTGGAATATGTGGCGTGTACTTCAACAACTTAGTCAGGTAGATTTTGATATAGTTAGCTTTGAATTTATTGTTTCTACTATTTATCACGATTTATTCAGTAAGTGCTTTACGGTCTTAAACGAACATAATATTGAATCGAAATTACTTACTCGTTGTGCAGCAGCAGACCAAGCTAATCTTATTCCCACTTTAGCAGCAGAATTAGATGCAGTTAAAGCTTTTCTCGATTCGGAAATAGAATCAAAGTTATTATTTGAATATGAAAATAAAACTTGGCAGAAATTTTCTCTGAGAACTGTTGTTAGTGAAGCAGATAAACAAGAGTTAGATAGCCGTTGTTCAAGCGGTAAAACTTTGGTGGTTAAAAATGGTGTTGATGTTCATAATATTCAACCTGTAGCTAACTCTAAAAGTCAGAAAATCTTGTTCATGGGAACAATGAGTTATTACCCTAATATTGATGGAGTTTTATATTTTATCAGTGAAATATTACCTCTAATTTGGCAACAAAACCCCCAGGTAACTTTTTGTATTGCTGGTCGTCAACCGCCAAAAATTATTCAAGCTTTAGCTATTAATAATTCCCAAATAGAAGTAATACCCGATCCTGAAAATATGAGTGAAATTGCAGCAGAATGTCAGCTAAGTGTTGTACCTCTCCGTTCAGGTAGTGGAACAAGAATTAAAATCCTACACTCAATGGCAATGGGTTTACCTGTTGTTTCTACTAGTCTTGGTTGTGAAGGTTTAACAATGGTCGATCAAAAACATTTATTAATTCGAGATCTACCCATCAACTTTGCCCAAGCAGTTACAGAATTAATTAACAATCAACAGTTATGGCAACAATTAAAAACAAATGGTCGCCACTTAGTTGAAACTCAATACGATTGGTCAGTAATATATGCTAATTATGAACAAGAATTGTTAAGAGATGCCATGAACTATCGTTTACAACCCAATAATTCTTTTTGTATCGAGTAATTATCCTTTCAACCAGATTTCACTAAACTTATACTACGTCTTCTCAGTACATCAGATGGACGCATCAAAGGTTTTGTCGTCTTTTCTGCTGGAGTTGGTCTTTTTCTGGGGCGAGGAGGGAGAATAAGCTCTACGGCAATCAGTTTTTCTGAGGGAAAGATCTCACTTAACAGAAAATCATTTTGAGATAAGATATCCCAAATATCTGCCAGACGGCGAAATTTACGGGCTTTGTCTCCCATTCTCAATATCCAGCCTCCGACAGTGCGTTGTACGTCCATACAGGCTTGATGGGCTAATCTTAGGACTCGTTGGAGACTAAAGCGCATTACAGGTGAAATGTCTTTGGCGCGACGAATGATTTGCTTGGCTTGCTCTAGGTCTTTTTGGAGCAGTTTGTTTTCTTTCTCTAGTTCTCTGTATTGTTGTTCGATAATTTGGTTTTCTTGTTTGAGATGGGCGTTTTCTCTTCTGAGGGCGATGATTTCTTTTTCTAGTTGAGCGGTACTTGGTTCGGGGTCATCTCCAAGGGGTATTTCGAGGGGAGGCTCAAGCTGATTAAATGGTTGGGATTGTGCTAGAGATATCTGTTCTATGTTAACGGCTTCGTAACCACCTCTATCTACTTGTACTGTCCATTTAGGGGGATAAGTGCGTTCTAGAGGGCGGATTAATGTTCCTGTGTATTTGATGTCATCGTAGAGGTAAACTTTTTGTCCTTGTTGGAGATTTGTTTGTCTCTTTGGCGATGGTTGTCTGCTTGAGCTTGTTTGGTTTAAACTTGATAGATAATTAGTCATGGTATAACCCTTGATTAGTTTTAATTAATGAGAGGCGATCGCGTTTCTGCCAGGAATTAGAGATCGCCTTTTGTCATTTTATCTATTATACATATGTGTAATGAGAAATGCTAGCCATTACTTTTATTTAGTTAAGATAGATAAAATAGAGTTATAAGAGTTGGAATCGAAAGAAAAAGTGAAAATGACAGTTGAAAAGTATCATAATCGAGGACAACACCCTAACTCTTTAGAGAATCTTACTTATAATGGAGGCAGACCAAAACAGTATGACTGCAATAAGCGAACTAGGACTGTTACGGTAACTGATGAAGGATGGTTAGGCTTCGATCAACTAGCAAAGCAGCATGGATGTTCTAGTAAGTCAGAATTATTAGAAAAGCTAGGTAGAGGAATTATCAAGCTACAAATTTCTGCTTAGTTAATTAAGCTCTAAGAGCGATCGCTCCTCTATGTCAAAGTCACCACAGGCAATCGCTCCTCATATCTTCACTTCCGATTTAACCATCTGCGATCGCCATTAAGCAACAGATGATTGCATTTATGTTCCAAATTTATTGATCTTGGGTTTTGCTTCGCGCTACCCAACCTACAGATCAGCGATCGCTCTTGAAAAAAATTTAAATGCTTTTTCATGGAAATCGGAGAAGAAATCATCGATATCGAATTTATACGACCATTCTGATATTTCATTGCTTAAAGAAATTTCTCCAATTTCATTATTGCAGCCAATAATAATTTCAGAAACTCTAGATCCACGAAGAGCAAAGCTTAAAGAATGATGTTCGCGAAAGTTAAAAAGTGTATCAAACCATATATCTTGCTCCATTTCTTCTTCATCACTAAAATCTTTGTCTTGAAGACGACTTATAGCTTGAGCAAGGCTTTCTGAATTCATAACAGAGAGATTGACCTTTTCATTGACTAGAGGTTCATATTTTATTAACTGCTCATTTTGTTGCAACCATTCTATTAGTACGGATAAATCCCATTCTGTTTCTAATAAAATGGTATGTCTGTTAGCTGATATTATGGCAATTCTTAAATGGCCCCATTTTACGGAACTTGCACAATTGTCATTAGGATAAGGATAAGTTTTTGGTTCAAAGTCAAATCGTAGTTGATTTTTTATCATTTCTTACTTACCTTTAACAAATTTGTTGTACTGTGCTTTGGTAATAGCTCTATTATTTTTTAATTGTTTTAAAGCTTGAGAAAGAACTTCATTGCCTGGGACAGGATAGCCATGAAAACCTCCAACATTATCTGGTTGAAATTCATAATTTATTGCTTGAGTTTCTTTTTTTCAATCCAATCCGTTGCTGTTCCTGCACCTATAAGTATATTGTGATCGTTAAAACAAATTAAGTAGTTATGATTGATATCTGTAATATAAAAAACAAAACCAAAACATTCACCTAAAATTTTAGAAATATAAAATCCGTTTTCGATACGAACTATAGATTGATCATCAGACTGCTCGAAAAAAATTAAAATAGGCTTATTATTTACAAATTCACTTATCCATTGCCAACCATTTGGGTCTTGAATTCCTTTACTATCAATTATTGATTCCCAGATCGGATAATTTTTTTTTTCAAGACAAAAATTATTTTTAACTATTGAAATAACATTTTGTGAGTCTTTTGAATTTAAGATGTTCGCGTTGTAGCTCAAATTAAAACAGGCACAGATCACTTCATCTGCTAAATATCCCATAACATTTTCTCCATTTCTCAGAAAATTATCGATTATAAGGAACATTATCAATAGTGATACTAAATCCGATTCAGAAAAAATACTTTTTGGTAGGTAGATTTAATTAGGCTCAAAATCTATTGCCTATTGCCTTTTGCCTCTTGCCTTCACTCAACTTTTAAATACTCTATCTCAACAGGATTTAGTATGACTCCTGACTCCTAAATTCTATGTTCAAGACAAGTATCTTAATCCAAGTTTTCTAAAATATCTTCTAATTGCTGTTGATAACGTCCATATTCATCCCAGTCACCCTCTTGTAAAGCCTGTTGTGCCTGTTGATAGATTTCTAAAGCAGATTGCTGAGAAGAATCTACAGTAGTTGATGATTCTAATTTGGGGGGAATTTGTGCGAATACGGCAGCTAAAGATTGTTCTAGACTGGGAGTCATGACAATTTGTTTATCATAAGCGACGATAATACGGGTTAATTCAGGTAACTCTCCTTGGGCTGCGCGTAAATACAAAGGAGCGACATAGAGTAATGAGCCATTGATCGGAATGACTAAAATATCACCTTTAATTACCCGTGAGCCTGTTTGACTCCATAATGTTACTTGTTCAACAATTTTTGGATCTTGATTGATTCTGGCTTCGATCTGGAAAGGGCCATAAACTAGTTCTTGTTTGGGAAATTCGTATAACCGCAGTTTACCGTAATTTTGTCCATCTGAACGAGCAGCCATCCAAGCGATCATGTTATCGCGATTAACGGGAGTGAAAGGCAGAATTAGAACAAATTCTTCTTGAGCTTCCTCTGGCAGTTTCATGATTAAATAGTCAGGTTCAGCTTGTTGCTGTTGCCCTTCATAGAGTTCGGTAGCAAATCGCCATTGATCTTCACGGTTGTAAAATACTTGTGGATCTTCCATGTGATAACTCAAGTACATTTTGGCTTGAATGGTGAAGAGATCTTGGGGATAGCGGAAATGAGCTTGAATTTCTGGGGGAATTGCTGCTTTGCTTTTAAATAACTCAGGAAAGATTTTACGGTAAGTAGCTAAGACTGGTTCAGTTTCATCGACTACATAGAAGTCCATTGTGCCATCTTTAGCATCGACGACAACTTTAACTGGGTTGCGAACATAATTAATATTTTTATCGGTAATTAATTTAGTTTCTTGTTCATAAGCAACCGCTTGAGAATAGGGATAGCGATCGCTCGTAGTATAAGCATCAATAATCCATTTGAGTCTACCATTTACTACCACCATATAGGGATCGTTATCTAAGAGCAGAAAAGGTGCAACGTGTTGTACTCGTTCCCGAACGTTGCGATAGTAGTGAATACGGGAATTGGGGGTAAAGTAATTGGAAATGAGAATTTTTAAGTTAGCTTGCTCATAGGCATAGGCTAACCTCCGCCACCAATTACCTATAGGCACTCCGCCTTGACCATTGTATTTAATAAAAGCATTTTCATCTCCACGGGGGTAATCAAACTCAGGGGTGTTCATGCCCGTATAAACATAGTCGTTGGTTAACTCACCGTAGTAAATAGCTGGTTCTTGAATAGTTAAATCAGTCTGGGACACAGGCGGAATATTTTTAACCCATAATACTGGTAAACCATCGGCGGTAACTTCGTTTACAGGGTTCATCACTAACCCGTAGCCGTGAGTATATTTGAGTCGTTTATTAACCCAGGTACGAGCGGAATTAGGGACTTGACTATAATCAAATTCCCTGGCCGAAAGCATCACCTGACGATAATCACCATTAAAAGTATAGCGATCAACGTCGATATCGTTAAATTTATAGTAAAAGCGAATTTCTTGTAGTTGGCGATAGGTACTCAACAGGGGGCGATAATCCCACAGACGGATATTATCAATCGTGCCTTGATTTTCTGAGATTAAGTTAGCTTGATTTTTCCCTGTTAAATTTAATTGGTAATTTTTTGTATCGACTTTGGCTAAATCATAAGCTTGGCGTGTAAACTCAATATTGTGTTTAATATAGGGGATCTCCTTGGCTAATTCGTTGGGTTCAACTACAAAACGGTGTTGCAACTCAGGATAAATCCCACTAACTAGAATTAAGATTACCGCATAGACTCCAATCCCATAGATGGGTAATTGCAACCTATTTGACCAAGTAGCAAAAATCAACCATAGTCCTAGTAATACTGAAGCTACAACCATCACCCAGTAGGCGAATAACCTTGCATGGGTATCAGTATAGGCTGCCCCCCAAACAACCCCATGAGGAGAATACAGTAATTCGTAGCGTTCGAGCCAAAAATCAAAAGCAATATCGAGAGCGATCGCAGCTAATAATAAACTGAGATGAACTTTAATTGGTTTGGTGATTAGCTTTTGCCATTTATCTTCGATGATGAAACTTTTCCACCGCCAATCAAACAGAATAATTCCCTTAAAAACATAGACTAATACCGCTAAAAGCAAGCTGGCAATTAAAAGAGTCAGCCACCAATTTTCCAGATTATCAAACAGAGGTAAGCGAAAGAGATAAAAACCCAGATCTTTTTGATAAATAGGATCGAGGCGATTGAATTTGGTAGCCTCTAAAAATTTGAGCATTACTTCCCACTTAGCAGCACTTGTATTAGCAAGACTGAAAGAAGTCAAGAAAATTAATAATGCAGCCGTATAATTAGCTATTTGGGCGGTATAAGGTTCAAATTCGCTTGTTTCTAAAAACCGAAAGCGACGTTTACCTGTAAATCGTAACGCCAACCAATAATTAAACCCCAAAAAAACAACAAATAGACCAAACGTTACTATCCAGATAACTACTTGCCAAATTAGCCGTTGCCAAAACACTTGCGTAAAACCGACCATCTCAAACCACCAAGACTCGGTGACCAGATGCACGACTTGAGAAAGCACCGTCAAAAGTGCGATCGCGATCAACAACAGCAAGGCGATGACTTGTTGTTTAAATTGCATGGGGGTAAGGATTGTTTGTTCAATCGATATTTTATATTTTATTGACCAATTTTATTTATAAACTGCGTCTTCAGAAAGAAATTAGCTTTTTATCTATCAAAGTATTGATTATTGTTTATTAATTACCATATCGAGTTTTTTATTTTTCCTCCTAACCAGCTAAACCCTGATGATAATTAATCTTGCTGATGTAGTAATTTTTTTACAGCTTTAGTGCTTTCTCCTAACATTGTCGATTTTATTCACCAGACTTTTACACTGGTTAGCTACTTTATTAATAGAAGCTTAATTATCATTATTAGCTCTATCCTTATTCATCTTTTTTACTTTTTATGCTAAAAAATGCGTTACCAGAATATTAATTAATTGTATTTATAACCATAGTTCAAATACAGATAAATGTAAAAAACTAGATTACATTTTTAATTTTCTGAGGCTGTAAACGTTATTGGTTTTTTAGAAAATTATATTGTTTTCTCCAAACCTTACCGAATAAGCGTTTTAACCCAAATACTTAACTTAATTCCCAACTCCGATTTAGTAGTTATCTCATATTTTATTTTTTTTAGTTTAGCTATTAAATCAGGCGCATCGGAGCAAGAAGTATCTGCCAACGAAAAATCAAAAAATCAGGTCTGACACTTTTTCTTTACTAATCATCAATACAGAGGATTAATCATGTTGGGTAATATAAGCACAAGAGAAACTCCAGTCAGCAGACGCGTAGAGCGAGTAGAAACAGCTAGCGCGCTCGAAGTCTCCATTATCATGCCCTGCTTAAACGAAGCAGAAACTTTGGCAGTTTGTATTAAAAAAGCACAGCGGTTTATTGCCGAAAACGAGCTTGCAGGTGAAGTAATCATTGCCGACAACGGTAGTAATGACGGTTCGCAAGATATTGCTCGCAGACTCAACGCTAGAGTCGTCAATGTTCCCGCCAAAGGTTACGGTAGCGCGCTCAAAGGCGGTATCGAAGCAGCTAGGGGTAAGTATATCATCATGGGCGATGCTGATGATAGTTATGATTTTAGTAGCCTCAATCCTTTTATTAAAAAGCTACGCAACGGTTACGATCTAGTGATGGGTAATCGCTTTAAAGGTGGAATTGCATCAGGAGCAATGCCCTTTTTACACCGCTATCTCGGTAATCCTGTTTTAACTGGTATAGGTAAACTACTGTTTGGTAGTCCCTGTAACGATTTTCACTGTGGATTGAGAGGTTTCCGCAAAGATGCAATCACTTCTTTAGAGTTACAAACTACAGGTATGGAATTTGCTAGCGAGATGGTAGTTAAAGCCACTCTACACAAAATGCAAATTACTGAAGTACCTACTACTTTATCTCCAGATGGTCGTAGTCGTCCTCCTCATCTCAATACATGGCGTGATGGTTGGAGACACTTACGTTTCTTGTTGATGTATAGTCCCCGTTGGCTATTTTTCTATCCTGGTATCTTTCTAATTTTGGCTGGTTTATTAGCAACTTTATCCCTATTACCCAGTCCCAAAGTTCATAGTTTACTGTATTCTTCTACAGCTATGACTATTGGTTTTCAGATTGTGATGTTTGCTCTCTTTACCAAGGTATTTGGAATTAGCGAGGGATTACTGCCAGAAGATAGACGTTTGAATAAACTATTTAACTATCTCAACCTCGAAACTGGTTTAATTGCTGGGTGTATATTACTAGTAATGGGAACAGCAGCTTCGGTTTATGCCTTTGGGATTTGGGGACAGCACAATTTTGGTTCTCTTAATCCTGCCGAAACCATGCCGATTGTTATTCCTGGTGTGACTTGTCTAGCTTTAGGTATTCAAGCAATCTTCTCCAGCTTTTTCTTAAGTATTTTAGGATTAAAACGATGATGCAACAGCCTTGGTTATCAGTAATTGTTCCTACTTATAATGGCAGCAAATATCTAGCTGCTGCTCTCGATTCAGTAGTAGTGCAACAAGATGATGAACTAGAATGTGTCGTAATTGATGATGGCTCAACAGATAATACTTTAGAAATTATCGAGAGTTATCAAGATAAATTGCGGATTAAGCTAATTACTCAAGCGAGACAAGGAAATTGGGTAGCTAATACCAACCTAGCATTGTCAGCAGCTAGCGGTAAATATGCCTGTTTTCTTCATCAAGATGATCTTTGGCTGCAAGGTCGTTTAGCAATAATCAAAAAAGCGATCGCTCTTTACCCTCAAGCAAATCTCTATCTCCACGATTCAGTATTTATCGATCAGCAAGGTAAACCTCTAGGTTTGTGGCGATGTCCTTTAACAGATAAGGAAAAAGTAATTACTGCTTCTAAGATGCGAGAGAAGCTATTAATCCAAAACTTTATCGCCATTCCTGCTCCTGTTTTCAAGCGACAAACTGCTCTAGATCTAGGAGGACTAAATCAAGAACTTTGGTACACTGCCGACTGGGATTTTTGGCTCAAACTAGCTTCTGTTGGTGATAGCTGTTATATATCTAAACCTCTAGCTGCTTTTAGAGTTCATGGAGATTCCCAAACTATTCGGCGTAGCTCTAGTGTAAAAGAGTTTCGTCAGCAGATGCGCTCCGTAGTCGATACATATCTCCAGACTCAATCAACCAGTGAAGTAGCAAAGGTGGCGTTTTTCTCAACCGAGGTTAATACTACCTTAGCAGCAATGGTACACGGTGAATCCCCCAATCTGTTCAAATTAGCTACCGACTTCTTATTTTTAGGGCCTTTTGGTTGGCGGAGATATTGGCAGGATTCTCGCATTCAAGAGCGTGTCTCGGCGCGACTCAAAGCTAAATTACAAACACAAACTTAAGCCTTTTCATAATTCTAATATCTGTCAACATGAAGCCTAATTTATTTATTGTCGGGCAACCTAAATCTGGGACAACGGCTCTCCACCAATTTTTGGGACAACATCCCGAAATCTTTATGTCCAGTATTAAAGAGCCACATTTCTTTTGTTCTGATTTCCATTTAGAAAGCGATCGCGCCTACGGGAAACAACGTTTTTTTGACTTTAGAAATGAGTCTGCTTATCTGCAACTTTTTGCTAAGGCAAATGGGGTCAAAATTGCAGGAGAATCTTCCACTAATTATTTATACTCTCAGGTAGCAGCAGAAAAAATATATAATTTCAATCCTGATGCCAAAATAATTATTATTCTGCGCGAGCCAGCTAAGTTTCTCTATTCTCTTCATAGCCACTACGTCAAATTTACAGAAGAAAACGAACCTGATTTTCTAACAGCTTTGGCTATAGAATCAGAGCGTAAACAAGAAAAATATACTAGTGATCGAGTTACTAGTCCAAGCTATTTGTATTATTCTCAACGGGTAGAATATTGTCAACAGGTCAAACGCTACTATAATCGCTTCAGGCCAGAGCAAATTAAGGTAGTAATTTTTGAAGATTTTCAATCAAAAAATGAACAGGTTTATCGAGAAATTTTGGAATTTTTAGAAGTAAATCCCAATTTTAAACCTGAATATAGTTCAATTAACGTCAACAAAGAAGTTAAGTTCAAAGCTATTAATGACTTAGTTAATAGTCCCTTGATCAAAAACATTTCCAAAAATCTATTATCCCAAGAATTTAATGATTTTGTACGGGATAAGATTGTCGAGAAATTTCTCTGGCACCAAGCACCAAAATCAGTAATGCCAGAAGAAATTAAAACTCAACTAATGCAACAATATCTGCCTCAAGTGAGACAAATATCAGACTTAATTGATATAGACTTAGTAACTAAATGGAGGTACGATACATTGGTGGCTGATCCGAGTTTAATTAAAGTATAAGTTTAGTTCTTAATTTTTGTTGATTATTTACCACCTGGATTATTAATTGCAAAATGCTCGCTAAATTTACCGCAATAGAGAACTGAATGTTAATTTACTCTCAGTGATTTAATTAATTTTTGACGATAAATAATTAATAATAAATGGTCAATGATCAATGTTAACTAAAAAGAACGTTATCTCAAGTATTTTGTCTCTGGGTTTAGGATTTTTCTTAGTCTGGTTGATCCTAAAATTTACTGAGGTAGATCTAGAACAAATTGTTGCTAGTTTTTATAGCCTTAATCCTTTTTATGCAGGGTTAGCAATTACTGCCCTCATTATTCATACTTGTTTTTCATCCTATAAATGGGCATTAGTCACCCACAAGCTAACACCCAATAACCAACAGCCTTCAAAATTTTATTTATTTTATACCACTTTAGGCTCTCTTACCATGCAGTTTATGCCTCAATATTTAGGCATGGTGATGGTACAAAATATCGCTCTGAGAGTACATAAAATAAGTTCTTTGTCTAAGGGTTTTCTTGGGGTTATTTACGATCAGTTTTTTAACTTTCTGATTCCCCTATTATTATTTCCCTCTTCAATCCTCTATGTTTTTGGGTATATATCTCTGTCGGTGGCAGTTTTTGGTTCAATTGCCATCATTATTTTGACTCATTTTCTGATCAGTAAATGGCATCGTCGTTTAATTTATTCTCTAATTAGAACTTTAACTTGGGTCAAGCAATTAAAACCAGGCAAAACCAAACCAGAACAACCAGTAATAAATGCCAATAGCGACTCTATACTAGGCAAAGATTTTACCCTTTATCTTTACTGGATTTCGGTAGTACGTTATGCCGTTTGGATTATTCGCGGAATTCTAATTGCGATCGCTGGTGGCTTTAAAATCAGTTTTTGGGCAGTTATCTTTACTACTCCCATTGTCCAGTTAGCGATGTTATTAAGCTTTACCCCTGCTAATTTAGGGCTAATGGAGTTTAGCTGGGTTGGTTTATTACAATTATTTGATGTCTCAGATGCTAGTGCCGTGAAATATGCTTTGATGCAAAGATTTCTCTATATAGTAGCGGTGGTAATTATGCTAGCTGTATTTGCCGTAATTTCTTTTGTCGAAAGATTTTCTTTGTTTACACCTAAACGTAATTAAACTCTGTCTAAATAGAAAACTGGAGTTTTGAGATGAGGAGTCAGGAGTCAGGAGTTAGGAGTCAGAAGTCAGGAGTCAGAAGTCAATGGTTTGGCTAAACTTGCTATCTTAAATTAAAGCTGGGTTTAAGGCAAAAATTTGTTTACTTTTAAAGTATTTGACTTTACCTATTAGTTCTGTAGAGCCTTAATTATTTTAATTTATTGATTATATTAATTATTAATTCTCGATGTTCAATTCGACTATAAAACAGGAACAGTCACAACAGATTAGAAAACAAATCGGACTGAAAACAGAGACAATTTTATCTTTAGTTGCCCTAATTTTAACCATTGCAATTTTACTCAAGGCTACTCTGGATATAGATAACAACTACGATCCTGGTTGGTATCATCTGCCTTTTGCGGGTAGAATTTGGGGAATTTTACCCAAAGAGATGTTTATTGGGGATGAAAAGTGGTTTGAGCCAAGATTTGAGGGATTTCCTTTATTGGCGCACTTTCTTCAAGGTTTTTTCTGGAAAATTACAGGGCGAATTCAATCAACCAATTTAGTAGGATTTTTAGGGATTGTCGGCTATTTTGTCTTTTTAAAAGTTTGGTTTAAAGTTCCTTTATATCTATCAGCGATCGCTATCTTTGCTATTCCTTTAGTCCTAACAAATGCTTCTACTAGTTTTGTCGATTTATTTGGTAATATAGGTACTTCAATTTTGGTGATGATGACCTATAGCCTGTATAAAAAACAGCAACTACCCAAGCGCAAAGACTTATTGATTGCTTTTATCGGTGCTGCGATCGCAGCTAATACTAAAACTCAGCTACAACCTTTAGTATTTGTAATTTTATTAGTATTCGGAATCAGATTAATTTGGCTCTATTGGCAACACAAACCAGCAGTCAAACCTCTATCAGTTATAGCTCTTACATTTCTCGCTAGCATCATTATTTTTGCTACTCCAGTTAAAAATACTATCTTATATGCCAATCCTTTGTATCCCATCAAAATACAAATAGGTGGAATTGTTCTCAATCACAAACTTAGTCCAGAAGCTTTTGAGAAAGGTAATCGTCCCCAAAAGTGGATTACCTCGTTGTTAGAAATTAATGTTCCTTATAGATGGACACCCGATCAGTGGGGTGTAAATCCAGATAATAATCGTCGCGGTGGCTTTTTTGGGGCTTATGTGGTGTTTAACCTCCTGTTATTAGTGGCTTTGACCGTTAGAGAAATAATTCAAAACCGAGCATTACCATCAGTCAATCGTTCCAAAGAAGCTACTTGGGCATTAGTAACGGCGATCGCTATGTCGATTGTGCCAATGAATTTTCCTGAGTCCCAAGAATTGAGATACTTTATGTACTGGATGATTTGTCTTGTATCTCTCAATTTATATTTAATTTCTCTACCCAAAAATAGAAAGCTTTTAGGACACTGGTTACAACCAAAATACATGGGACTTATTTATGCTGTATTTTTGACTATCGTTCTAGTTAAGACTGACTACTTATACGTTAAGCCCTCCTTTTTCACCCTAGATAAATACGTGGCTTTGGGGGTTAAACCAGCATTTTTAAATCAAATTCAAGCTAATGAGCAAGTCTGTTTAATAAGTAAACATCTCGGTGAAGATGTCCAAGCCCAACCAACAGCAGCCTTAAAATATGCTTTTGTCTATAGTTCCTACTTTCATCCCGAACTAGACTACGATTACTCAATTCAAGCAGCTTTAAGTCCCGAAGCCTGTGGCGATCGCAAAATTATTCCTGCTCAACCAAATTAATTACTGATTACTGATAATGGTTGATTGTTGATAATTAGGCACTAGGCATTAGGCTCTAAGTGTTACTTGCTACTTGCTATTCGCTACTTGTTACCTACTACCTACTACTTCATTTATATCTGATACTAAATCCGTTTCGTATAGGTTACTTAAAAAATCAAGTCATAAGTGTTTATTAATCTCCCAGTCCCCTATTCTCCTAGTCCCCAAGTCAGCCTAAATAAATAACTTCTGTCAATCGGATTTAGTATGACCACAGTTAATTCTCCCTTCTGGAATTCTTTCTCCTGCATTATTAGTGGGATAGGCGGTTAAAATAACTTGACCATCTTTTGTAACTTTAATCCCTCTAGCTAGTTGAATTTTGCCTTGACTAGTTTCTATAGGTTCGGGAATAGCGTATGCAGGGGTTATTTCACCATTAATGATGATATTTTGAGAGGTTAATGGTTGATCTGGAGTTGCAGGAATACCACCTTTTCCATTGATAGTTAAACCATTTTGGGCTGCTGTTTCTCTATTAGCTTGACAAGCTTGTTCTGTGGTTTGTTCTGGTTCAACTACATTGCTTGGTAATTCTGTTACACCTTGAATAGGATTAATATCAGGAGTAAAAATTGAAACCCTACCATCCAAACCGCTAACTTGAGAACTAGCGTTAATATCGTTCGTCAAATCATTTAAAGAACGTTCTGCAATACCAAATATACCTTTGGTAGCAATACTAATATTTCCGCCTTTGCCTTGAGCAGCATTAGCTAAGATATCGTTATTTTGATTAGGAAAAGCAATTATAAATTTAGAATTTATCTCAATATTGCCACCATCAGCATTTCCTATCGCTTGAGAAGAAATCAAACTTTGATTATCAAGTATCAAATTATCAGCAATAGATAAGGTAATGTTGCCACCAACATCAGAAGGAGTTGCAGCTAATAAAGAGCCATTATTTAAAGACAGAGATTGAGATTCAATTGTTAAGCTTCCAGCACTACCATCACCTTGACTACCAACTGAAATTAAAGCAGTATCAGTTACACTAAATTGTTGAGGATTACCAATTTGAATGTTACCTCCATCCCCAGTGGAGTTAATACTAGTATTAGCAAATAAACCACTGCTGCCACCTAAAACCCTGAGAATACTAGAAGGAGTAGTAAATCTAAAGCGATCGTTAGCTTGTCCATCAGCTTCACGAATTATTTCATCTTGGGCTAATTCTGTAATAAATTGCGTGAATTCGGAATTATTCCCTGCAATATTAATTTTGTTAGTTGTATTTAAGGTGATATTTCCTGCATTTCCTGCACCATCTGTAGCCGTGACAATCTTTGCTCCACCAAATAAATTAATATTATTGGCAGAAATTTTAATGTCACCACCATCAAAATTGTTTTCTGTTAAAGCATCAATAATAGCTGTATCAGTTAGAGTTAGATCATTAGTATTGAGGTTGATATTTCCTGCTACTCCTTCTCCCCCAGCCAAAGTAGTAGTAGAAATTGCCGACAAACCATTCAGATTAATTATTGGAGAGGTAATTTTAATTTCACCTCCATTACCAACAGCATTTTCCTGAACTTGAGAGACTATGCGACTGCTATCGTTAAGAAATACTCCTTCTTGGCTGTTGATAATTATATCTCCCCCATTTCCCACTCCATTAGTTTGAGCCACAATAAAAGATGACCCCTCTGAAGTCAGCGACTTGGTGTTAATTTCTATATTTCCTGCATTACCTTCGGTTTCATCAGTTAATATTCCAACACCACTAATAATTAAACTGCCTTCCTTAAATAAAGAGGTATCAGGAGCATCTTTTAAAAGAACACTTTCACTAGCGTTGATAATTATACTGCCAGCATCGCCTACTCCATCACTGTTAGACAAAATAAAAGAATCAACCAAATTAAGGTTTCTAGTATTAATTTCAATATCTCCTCCCTTTCCTTTGGCAGCTTTTTGTATTTGAGTAATTATTGAAGTTTGTCCTCCTAAAAAAACACTCTCTGAAGTATTAATTTTTATGTTCCCAGCGTTACCTATCGTCGAACTATCAGCAGCAATTATTGCTGAATCATCTAAAATAAATTCTTGAGCATTAATATTTATACCTCCAGAATTACCCATACTCTTTGCTATTGCTTGAGTAAAAATTCCTGATTGAAATACATAAGTAGTATCAAAAAGAGAATCTTCATCAGTTACAGGTTTAGTTCCTTTGCCCTCTATTAATACTGTTTCTGAGGCATTAATATTTACATTGCCTGCATTTCCTTGTCCCGAAGTCTTACTAACTAACCTCGCACCATTAGTTAAAGAAAAAGATTTAGCACTTATATCTATATTGCCAGCATTACCAACAGCACCTTCTATTTTTTGATCGTCGCGTTGCAAACCCACATTGGTATGAATTCCACCAAAATCAAGATCGAAAGATACATCTCCCGTAGCGTTAATATTTACATCTCCTGCATTTCCCTGTCCAAAAGTCGTACCAATAATTACCGAACCTTCTGTAAAATCTAAGTTCCCCGTAGTAATATTAATATCTCCTGCATCGCCAATACCCAGAGTTTCATTACGAATTTGAGAATCTCCTCTAGCGATAATACTATTCGTATTGATGTTAATATTACCTGCTTGAGCTTCAGGAAAACCTGACTCGGCGTTAATTCCTGCTAAGAACAAACTTGCCCCTGTAAGTTGTAAATTATTAGCATTGACATTAATTGCGCCACCATCATTACCAAGCACATTAACTTTAGCTTGATTAGTTAAAGATATATCTGCTTTGTTTATGCCATTAAAGAATTTAAAGCTACCATCTCCATCAATAATAATTTCCCCTGCTGATGATAAACCTCCTAGCGAGATTTTCCCTCCAGGCGCGGTGACAATTCCGCCATCAAAGTTAATATTTCCGCCAATTAAAGCTAGATTTTCTCCTGTATTGACTTGTAACCCATTGCCATTATTAACTTGAGAGCGATTAGTAATTGATTGAGGATTATCCCGAAAATTCAAACCAATGGGTGCATTAATCGTTAACACGGGTGGATTTTCTAAATCAGTTGCGCTAAATTCCCCATCTTCAAATAAAATACTACTGGCAGTACTGCCATAAAATGAACCACCTACATCTAATCTGGCATTCTCCCCAAATATAATTCCAGCAGGATTAATCAAAAATAAATTGGCACTACCGTTAGCACTAATTAAACCATCGATGTTGGAGATATTACCCCCTGTAACGCGACTAAAGATATTCGAGATCGTATCGGCATTCAAGAAAGAAGCTTCATTACCAGTACTAACCGAAAAATCCCTAAAACTATGAAATAAATTACCGCCTCGCGTTTGTCCTCCAGTTATTTCAGCTACATTGCCGTTTTGATTAACTTGAGTATTAACTGTACCGTCGGAGGTAACTTGAGCTAAGGAAACATCGCTAGTGAGGTAGAGATAACCCAAGGTAGAGAGAGAAATCTGAAATAGAGGATCAACACCAAGTTGTCGCAGGAAACAAGAAAAAAGAGCTTTTGCCACCGTAAACTTCTTTATATTGAGTTGAAATCTATAATTTCAAGAATAATAGCATTTTGCTCGCTGATTTTCGTCTATGTTTCAAATTATTTTATTTTTGGAGCAACTTTGATCAGTTATCAGGGACAAAAATAGTAAGTAATCGATCAAAAAACAATTTAAGATTACCAAATTTTAGCTAAATCTAGCACAAAACCTGATAGAATTGGATTACCACTAATGGTTTCAGGATTATCTAAAGTTTTTACCTCACTATCAGGTATATAAATATAAACTTGACGAGTAGTGCGATCTATTAACCAACCGATAGATGCACCATTATCGATATACTCCTGCATCCTATCCTGAAGAATTTTGAGATTATCGCTAGGCGATCGCAATTCCACTACAAAATCAGGACAAAATTGACAAACCACTAGAGAGAAAAATAAAATGTTGCCCCGCGATCGCTCGCACCCTCTGCCCAAACCTTACCCCCATGACGATAGATAATACGCTGAACAGTCGCCAAACCAATCCCCGTACCAGGAAATTCCGATTGGCTATGGAGTCGCTGAAAGGCAGTAAAGAGTTTGTCTGCGTAGGTTAAATCAAAACCAGCCCCATTGTCTCTAATTAAATAAACTAACTGACGTTCATTTTGATGACAAGCAAATTCAATTTTAGCAAGCGATCGCTTGGAAGTATATTTCCAGGCATTGTGCAAAAGATTATTTAAGACAATACGCAGTAATTGTGGATCGCCTTTAGTTTGGAGATTGGGAGTAATTTTAACTTCTACCTGACGTTCAGGTTCTGCTGCCCGTAGTTCTTCAACAATATCGTGCGCCATTTCACTTAAATTAATCTTGACAGACTGCATCTGAGTACGAGTGACTCGCGATAACTGCAACAGGGCATCAATTAAATCGCTCATGCGTTTACTGTTTGCTTGGATTCTTTGTAGATAGTGTCTACCGCGATCGTCCAGATGAGGCTGATAATTGTCCCAGAGTACCTGACTAAAACCATTAATCACCCGTAAAGGTGCTTGCAAGTCATGGGAGACAGAATAAGAAAAAGATTCCAATTCACGGTTAGCAGCTTCAAGTTGTAGGGTTCGTTGGGAAAGAGCTTCTTGGGTAGCAGCTAAATTGGGAATATCACTTGCAGTGTGTAGTAAAGTAGTAATTTCGCCCTGTTCATTATATAGAGGAGTAATAACAGTATCAAAAAAGTGAATCCCATCAGTAAGTGTTACCTCTTCTTGCAGGTGCATCACTTGTTTATAAGTTAAAACTTGTTGCTGTTGCCAAGTAATTTTACAAGCATATTCTGGAGGAAAACATTCAGTAACAGTCATCCCTTTGGCTACTTCAGGATCAGATAAACCCAGACTTCGAGCTAATCCCAAATTAATCAAGGAAATTGTTCTGGTTGAGACATCTACCACAAACAGATGATAAGGAATTACATTAAGTAAAACTTCTAGTTCTTTGAGAGATTGCACCACGTTTTGCTGTTGTTTCTGATTGATATAATAATCAATTCCTAAATCTGATTTGGTAGCAGTAATATCTGTAATTAACCCTGTTAAGCGAATAGCTTTTCCCTGAGTATTGTAATACAACCTTCCTTGTGCCTGAATCCAGCAAATTTCCTGGTTGGATTTAACGACACGATATTCTAAGTTTAGATCTTGTTGGGCTTTAATTACCCTAATAGCTGCTAAATCAACAGACTCGCGTTCGTCGGGATGAATTAATTTTAAAAAACCTTCATAACTACCATCAAAATCATTTAAACCTAAAATAGCTCGACTACGATGACAAAAATTAATTTGATTATTAACTAGATCCCAACTCCAATTACCAGTTTTCGTTGCTGCTAATACCATTTTTAGTTGTGCTGCCACTGCTGTTAACCGCGTCTCTTGACAGACAATATCGCTTATATCTGGGGCGATCGCACTCTGGGTATATTGTGTGAGTGCTTGACTCACAGCTGGTGGTATTAATTCGGCTTTAAAAGATCGATTTGGTTGCGGTGGAAGGGCAGTAGAGATTTGCACTTTTGGTTTCAGACTTGTCGCTAAAATATTAGTCGTAAAAAATTGCGCTAACTTAGTTTCTGATAACAGTAACGAACCTAAATGTAATTGAGAACGAGGATCTTGTTGATGAGATATTTCTGGATGACTAGATACCCATTGATGACAAAGCTTGATATAACCCAAAAAAATTATTAACTCATTGTAAAAAAATGTTCCTAACAAGTCTTGCAATTTAGCAGAGCAATCATTTGCCTGACATGGATACAAAAAAATAAAACTACAGCAACGTAACAAACTAGTTTCTAATTGAGGCTGCTGCTGCCAATTTTCACTTCTCTGCCATCGATTATGGAGTAGTCGCAGATCAGCTTCTATATCTGTTTCAGTTTGAGGATAGCCGATCGCACCTAAAGCTAATATTTCTGAAGCATTTAACCCCAAGGATTGTAAAGTGCAGCTATGACAAATAGTAAAATAATCAATGCCAAAATAACGTGAGAGAATTACAAATAACTTTTCTTTAAATAATACAGGTAAAGGATTTTTGATGTATGCAGATAACGTCTGCTTAACTAAGCTTTTAAAAATTAACGATGAGTTGAGGGCAGGGAGCAAAAAAGCAGGAAAGTATCCCAATTCTCTAATAATTTTAGTTTTTGCCCAATGTAAATTTACATGATTCATTCAAGATTTAGTGGATATTATGCAGCCAAGTTTATAAAGATGTTTAAGATTAGGTAAATAAATACTTTAATCATTTTTCAGCAGTATACTACTTTAAACTAGGTAAAAACTACTATTCTTTCAATATTTCTTTGTTATTTATTAATGACAAATGACAAATGACGAATGACTAAATACTTCTTAAAGCCACAATAGGATCTAGCTTGGCTGCGGATCTGGCAGGAAAAACCCCAAAAGAAAGACCAATTGCCCCTGAAACTCCTACTGCCAGTAAAATAGCTACAGGAGAAATCGTCGGTGCAAGAGGAGAAAATGCACCTACTAAAATGATGCCAGTGACTCCAACTACTGTCCCGATCGCGCCACCAGCAGCCGAGAGGATAGTTGCTTCAATCAGGAATTGCCATAAAATATCACTTTCTTTCGCGCCGACCGCTTTACGCAAGCCAATTTCTTTGGTTCTTTCTGTCACTGCCACCAGCATAATATTCATTACTCCAATTCCACCCACTAACAAAGAGATACCAGCGATCGCAGCTAATAAAACTGTTAAACCACCAGAAATCGTACCCACAATTTCTAAAATATCCTTTTGGGTACGAACACTAAAGTCATCTTCATCAGTAATTTGGTGACGCAGACGTAAAAGATTTTCAATCTGTAATTGAGCAGCATTAATACTGTCTTCATCCTTAGCTGCAATAGAAATAAAACTTACTTGAGTACCATAAGGGGAAGTTTCACCCACAATTTGATTTGCCATCGTGGTCAAAGGTAGATAAACCGTCAGATCTTGATTACTACCGAGAAACGCTCCTTTGGCTTCTAAAACTCCGATTATCTCCAGATTGATATTTTTAACTCTAATCTTTTTACCTAGAGGATTTTGATTGGGAAAAAACTTTTCTGCTATTTCTGCACCTAAAACCGCTACACGCTGATTACGATCAACATCAGTGTCACTAATAAATCTTCCCTGAGCAACTTCAAAACTCCTAGTAGTTAAGTATTCGGGCGTAGTACCAACTACCTCTTCATTGGCATTACGATTACGATAAGTAATCAACTCATTACTAGTAACTTGGGGAGCAACTTGTTTTACCGTTGGCACTTGTTCAGCTATGGCGATCGCATCTGTCCATACTAGAGTTTTGGGCGCATTAAAAGTAGTACGTCGCTCCTCTTCCGAACCTGGTACTACAAACAGCACATTAGGGCCTAAAGACTCAAACTGTTCCGAAGCCAAGTTTTTTGCCCCTTCTCCTACTCCAATCATCGCAATTACTGAAGCATTACCGATAATGATGCCTAACATCGTCAAACTACTACGCATTTTGTTTGCCATCAAGGTAGCAGTCGCCATTCTAAAACTTTCAATGATATTCATAAAATACATCTAATGTGAATTAAACATAAAAGTGATTCGTTTTTTAGCTATAAGCTATAAGCTTTTTTCTCTAAGGTTATATATTTGAACTCTTGAATTTTTCAAGCTAAGAGCTACGAATCAGTTCATTTTAACGAAGCTAATTCACTTCAAGCATCAAATATAGTTTAATGACTCAAAGCCATAGCAGTTCTGTTTAAATTGTGAATGAATTAATTAGGCTAGGCAAGAAGCAACTACAACAAGTTTAAGACACTACGTTGTTTGTCAAGATGACAAAATCTCTGGTGACGTTGGTAACGACGTGATCAATGGAGGAGATGCGTTAGCTCTTTTATCGATGGCTGGGCTATCTATGGTGGAACGGAAGCCAAATTAGAATGGTTAAGAGAAGGCGTGGTAGATGGTGATCTTTCCAACAATGGTGCTAAATTGCTGTTACCCGATGGTTATTTACCTCGTGCTGATGCTCGTGGCGACGCTACTACCGCACCAGAAATGGCTTTAATGGGACGCTTGAGGCTCGATCCCGCTTCCGCTATTGTGGCTGGAGATGTTAGAGCCAATGAAAACACTGGCTTAACCGCAATCCATACTCTGTTTGCTCGTGAACACAACCGCATTGTCGATCTGCTTCCGAGTAGTCTTGATGAAGAAACTAAGTTCCAGATTGCTCGTAAGATTGTGATTGCAGAGCAGCAGTACATTACATACAACGAGTATCTAACTTCAATAGGAATCGAGCTAGATGCTTATCAAGGTTACGATCCGAATGTAGACCCCAGCATTACTAATGAGTTTGCTACTGTTGGTTATCGCGCTCATAGCATGGTTCATGGAGACTTTGATTTTGATCGGAGTAATCTATCCGATGCCGACTTGGCTATCTTAGAGTCACAAGGAGCTTTAAGAGATGGAGGTCAGATTGAAGTACCTGTAAATACCCAATCTGGCAACCCCAGTGTCGTCAATAAAGTGGGTTTGGGAGCTGTCATAGAAGGACTGTTTGAAACTAACTATAACAATGATGAACAAATAGATAATCAGTTACGAAGTATTCTCTTTCAAATTCCCCAATTTGGTAACTCAGGCGGAGAATTCACTGATGGCCCTCCAATTGAGCAATTATTTAATGGAGTGTTGGATATAGGCTCACTTGATATTCAACGTGGACGAGATCACGGAATTCTCTCTTATAATGATCTGCGTGAAGCTTTTGGGCTAGAGCGAGTTGATTCATTTTATGACATTACGGGAGAAGATCCTGACGCGATCAAGGCATTCGTAGATTCTGAAGATCTTAGGGATGTAGACGGGACTAGAATAACTTCTGCCGACTTGATCTTTGATGCTCAGGATATAGATCTCAACGATCCTCATATTATCGATTTTATTGCCATTTTGGATGAAAATGGCGAACTAGAGGCAGATCCTGAAGAAATCGCTGATTTACTAGCTAGAAACGAAGAAGTTGAAGGGGTAGACTCGATCCGCAGATCCACCGTTGCTGCTCGTTTAGAAGCTATTTATGGAGATATAGACAAAGTTGATGCTTTTGTTGGTATGATTTCAGAAGAACATCTACCAGGTACAGAATTTGGTGAGTTGCAACAGGCTATTTGGAGAGACCAGTTTGAAGCTCTCAGAGATGGCGATCGCTTCTTTTATCTTAATGATCCAGATTTAGCTGAGATTCAAGCCAGATTTGGTATTAGCTATCAGCATAGTTTGGCAGACATTATCGCTCATAACACTGATTTGAATAGGGAAGATATTTTAGATAACGTTTTTGTGACTGAATCACATTTAGCGGTTTAAGTTTAAAAATAACTTGAACAATTCAATAAGATGAAATCGGCAACTGTTCTTAATAATCGTTTGATTTAAGAGCAGTTTTTTACCAAAAGCGACAGGGTTTCTCGTCGCTTTGTAACTATTTTAGGTCATTTGATAAGATGATTACTAATTAATAATTACTGTTAACTGAATTAACAACACTCTCCAGGAGAACAACAGTCATTACTATTAATTTCAGTCAAGTTATATTCTGACCCTTTAGTTTCTCTGGCGTGGCGAATTGCTTTAGTCTTACAGTTAAATTCTTTTGCTTCTTCTAAAGAAATATTTTCATAAGGTTCAATACCGATGACATCTTGAGCATAAGGACTACAGCAACTAGTCATAATGTTGTAAGTCTTGTCACAGACAGCCATTCTTTCCCCACGACAGAAGACATGACCATCATCGTCCATTACTTGTTTCCAAGGCCCTTTATAGACTAATGATTGATTTCTTTCGAGACAAATACCTTCTTTTCCCTTATATGCTCGTACAGTCATTGAGCGAAATTCCACACCATCAATTACTTGCCAAGGAGTATCTTCTCGCTTAAGAATTTCTACACCATAAAAACCTGCATCCTCAAACATGGTTAGGAAATTATTTTCCCTAAATGCCCCTGCAATACAACCACTCCATAATTCAGGATCATTAAGGATTGTCTGGGTAGGATCTTCATCACAAACAATATCAGAAATAACTGCCCGACCACCACGTTTAAGGACACGAAATATTTCTGCAAATAACTGTTGTTTATCTTGAGGACGTACTAAATTGAGAACACAGTTAGAAATTACCACATCTACACTATTATCAGCGATTAATGGCTCTTGTTGACGTAGGCGATCGCACTCCGCTTCATATTCTCCAATTTTATTTACCGAAGTAACAGGATTGTTCTGCAACCATGTCTGTAATTTATCTAGGGGTAATTTTAAATCTTGAATCTTGCCTTTAACAAACTCAGTATTGTCATACCCTAGCTTATCTGTCATTTCTAGTTGATATTTACGCGCTAGAGTGAGCATTTCATCGTTAAAATCTACACCGATGATTTTGCCTAACTTTCCGACTTTTTGTGCCAAAATATAGCAATTTTTGCCTGCTCCTGATCCTAAATCAACTACAGTTTCTCCTTCGTTAACGTAACGAGTAGGATCACCACAACCATAATCTTTGGCAATAATTTCTTCAGGAATAATTTGTAGGTAATTCCCTTCATATTCAGTCGGACAACATAAACTAGGTTGTTGTTGTCTTGCGCCTTCTTGATATCTTTCTAATACTGCCGACTCGATATCGTAATTGGGGGAAGTTGCTTGATTTGGCTTTTGGTTAGTTGCAATCTCACTCACAGATAACTAAATCCTTTTACTTAACTTTGGTTATATATATACATAATGGCTTATTGAGAGTATATATTTGCTCCTTTTACTTAAAATAAATAGGATTTTTTGACAAGCCTAATTTTTACTGGCACAATAACATTAACCAACTTTTTAACTCAAGAGCGATCGCCTTAGAGAAAAATTTTATAGTCATGAGATAGTTCCTGCACCCACTCAACATTTTAATTATTGGCACTGCAAAATCTAGGTTTTAGACTGGAGAAGTTGAATAGTGTCTGTAGCAGAACTTCGTTATTGATTTTAAATTTTCAAGTAAATGCAATATTTCAATTCATTGGCTAAGTATAGTCGAATTTTCGTGCGATCGCTTCCTATAATTTGGCAAGCTACTCCTAAAGAAGTTAGTTTTTTAATTATCAATACCTTAGTAAAAGGTTTAATTCCTGGTTTCAGTATTTGGGTTAATAAAAAGATAGTCGATACTGTCATTGTTAGTTTGAATTCGCAACAGTTAGACAATGATTGGAGTTTATTTTCTTTAATAATTGCCTGGGTAGCAGCAATTTTATTGCAAAGTATTTTAGAGCCATTTCATGATGCTAGCTTTAGAAATACTAGTGAAAAACTTTCTACTTGTATAAATCTTTTAATTCTCGATAAAGCTAATAGTTTTTCAGATTTGATTTATTTTGAAGATGCTCATTTTTATAATGAACTGCAATTAATTGAAGAAGAGATAAATAGACAGCCAATTAATTTAATAATGTTTTTTGGTAATGGGTTGCAATATTTACTTAATCTCATTACCATGCTAATTTTACTATTTCCTCTCGCTTGGTGGATTTCTTTATTACTTCTGTTGACATCATTTCCCAAAGTTTATTTCTCTTTTAAAATTCAATGGGATATTTGGACAACTATGTCTAAAAAAAGTCCTCAATCTCGCAGAATGAAATATTATTCTTCCTTGCTGTTAACAGATTCTTACGCCAAAGAAGTCCGTTTATTTGGACTAGGTTCATTATTTAAGCAACGTTATCAAGAAGCTTTTGATGATAAATACCAAGCGATGCGTAAAATACGTGGTAAACAAGCTTTCAACTTAAGTATCTGGGAAATTTTGAGTGCAATTGGTAATGCGATCGCTTTTTATCAGATAGTTATTAAAGCCGTTAACAAACAAATTACCGCAGGCAATGTTTTGCTATTTATTCAAGCTTTAAATTATATTCAAACTAGCTTACAAGTTTTGTTGTCTGAATTTTTTAGCTTACAAGAATCTTTGATTTTTATGGAGCGTGTATTTAAGTTTCTAGACAGTAAACCAACGATGGATCTTACTGTTAGTAACCGCAATATTCCGAATGTGAACACTTCAGGAATCGTCTTTGATAATGTGTCTTTTGCTTATCCCGATGGCAGACTAGCATTAGAAGAAATTTCTTTTACTCTTAAACCTGGAAAAACTGTGGCTTTGGTAGGAGAAAATGGTGCAGGGAAAACTACTATTATTAAGCTTTTAGCACGTCTTTATGATCCAAGTGCTGGCAGAATTTTAGTAGATGGTATTAATCTCAAGCAACTAGATTTAAATCAGTGGCGACAGCAAATAGCAGTCGTGTTTCAAGATTTTTGTCGTTATAGTTTGACTGTCGGCGAAAATATTGCCTTGGGAGATTTAACCGCTTTAGCCAAGTTAGAAAAACTTAAACTAGCAGCTAGAAAAGCAGGAATTGATCAGAAAATAAGTAGACTTGAAGATCAATACCAAACCTTGTTAGGTAAACAATTTGATGGCACAGAACTTTCTGGTGGGGAATGGCAAAAAATTGCGATCGCCAGAGCTTTTATTCGTGAACAGCGATCGCAACTATTAGTTTTAGATGAACCGACAGCAGCCTTAGATCCTCGTAGCGAATATGAAATTTATAACCGTTTCTCGGAATTAGTTAGAGGTAAAACCGCAATTTTAGTTACTCATCGTCTTGCTTCTGTATCAATGTGCGATCGCATTATGGTCTTAAAGGCTGGCAAATTAATCGAACACGGATCTCATGAAAAACTATTACAACAACAGGGAGAATACGCCCATCTTTGGCAAATGCAAGCTGAAGCATATCAAATTTAAGACGTTGGTGATTTAGCGAACGAGCGCGGTCTTGGGAAGCCAGTCCGTTGCGGAGGTTTCCTCCGTTGTAGGAACTGGCGTGGTTTCCCTCATGAGCGACTCGTTCAAGACAAGTATGATGTACAAAATATTTTTGTTCGTAGTTATTAGCTCTTAGCTATTAGCTTTTAGCTTTTTTATCAGTTAAAAAAAGTATTCACATAGGCATTGATAATTGCCTCACCAAAAAATAAACTTAAAGCACCACCCAGGGCTAAAAAGGGGCCAAAGGGCATGGGTTGTTTTTTACCAATAATACCTAGGGCGATCGCGCCACCACCGATAATCGAACCAACACCACAGGCGATAAAACTAGATACTAAAACGTATTTCCAGCCGATCCACGCCCCAATAGTTGCCATTAATTTACCATCACCATCGCCCATTGCTGGTTGTCCCAGCATAATTGAACCCAGCAAAGCAATGATTTCTAATAACCAAATACCTAATACTGCCCCACCAATTCCAAACATGAGTTGATTGGCTATTCCCTGTCCTTGAGCAGTCTGCCAGCCAATAATACCTTGAAATATTAACCCTAATACTAATCCCGACTTAGTTAAAACTCCAGGTAAAGTCATTGTATCCAAATCAATTAAAGATAAAGCCAACAGCCAGGACAAAAAAGCACAATAGCCGATAGTTTTTAAGCTGTAACCATATCTCCAGAAAACTAAGCAAAAAATCAAGCCAGTGAAGGCTTCTACAAGAGGATAACGACTAGAAATTTTAGCTTGACACCAACGACAACAACCTCGCAACCATAACCAACCAAATACAGGCACATTCTCAGTTATGCCCAACTTATGAAGACAACGGGGACAACGAGAAGGAGGCTGAATTAGAGATAGATTGGCAGGAAGACGATAGACAACTACGTTTAAAAAACTACCAATACAAGCACCAAAGGTAAAAGCAAAAATAAAACCGATAATCGCTGTAGCCAGCGTTTCCATAATTTAACTCAAAATTACTAATAATTAGGGATTTAATAAACTTCTGCTTCGATTTGCTTCATAGGAATAAAACATTCTCTTGGTAATAGTATAGGTTTTGAGGAAAATGTTAATTGTCCCCTGTGATTATCTCGATTAATTACCACTCCCATAGGTCGGCTATCGGCTGGGACATTGAGACTACAATAATTGCGATAGATATTTCTAGCTGCATTAATCAAAGTAGGATCGAAAAATACCATACTAGACTCTTTAGCTTTAGCTGTAGTATTGTTACGCGTAGATGGTGTTAAATTCACGGAGCGTTACTTTAAAAAGACAACTCTAAATTTAACCTAATTTTTTCCAGAAAAAAGGCTAAAAACGTAAATTTATATTACAAAAATTGACAGTTATGAATTAGCTTAGTATGAATTAATTATTTTCGGAGTTACTGGTCTTATGTTAAATCTGTTACGGAAGTTTCAAGTTAAAGAAGCAAATTCAGGTACTTTTCACCCTGAAAGTCCAGTCATACCTAAAAATGGGGTAGACAGACGCAACATTTCAGTTTTTCGTCGTGAATTCTTTCCTCAAAATGAGCCTACTCCTTGGTTAGATAGAAAAGATGCAGCAAAATTAGTTGCTCAATTGCTTGTTGAAGGTCAACTTACAGAAGCGGATGCACAACTCTGTCGTCAATGGATTACAGATGGTTATGTAATTATTCCCAAATTATTTTCTGATTCGATTTTAGATGCTGCTTGGGCAGAATATGAACAGGCGATCGCTGATAATAAAATTACACCAGAACCAGTTTGTGAAGTCAATCATTTGCCAGGTAGAAATTTAAATACTCATTTCCATGTCCCGAAAATAGCTGCAATGCTCAATGAAGAGCGAGTTACGAGGATAATTAGTATGTTATTGGGAGCAAAATGTCTGCCGTTTCAGACGATTACAGGACATAATGGTTCACAGCAGTTAGAACACTCGGATGCTATCCACATGACTACTTATCCGATGGATTATTTGGCTGCTACCTGGACAGCTTTTGAAGATATTAATCCTGATTCAGGCCCTTTAGTCTATTATCCTGGTAGTCATCGTTTACCCCATTTTTTAAGCAAGGAAGCCAATATCAGCTTGGGTGAATTTCAGGAACGAGGGTATATGACTTACCACGAAAAATATGAACCAGGACTCCAAAAGATAATTCAAGATCACCAGCTAGAAGCCAAGTATTTCTATGCCCAGAAAGGAGATGTTTTAATTTGGCACTCAAACTTAATTCATGGTGGCTCAAAACGTAAAAATTTAGAACTTTCTCGTAATGCCCTAGTCTGTCATTATTTTGCTGAAGGTTGTATTTGTTATCATGACTTAGCAGCGAGTTTGGCTCATATTCATAATCGTTAAGTAAAAAAAATTTACTACCTACTACCTACTACCTAATCTCAACCCATCAATTAATATTTGATAGACTACTATACATTCAAGCTGTAATCTTCGAGGTTTTTAGTTAAATTGGGATTATAACAAGGATCGCGATCGCAAAGTTCTTGCCATTTTTGTCTCATATAATTGATTTCCCCTGCAAAGCGAGTTTGTTTAGCGGGGGTGTCTTCATAACCCCGACTTTTGGATTCGTAGTGGTATAAAGCTACATGGGGCAGATATATATTACGATAGCCACGACTGATAATTTTGAGGCATAAATCTACGTCATTAAAAGCGATCGCTAGTTGTTCTTCAAAGCCTCCCACTTCCTCAAATACTGCTCGCCGACACATTAAACAGGCTGCTGTGAGGGCAGAGTAATTATTAATGGAAACTGCCTGAGATATATATCCAGGTTGGTTAACAGGTAAATGTTTATGACTATGCCCTGCTACTCCTCCAATACCTAAAACTACACCTGCGTGTTGGATGGTGTCATCAGGATAAAGTAACAAGCTACCCACTGCACCTATTGATGATCTTTGGGCTTGTTCTACCATTGCCTCTAGCCAGTCGGGAGTGATTACCTCAGTATCGTTATTTAAAAATAGTAAATAATCTCCCTGGGCTTGTTCTACTCCATAGTTATTAATTTGAGAATAGTTAAACGGTATATTGTATTGATAAACTTGAAAGCGATCGCCCTGTTGTTGTTGCCAATAATCGAAGCATTTGGAAGTTTTGGCTTCGGTACTACCGTTATCGATGATAATCACCTCGTAATGAGGATAAGTAGTTTTGGTAAAAATTGACTTTAAACAGACATCTAAAAGATCTGCCAAATCTTTAGTAGGAATAATAATACTGACTAGCTTAGGTTCTTTAATCTGATAACGAACTGTATATACTCCTGGGAACTTAGCAGGCGTTACTAATCCTGGTTCACCTCGACGTTCAAGTGCCTCAGTTAAAGCTTTTTGAGCAGCATTGGCAGCATAAGGCTTGGTATTAGAGTTGAAAGCAGCAGATTGCTGATGAATTCGCCAGTGATAGAGAACATCGGAAATATGAAAGATTTGGTCGGTTTTTTCTGTAATTCGCAACACCAAATCATAATCTTGACTACCCTCAAAACCAACCCGAAAGTTACCAATCTCAGTGACAAGCGATCGCCGATATATTCCTAGATGGCAAGTATACATACGTGCCAAAAATGAATCAGGACACCAATCTGGTTTAAAAAAGGGATCTTTATGAATGTTTTTCTCGTCTACCTTGTCTTCATCAGAATAGATAAAATCCGCTTCGGGATGCTTATTGAGAAGTTCCACTACTGTAGCTAAAGCATGGGGTGGTAACAGATCGTCGTGATCTAACAGCGCAATGTATTCTCCCGTCGCCAGTTCTAGAGCGGAGTTGGAAGTATGACAAATATGACCATTTTGGGGACGAAATGTAACCTTGATTCTATTGTCTTGTTGAGCATATTCTTCCAATACAGATTTGACATAAGGCTCAGTAGAACAATCATCCGCCAGACATAACTCCCAGTTAGAATAAACTTGCGCTAATACGGATTCTATTGCTTGACGCAAAAAACTTTCAGAAGGATTATATACTGGTACAATTATACTAATTAAAGGTTGATAAGCTACTTTGGTAATAGAAGCTTTGATTTTTTCCAGTTTAGAAGGTTTGGGATAATTTTTTATAAGCCATTTTTGGTATTGGCGGTTGTCACTGTTAGGAATTCCTTCAAGATTAGCAATGGCAGAAGGCGATGAACGATCCAATAGCGAGTTTTCCCCAATGGAGGTGAGATAGCTCTGATACAGTGTATCCATTGTTCCCAGATTAAATCTCTGCCGTAGTTCCAACCAACGTCGTCGTAGTTTCCAAAATTTGCTACTCTCCATCGCTACAACCAGAAGTTTGAATTGCTCTGTTGCCATTTGAGCTATTTGTAGCTGTTTTGCGAATTTATCTGTAACTTCTTGTAGCTGTTTTGCGGATTTATCTGTAACTTCTTGTAGCTGTTTTGCGGATTTATCTGTAACTGCTTGTAGCTGTTGTTGCGTTTGAGCTAATTTTGTCTGTGCTGACTGTAGTTGTTGTTGCGTTTGAGCTAATTCTGCCTGTGCTGACTGTAGTTGTTGTTGCGTTTGAGTTAACTCTGCTGCGACTTGTTGCTTTTCTTTTGTCGTGTGTTGAAGATCGTACCAATCTTGTAGAATCCAAGCTTCGCAAGTTGGGTTAATTCCTTGTTGTTCAACCTTAGTCGGGTGGTTAGCATCTGCTTGTTGTTGCAGTTGGTGATATAAATCTAAAGCTTGGGGAAAAAACTTAGTAATTAAAGCCTGACGATAATAAATATTGCTATCAGCGTTAAATAAAGATGGTTCATATAAAGATTCAGGCGATCGCAACTCTAAACCAAATTTTTGCTTAAATAAATCAATAATGCTCTGAGGATTCTCAATAACATTACCAATTTCTAATAATAAACATTGCTCTGGGTAACGTTGATAAAAATCTAAAACTGCCTGATTATAATGACACCACTGATGAACAGCAAAGTTAGGATTAGTACGGAAGATCACATCTCCGCGCCGAAATAGAGAATCTGTGACTTCCCAAGGTGAACGATAAAGAAAAATACATTTAACATCAGGAATTAACTTTAGCCAAAAATCCAAAAATAATGTCGTTCTTGGATCTTTCCAACCCCAAATAGCTTGATTACCTCTAGCTAAAATCAAATTCTGAGCTTGAGCTAAATACTGCTGTTGTACCTCAATCCGACTTTGCTCTGTCCAACCTGCAATACTAATCCCTTGAGATTGTAATACATTTTGATGAAATTCCACAAAATCCAAATCCTCAAAATGCCCTTTAACATTACCATTGGAACTACCCATCAGGCGATCGCCTATTTGGATACCTGCATTTTGTAGTAAGGATGCCGTCAAAGAAGTTCCAGAACGATGCATTCCCGTCATGATAATTACAGACTGATTGAGAGCATGATTTTCCATCGGTTTGTTTAAAATCAAGAGTGAGCAAGATTAATGTAGGCAATAGTTGTCATTTTACTTTAAGAAGTAAAAAGTAGGGGCGCAAGGCTTGCGCCCTGGAAGTAATAATTTGATATTCCTTATTTACATTTAGTATGAGAAGCTGAAACAAAGAAATAAAAAATAAAAAATTGCGAACTGAATGAGTCAATACGAACGTCTAATTTTGATGGCAGAGGACGAACTAACACAATACAACACCGATGCCCGAAAACTTGAAAAACTGCGCCAGAAGATTGGCTTATCAGTCTCAGCTAAAGAACAACAAGAAGTTAAAAAAATGCTTTTAGCAGAAATGCCTACCAATCCGATTATGCAGTTAATCGAAAAACAGCGTCAGACAGTAGCACTACCTTTTTGGGGAATTGCTGGTTTGGGATTACTCTTAAGTATTTCTTTTATGCAGCCGTTAGACTCGATCGCGACAATTGCTGGAGGTGCGATCGCCATTTATATCCAAAAATTGGGATGGAAGCTAGAAGCAAAACGTTTAGTTTTACAAACCCTCGAAGACATCGAACAACGAACTCGTCAACCTAATAACCTATAACAACAAAGGCAGAAGGCGCAAAGGACATTCGTGTGTCCGCATGCAGGCAGAGGGCAGAAGGTTTATTAATTACTACTTACTAACTACTACCTACTACCTACTACCTTAAAAAACTTGCTACTTGCTATCTGCTATTTGCTACTTAAAATAAAATGCCCCAAAACTTATGTCCCTGTGGCAGTAAAAAAGCAGCGAAATATTGCTGTCAAATGTATTTATCAGGTCAGAAACAGCCAGAAACAGCCGAAAAACTAATGCGATCGCGTTACACTGCTTTTTGTCAAGGTAATGTCGATTATTTAATTGCTACACTGCATCCAGAAAGAAGAAAACCTAATGAGCGAGTCGAATTGATTAACAGTATTAAAAACACTCAGTGGTTAGGTTTGAAAATTATTGATACTGAAAAAGGGAAAAAGAATGAGAAGATTGGTTATGTAGAGTTTGAAGCCATTTATCAAATTACAGAACCAAAACAGCTTCACGAACGCTCTGAGTTTGTCAAAATTGTTGGTCAATGGTTTTATGTCACAGGTGAAATTTTACCAGGAACAATTCCCCAAGATAAGCAACCATGTTGGTGTTTTAGTGGCAAAACGTTTCACAAATGCCATGGAAAATAAGTAATCGGAGCAAAAATAATATTTGATTTGATCAGGTTTTTATTTTAGGATGAGAGAGTTTAAATCTGTCGATTTTAGCTTGAATATTAGGTTATTTGGTCATAATTTTCCTAAGTGATAGTTGTCAAAGACTTGCTGTAACTGAAATTAAAGCCACTTTTGAGCATTGTGGTTTAAATCCTGTTGATTTAAAACAAAGCCAATGACACAAATAGTATTAGATAATACACTAGCCCAAAACGCGATCGCGACAAGCCAAGATAAGATTGTCAATATTTCTGGCGGTACTCAAACAGGTAAGAATCTGTTTTATAGTTTTGAATCTTTTTCGGTTGCTAGTGGTGAAACTGTATCTTTACAAACTGGTTCCGAAATTGAAAACATTTTTCTCCGCATAACTGGAAACGGGATAACAAATATTGATGGGATAATCAAAATCCAAGGTAATGCTAATTTGTTCCTACTCAATCCCAACGGGATTACCTTGGAAGAAAATGTTTCTTTAGATATTGGCGGTTCGTTTGTTGGCACGACAGCAAGTAGTATCAAGTTTGCCGATGGCAAGCAATTTAGTATCGATGATGCTAACCAAGACCCAATTTTAACAGCCAGCCTTCCTATAGGATTAAGATTTACAGGCAATGAAAGAGGTTTAATCGCCGTTAGGGGAAAAGGAAGCAACATTGGTCGTCAACCTGACATCGCTCAATTCAATCCATTCGAGCGAGGCGAAAGCTTAACTGGAATATCTGTGCGATCGCGCAAATCTCTGGCTTTAATCGGTGGAAAAATAAATATCGAAGGAGGTAGGCTGAATGCTGAATCTGGGCAAATCCATTTAGGAAGTGTTAATTCAAAATAATAGCAACACACCCTCTGGAAGTATTAATGTCAATGCCACTCAATCTTTAGTTATTACTGGGGCTGCTTCGGATCGAACTGTTAGTAGGATTAGTGCTAGCACTTATGCAGAAGGAAATGCGGGAAACATCGACTTATCAACTCCTAAGTTAATAGTGAAAGATGGGTGTTTAATCACATCTTCAACTATGGCAACTGGCTCGGCAGGAAAGGTGACAATAAATGCAGATGAGATTGAGGTTGATGGAGTGTTGTCTCAAAATGGAAGAAGCGATCGCTCTAATATATCTGCGTCGAGTATTAATGGTGCGATTGGGCATAGCCCACGCTTCGCGATCGCGATTAATTGAAATTTGTGCAAAATTCTCGGACAATGGTAAAGCTGATAATTCCAGTTCACTTTACGCTTTTCAAGTAAAGATCGAAACGTTAAAAATTAGAAATAATTCAAGGAGGAATACTAATGCCAACTACACCAACCACAGAGCCAACGCTGGAACAAGTAAATCAAGCTATTGAAATAATTATTGAAACATTGGGGCAACCCGAAAACGACTTACATAGCGAAGCACTGTCCGCTTTTCAAAAAGGTGAATATCAGACTGTGAAGCGTTTAGCAGCAATTAACCTATCTGACGACTATTGTAGATCTTTAGGTTATCTAGGCGGAGCATTAAAGCTTACACCAAATACAGATACAATTCTTGCTGAATCTGCCAGAGCAGCAGCCGATTTCACACGGGAAAAAACTTTAGCTCGTCTAGGCTCTGAGATCGCTAAAGCTCTTGCTTAATAGTATGTAGCTGGTAGCTTTTTTGTGACATCCGAAAAAACTGCTGAATCTGGGGAATAAATCAAAGCCTAAAAGATTGTCTAAAATTCAAAATGTTTAAAAAAGCCACTTTAAATAAAAATATTCATCAACAAGAATTGAATTGGTTTAAATTTATTTTTAGGTGGCAATCTTCAGTTATTCCTGCGATTATTCCTAGAGTTATTTTCTGTGGATTATTTGGCTTATTAATATCTATTGTTCACTCATATTATCTGGATGTTGGTTTACCAATTCTGAGTAGCGTTGTTCCTAGTATTGTTTTAGGTTTATTATTAGTTTTTCGGACAAATACTGCTTACGAACGTTTTTGGGAAGGTCGTAAACTTTGGGGATCATTAGTCAATGCAATTCGTAATCTTGCTCGCGCTATTTTGGTTGCTGTAAAAGACAATAATGTAGAAGAACGACAAGAAAAAATTCAAATATTGCATTTGTTAGTAGTTTTTGCGATCGCGACTAAATTGCATTTAAGAGGTCAAGCAATTAATGCTGAAATTATAGATTTATTACCAATTACTTGGTATGAAAAACTACAAAAAGCTCACAATCCCCCGTTACAGGTAGCATTTTTAATTCAAGATTATCTACAACAACAATTTGATTGCGATCGCGTTAATAGTTATCAGCTAACATCAATGTTAAAATTATTAGATGCAATGGTTGATACTTTGGGCGGATGTGAGCGTATTTTAAAAACTCCCATACCAGTTGCATATTCAATTCATCTCAAACAATTATTATTAATTTATTGTCTAACATTACCATTTCAATTAGTAACGGAATTATCTTGGTTGACAGCACCGATAGTCAGTGTGATCAGTTTTACGGTTTTTGGTATAGAACAAATCGGTATTGAAATTGAAAATCCTTTTGGACACGATGCTAATGATTTACCATTAGAAAATATTTGTAAAACTATTCAAATAAATATAGATGAATTAATTAATTTTTCTCTGCGTATTCAAGACAGCCAAATTCAAGAGTTAGAAACTATAACAAGTGAAAAATCTGAGTTTGATGTTGGTTGTTGATTGCTACCTATTACTCATTACTCATTACTCAAAAAAAATTATACCTTTTTTATAATTCGACAAGGATTACCTGCTGCAATAACGTTATCTGGTATATTTTTGGTTACTACACTACCTGCACCTATAGTCACATTCGAGCCAATAGAAACACTAGGACAAACGATCGCGCCACCGCCAAGCCAAACATTATCCCCAATGGTAACTGGTGCTGCTAATTCTTTACCAGACAATCTAACTTCTGGATCTGTGGGATGATAGGCAGTGTAAATTTGAACCTTTGGTGCTAGTAAAACATTATTACCTATATGCACCGTATTACAGTCAAGAATCGTGCAGTCATAATTGATATATAAATTATCACCAGCTAAAATATGACAGCCGTAATCGCAGTAAAACGGGGGTTTAATTATAAAATTAGAACCAATGCTACCAAACAAGCTGAGAATAAGATCTATTTGTAGATCTACTTGATGAGGTTGAGAAAAGTTAAACTGGTAAAGAAATTGAGATGCTCTAGCCTGCATTGTGGCTAATTCTTCATCCATTGCCCAATACAACTCACCATTCAGCATTTTTTCTCTTTCGGTTTTTTCTTTCATTTTTGTATGGAAGTATTTAATCCAGGACAAAACTATGAAATGGCTCAACGAACCTTCCAATTGGAATGCCCAAAATGACACGATTGAAGTTACCTCGACTCAAGATACAGATTTTTGGCGCACAACTCACTATGGATTTATTAGAGATAGCGGACATTTTTATTATCAACAAGTATCAGGAGATTTTGTAGCTGAAGTTAAAGTTAGCGGACAATATCAAGATTTATACGACCAAGCAGGATTAATGGTGCGTTTAAATGAGGCAAATTGGCTCAAATGCGGTATCGAATTAGTTGAGGGGATACAACAAGTCAGTGCCGTAGTTACGCGAGATTATTCTGATTGGTCTATTGTACCAATGCTAAATAATCCTGTTGCAATTTGGATAAAAATAATTCGTAAAGGTTCGGCAATAGAAGTACATTACTCTCTTGATGGGAAAAATTACACCATGCTGAGAATGGCTTATTTAACCCTGGTTGAAGTTTTAGATGTGGGAATAATGTGTGCTTCACCCCAGGGACAAGGTTTCTTAACTACTTTTGAACAATATGAACTGCTACAACCTGCTTCGCGAAGTCATAGTATCTAAAAACCTCGGTCAATTCAGGGACGGTTTTATTTGTTGATATAAGCGACGCTCTTCGAGATTAGTCATAAAGAAAGTAATTTTTGATAGTCATCAGGAGTATCGATATCGATCGCTGCTTGGGGTATATTAAGATCAAAGGCGCGATCGCTGTATTGGTTTAATAATTGTTTAGCACCTCCTTGGTTTGACAGACTGAGTAAATCTGGAAAGAGAGTACGATCAAATAAGGCTGGTACACCTAGAGTATTAGCATAGTTTGAGGCTATCGCTTTTTGTCGAGATTTTAAATAATTTTCGATTAAACGATTGTAAACGTAAGCAGTAATTAAAGGCTGATCTCCAAGAGCGATAATAACCCCATCCAGTTGGGTTTCGATTGTCGTTAATGTTTTAATTCCAAGTGAGATAGAAGCACTCATTCCTTGCTGCCAATGAGGATTATGACAGATATAGATAGGTAAATTTTCTATTTCCGACTTAATGCGATCGCTGTAAGCTCCAATAACTACAATAATGCGATGGCAATTAGAGGCTATAGCTTCTGTAATAGCATGACGAATTAAACTAGCTCCTCTGTAAAATAATAACTGTTTTGGCGTTCCCATTCTTTTTGATTCACCAGCAGCTAATAAAATTAGTCCAACTTGAGGTTGATTCATCTTTTCTTCCTGCTGGAGACCCTCGGCTTTGCCGATGGGAGGAAAGCAGGGCAGGGTGTAACTGCTTTCTTTTTGACATTTAATCTGGTATAGTGTGAAGCATGACCGAACGTGCTTACAAATACCGTTTTTACCCGACACAAGCGCAAGAAAATCTCTTGCGACGGACAATGGGTTGTGTGCGTTTGGTCTATAACAAAGCTTTGGCTGTCAAAACCGAAGGTTGGTATGAACGACAACAGAGGATTGATTACAAACAAACCTCTAGCTTGTTGACTAGTTGGAAAAAGACCGAAGATTTGGACTTTCTGAACGAGGTTAGCTGCGTACCTTTGCAGCAATGTCTTAGACATCTGCAAAAAGCCTTTGCTAACTTCTGGGGCAAACGTGCCAAGTATCCAAGGTTTAAAGCCAAGCGCAACGGTGGCTCGGCGGAGTTTACCAAGTCGGCTTTCAAATACCGTAATGGTGATTTGTGGCTTGCCAAGTGCCAAGAACCTTTGAATATAGTTTGGTCTAGATTGTTGCCCAATGGGTGCAGTCCGTCTACCGTTACAGTCAAACTCGAACCATCTGGTAGGTGGTTTGTTTCTCTGTTGATTGATGACCCAACTGTTGAACCATTTCCCCCAACTGAGCAAAAAGTTGGCATTGACGTTGGCATCTCTAGTTTGCTTACTACCAGTGACGGCGATAAGATAGCCAACCCAAAGCATTTCAATCGGCTGTATCAAAAGCTTGCATGTGCGCAAAAGGAATTGAGTCGGAAAACCAAAGACTCGAATAACCGATATAAAGCAAGACTTGAAGTGGCTAAGATACACGCTTCTATCAAAGATGCTCGTACTGATTTCTTGCACAAGTTGACTACTCACTTGGTGAGAGCCAACAGCTTGATTGCCATTGAAGACTTGGCAGTTAGGAACATGGTTCGTAACCACAAGCTGGCTCGGTCTATCTCTGATGCTGCTTGGGGTGAAATGTTTCGTCAACTTGAGTATAAGTGTGAATGGTACGGGCGAAAACTGGTCAAGATTGACCGCTTTTTTCCTAGCAGCAAACGCCATTTTGAATGTGGGTTTGTAATTGATAAACTGCCGTTGGATGTCCGTTTTTGGGATTGCCCTCAATGCGGTGCGAAAAATATCGACCGTGACATCAACGCTGGTCAGAATATACTCGCCGCAGGGCTTGCGGTGATTGTCTGTGGAGCGGACATAAGACCTGATAACCATAATGTTAAAGGGCAGTTGCGAAAAACTTCCAGTGGAAGAAAGAAACAGAAACCCAAATAGTGATGTTTGGGAATCCCTCACGTCCCGTGAGGGAGGATGTCAATTTAATGCAGAGGACGAGAAAGAGTTAAAAGAATTTATCGAGGGTAATTGGTAAATCGCGAATTCGCTTACCTGTCGCGTGATACACGGCATTAGCAACGGCAGCAGCAACTCCTATTAAAGCTATTTCACCGATACCTCTTGCCCCTAGAGGATTGGCGTGATAATCTGGTTCACCACAAAAAAGAGCCTCAATTTCGGGAATATCCGCATTAACGGGAACAAAGTATTCTCCCAGGCTGGTATTGACATAATTACCATAGCGAGCATCTTGGTGAGTATGTTCGTGAAGTGCCATACCAATACCACCGACTACACCACCTATAGTTTGAGATTTAGCGGTATGAGGATTGATAATTTGTCCTACATCTATGGCACTTACTACTCGTGTCACTTTAATATTTCCTAGCAATTCGTCAATTTTTACCTCGACAAAATTCGCGCTAAAAGAGTGCATAGAATATTGTTGTTTTTCATCTCCAGGTACAGAGGTGGCTTCAACTTCAATCGATTCTTGGTTGGCTTGAGCTAAAATTTCTTGGTAACTGATTTTATAAGAGGTGTTTTGCTGGTCGAAGAATTTTCCATCTGCAACTTGAAAATCCTGATCTTTGGTATGAGCAAGAGGAGAATTAGACTGTTGTTTTGCTAAAGTTATGATGCGCGATCGCAGTTGCTCACAGACAGCTTTAACCGCTGAACCTACAGAAGCTACAGTCATCGAACCACCATGAGGAGGAGCATAAGGAAAAGAAGCATTTCCTAACTCAAACTTAATGCGATCGCTTGGAATCCCCAAAGCTTCGGACGCAATCATAGTCATGGTGGTATAAGTTCCAGGGCCCATATCAGAAGCAGCACTCTGTACTACTGCTGTCCCGTCACTCAGAATTATCGCTCTAGCACTAGCTCTAACGCGAAACATAGGATAAGTTCCCGTTGCCATACCATAACCAATTAAAATCCCATTTTCGTTCATTGATCGCGGTTGAGGATTGCGTTGACTCCAGCCAAACTTCTCTGCACCCTGTTGATAACATTGCCTTAAAGCTTTTTCTGACCAGGGTAAATTTGATTCAGGATCTTGATTGGCATAATTAATTAGTCGTAATTGCAGAGGATCGATTTCTAATTCATAAGCTAATTCATCTAATGCTGATTCTAAAGCAAAAATTCCCTGTGCTACTCCTGGCGCACGCATAAAAGTTGGTGCAGAAATATCCAACCTTGCAACTCGATATTTAGTTTGTACGTTGGGACAAGCATAAAGAAAACGGGAAGCATCTAGCACTTTCTCCGTATAGGTTTCAAACTGCGCCACCTCTCCTGTTGCTTCATGAATAATAGAGGTTAAAGTCCCATCTGGATTTGCACCCAAAGCCACACGCTGTATAGTGTAAGGACGATGCCCTGTCATACTAAAGGTTTGCTTACGAGAGAGAACCAGTTTTACTGGACGATTAACTACAAGGGCCGCAATTGGGGCGATGATAGTTTGCTGCCAAACACTCGCAGCACAGCCAAAAGCACCACCAACGAAGGGTGAAATAACCTCAACATTTTCTTGAGGAATCCCAAAAACCGAACTTAAGTGCTGTTGAACACGATTAACCCATTGAGTTTTATCGTAAACTGTTAAATGCTCACCCGACCAAACAGCGATCGTGGCATGAGGTTCGATAGGATTATGATGTTCTGTCGGAACTGTATAATTAGCATCAATACTTACATGAGCATTAGATAAAGCCGATTCTGGATTTCCGCGAGATTGATCTGGTTGATTTGAAGAGGTAATTAATTCACCACTGGCGATCGCTTGTTCAAGATTAATTTTATGTTGTTCTTCTTGATATTGTACTCGGATTAAAGAGGCTGCTTGTTCTGCTTGTTCTAAAGTTTCAGCAACGGTAACTGCAACTGGCTGTCCGTAAAAATAAATGCGTTCTGTATAAAGAGCTTGAAAATTTTCTTCAGTATCTTTCTCGGCTTGGGAAATTGAATGAGATGGCAATTTTGGCGCATTTTGGTAGGTAATAATCGTTAATACCCCTGGTACTGCATGGGCTTCTTTGGTGTCAATATTTATAATGCGTCCTTTAGCAATGGTACTGGTAGTTAAAACACCGTGAGTTATGTTTTCGATGGGAAATTCGGCTGCATAACGCGCCCCACCTGTCACTTTAAGCTTTCCCGTGACTCTTTTTGTAGACTGACCAATAACTTGATTCATGTTTATCTAACTCCTGCGACTGTAGCTAAGGCTCGTGCGATCGCTCTTTTTCCTAATTCAACTTTAAAAGCATTGTGTTCGTGAGTTTTCGCTCCTGCTAAAGCTGCTTCGGCTGCTTGTCTAAAAATTGACTCATTCGGTTGTTGACCAATTAATATTGCTTCGGCTTCATTAGCTCTCCAGGGTTTGTGAGCTACTCCCCCCATTGCTACTCTTGCTTGTTGAATTTTATTATCTTGAATATTTAAAGCTGCTGCTACCGAGACTAAAGCAAAAGCATAGGAAGTGCGATCGCGTACTTTAAGATAGTATGAGTTATTAGCAAAACTATCAGCAGGTAAATCCACGGCCGTAATTAGTTCCCCTGGCTGTAATTCAGTTTCAATTTCAGGGGTATCTCCTGGTAAACGATGAAATTCTCCAATGGGTATCTCTCTTTCACCTTTATCTCCTTCTACCCTTACCACTGCACCCAAGGCAGATAAAGCGACACACATATCAGAAGGATGGGTAGCAATACACTGTTGACTTGTTCCCAAAATGGCATGAATGCGATTAAAACCTTCAATAGCAGCACAACCCGAACCTGATTCTCTTTTGTTACAGGGCAAATTGGTATCGGTAAAGTAATAACAGCGAGTGCGCTGCATTAAGTTTCCCCCCACAGTAGCCATATTGCGTAATTGAGGCGATGCTCCAGCTAATAAAGCCTGAGATAGTAAAGGGTAGCGTTGACGAATTAAAGGGTGATTAGCAGTATCACTGTTACGAGTCATTGCACCTATTCTCACCCCACCGTTTGGTAATTCTTCTATATCTGCTAAAGATAACCGAGTTACATCTATCAAGTGGTCTGGTTGTTCCACACCTTCTTTCATTAAATCTAATAAATTAGTTCCCCCACCGAGAAACTTAGCCGTATCGACGCTATTAATTACTGCGATCGCTTCTTCGATGTTACTAGCGCGAGTATAATTAAAAGGTTTCATTATATTTTATGCTTTTTCGTAAACTTCTCTAACCGCAGCCACAATACCTGGATAAGCACCGCAGCGACAAAGATTTCCACTCATCCTTTCTTTAATTTCTGCATCTATTAATTCGGTTGGCGCATCCAAATCCATAATATTCTCAGTAACAATACTTGCTTCTCCTGCTGCTACTTCATCCAACATGGCGATAGCAGAACAAATTTGACCAGAAGTACAGTAACCACATTGGAAACCATCGTGATTAATAAATGCCGTTTGCATGGGATGTAATTCTTCACCGTTGGCTATGCCTTCAATAGTGGTAATTTCTGAACCTTCATATTGAACTGCTAAAGCCAAACAAGAATTAATCCGTCGTCCGTCAATTAATACTGTACAAGCCCCACATTGACCATGATTACAGCCTTTTTTAGTTCCCGTTAGCCCTACTCTTTCTCGTAGTACATCTAACAGGGTAACGCGAGGTTCAATATTAACTGTTTGTTGAATACCATTGATATTAAGCTCAATTTTTGCTCCCTTGGCAGGTAGAGTTAGATTTGATGAGAAAATTTTTGTTTTAGTAGTCATTTGTGATTTAGTAGTTTAGTTCTCCTGATTTGTTGGTTTCTGAGGTTACAAACTAAAACTTTTATCGCTCGCTATTTTGCTTATCAAGTATTAACTAATACTAACGTTTACTCCAGACTTTTTCTTTCAGTCAATCCTAACTACAAATGTCAGGGAATAAAGACACCATACAGCATATTTAGCCAAAAATTTGCAAATATATGCAAGGATATCTTTAGGATAGGAAAAGCTAAGATGTTTTCAATCACACTTAATTAGAACAAATTAAGCTAAATTAGTGAGTACTATTACCAGTATCTTCATAATCTCCCAAAGGAGGCATTAACCGCAATGAATTGTAGTCATATTCAATTTTGTGTCGATAAATCAAAAATAGATTTCTGGCAATTACAATGCCTGTTAGCGAAAACTGCTTTTTGGGCGCGAGAAAGAAATATCGAAGACCTACAAATTGCGATCGCCAATAGCAATCCTGTAGTTACTGTTTGGGATCAACAAAATTTAATTGGTTTTGCTAGAGCAACTTCTGATGGTATATACCGTGCTGCTATCTGGGATGTGATTATTGATCCTGATTATCAGGGAGTAGGTTTAGGACGTAAGCTGGTAGAAACTGTTTTAACTCATCCTTTAGTAAATAAGGTAGAAAGGGTTTATTTAACCACTACTCATCAACAAAGTTTTTACGAACGGATTGGCTTTAAGCGCAATGAAACTACAACTATGGTCTTGTATAACTCTGAATCCGAAGAAATAGCCCGACGATTACAAGAACAACTACCCGTAGCTATTGATAATTGGTAAAGAAAAAAGCTATAGCAATACTTGTATTGTCTAGAATGTTTTTAAAATTGTTATAGCTAGGACATTTTTAAAATTTCTACTTGCTACTTGCAAAATGGTTACTACTCCCAACTCAACAAACATAACTTTTGAAGAATATCTAATTTATGACAAGGATACAAATAGATGTTATGAATTGGTTGAGGGTCAATTAATCGAGATGCCCCCTGCTAGCTTTTTACATTCAGATATTATCGATTTTATTGCCGATTGTTTTAAAGCGATCGCCCGTCAATACAAATTAGATATCAAAGTCAAAACTGGAGATGTAGGGGTCAGAACAGGGATAAATTCCTCAACAATCCCTGATATCTTAGTGATTGATGGTCAGATTTGGAAAAGCTACCGTCGGGACAAAAGTGCTGTCATAGAAGACACAGTAATGTTAGCTGTAGAAGTAGTTAGTCCTGTTGCAGAGCAAATAGAAAGAGACTACACCGACAAAGCGATCGAGTATCAAAATACAGGTATTCCCGAATACTGGATTATTGACCCTATTGAACAAAAAATAACAGTCCTGGTTTTAAATAAGGGGAGTTACACCAAAACTGTATTTACTGGAGATAAGGCGATCTCTTCGGTAGCTTTTCCCCAATTGAAAGTTAGGGCGAAAGAAATTTTAGAGGCTTGAACAATACTGTGATCTCAATCAAATACAAAACAACTAAGCCATCACCATACCGCCATCGACGTTAAAAACCTGACCTGTAATGTAAGCTGCTGCGGGATCGGCTGCTAAGAAGCGAATTGTACCTGCAACTTCTTCGGGTTTACCATAACGACCTAGAGGAATGAATTTGATGATTTCTTCTGATTGAAGATCATGAGTCATATCAGTCTCAATAAATCCTGGTGCAACAGCATTAACGGTAACACCACGATTGGCTAATTCTTTGGCTACAGTTTTGGTAAAACCAATTACCCCAGCTTTAGCTGCGCTGTAATTAGCCTGTCCTGGGTTACCCATCTGTCCTGCAACGGAAGCAATATTAATAATTCTGCCACTGCGTTGCTTCAGCATAGTCTTACTGACTGCTTTGGTACACAAGAAAACTCCAGTTAAATTTAAATCAATAACTGCTTGCCATTGTTCAGGTTTCATTCGCAGTAATAGAGTGTCTTTGGTAATACCAGCATTGTTAACTAATACGTCAATCCGCCCAAACTTATCGAGGGTTTGTTTAATTAGATTATCTACCTCTGCACTTTGGGAGACATCCGCTTGTATAGCTACTGCTTCACCTCCTGCTGCATTAATCTCTTGAGCGATCGCTTCTGCTGCCTCACTAGAACGAGCATAGTTAACCACAACTTTTGCTCCTTGAGTAGCTAAGGCTAAAGCTGCTGCTTTCCCAATTCCTCTCGATGCGCCTGTAACCACTGCTACTTTATATTTTAAGTGCTGTAGATTTTCTGGTAACAATTCCATAATTTGCCCTCCAAAATAAGCTTAAGAAACTAAATAGAAATACCACTATTTTTGGTTAACTTAGCTATCATATAAGCTAACCAGTACTTAACACTAATTTTCTCTTCACGACCTAATCAATAATATACAAGGCGATCGCTATGGCAGTTAAAAAGCAGTTTTCCAGTTTTCAAGATTTATTAGATAGTTCTGAAATCCCTGTTTTAGTAGATTTTTATGCTACATGGTGTGGCCCTTGCCAAATGATGAGTCCGATTTTAGAACAGGTAGGAGCGAATTTACGCGATCGCTTACAAGTGGTCAAAATTGACACTGATAAATATCCTAATCTGGCTACTCAGTATAATATTGATGCTTTACCAACCTTAGTTTTGTTTAAAAACGGTAAACCAGCCGAAAGAATTGAAGGTGTCTTACAAGCATCACAGCTAATTCAACATTTGAGTACTTTGGTGTGATTAATTTCTTGTAGTTTTCTTGAATAAAATATTGTGTCAGAAATAAGTTCAAGTAAAAGAAGTTATATGCCAGAACAATTAGAAGAACGAGTAGCCTGGCTAGAGGCTGAAGTTGCACGTCTCAAGCACAAAGTTGAAAGTGATACATCTTCTACGCCTTGGTGGGAAAAAATTGCTGGAACATTTGCTGACAATTCAGCCTATGATGAAGCGATGCAGCTAGGGCGCGAGTATCGTGAATCTTTGAATTCCATTTCTTTAGAAGAATCCGATGATTAGATGTATATTCTTGATACAGATCATCTCAGTGTTTTAGATCGTGGAGGAGCAAAAGCTCAAGTTCTTCTTCAGAGATTAGTAGGTATTGATCCTAGACAAGTAGCAGCGACCATCATTAGCTACGAAGAGCAGACGCGAGGATGGTTAAGCTACCTAGCAAAAGCTCAAACTATTGATAAGCAAATTGAAGCTTACAGTCAGCTAAAGCGACAATTAACTAATTATTGTGCAATACCTATCCTCGAATTTGATCAACCAGCATCTCAAGAGTTTCAACGTCTCAAAAAATTATATTCCAGACTTGGGACAATGGATTTGAAAATTGCAGCAATTTCATTGGTGAATCAAGCTGTTTTGTTAACTCGCAATAGTTCTGATTTTGGGCAAATTATAGGTTTAGATATCGAAGATTGGACTTGAAAGTTGAAAAATTTAGATGTTAATTTTTTTATTTGATTTGTTGAAAATTCTTAACTTTATCTTGAGCAATAAATACAAAATGAGCAATATCTTCTTCGTTAGCAAATCCACTTTTAGGTAACCAATGAAAGAGATTTTTTTGAGGATAAAGTAAAAAACCTGTTGGAGTATCTAATATACCTTGAATGAAGTCCCAATTAAAGCTAGATTCACTTAAATTCATAATGCGACTAACAATTTTGGTTTTACTTATTTCCCATTCTACTTGTTTGTTTTCATAATTTAGTTTTTCAAAGTTGCGAGCAAAGAAAAAAACAGTAATGCGATTATAAAATAAGAAAAATAATCCGAAAGCTATAGACAATAAAAAACTGAAATTTAAGGTGAAGATAAGGCGATATAATCCAAATACAAGATTGTATGTACCAAAAATAAGATAAATTATAGTTAGTGTTCGATATAAAGTTGAGCTTTTTCGATGATAATTATATGCTTTAACTACATCTTTACTTTTCCAAAGATATTTAATATAAATGGTTTCATCCATCTTTTTTATGGTTAACAATATTGATAGGCAACAATAGTCTAACCCAAGTTTTGTTCTCTGGCTTACGTATAATTAAGTATAAAAAAATAGCATCAGAACAAATAATCTGATGCTGTAATTAATTGTAATACTGTTTTATTCAGACTAATAGTTTTATTGTTCTAAAGATATAAAACTTTTGACTTTTGACTTTTGACTTTGAATTAAGGTGCTAAAGCATTACCTCTAATTAAACTACCGATAGTTTTAGCTGTAATTTTCATCTGCACCAAAGGATTAGCAGGCACTACAGTCTTGTAAAGATAGCTATCAAAAGTCATTTTTTGTACGTCGATGTCGTCGCACATTTCCACAAAGGCTTCGCGAGTTGCATCACTGCGGTAGAAAACTCTTTGCAGAACATCTAACACAAGGTAAGTAGAACCATAGGTTTTGTTCCAACGCTTGAGGAAGACTTTGAGATCGCTTTCTGTGGGAACTCGTTGTCCATTTTGCGATCGCTCGACAATTAATTCCGCACACATCCGACCTGATTTAGCTGCAAAGTAAATACCTTCCCCAGAAGACTTGGTTACAGTACCTAAAGCATCACCTACTAAAGCGACTCTACCACGGATAGGACGAGGACGGGGATGTTCAGGAATGGGGTGAGCTTCGACCTTGATAATTTTGCCCCCTTCTAGTCTTTTAGCAGCGCGCTTACGGATACCAGCCTGTAATTTTTTGATGTCAGCTTGGTTAACTTTCATTGTGCCTGTACCGACTGCTACGTGGTCGTATTTAGGGAACACCCAAGCATAGAAATCTGTGGAAACATCATCACCGACATACATTTCGGCTAGATCTTGATAGTATGCCATTTTGTCTTCTGGCAAGCGGATACGCTCTTGAAAAGCGATCGCGTAATTGTAATCACCAGCATCAATAGCTTTGGCAATTCTGGAGTTAGCACCATCCGCACCTATCACTAGGTCTACCTTCAGGGTTTTCATTTCCCCTTTGACACTACCATTGGAATGATCCGCATAGTGGAGAGTGTAGGGGTCTTGATCGCCATCGGGAATGTCTAGCTGATATACAGTACCGTTGATTAAGTTTGCACCCAATTCAGCAGCGCGATCGCGCATAAAGCCATCTAGGACTTCTCGGCGACACATACCGATATATTCGCCACCCTTAAGAGTATGACCGATGTTAACTTCCCTATTCGATGGCGAAATCATTTTCATTTTTCTGACTTGCCGATCTATGATTTTTTGTGGCAAATCAAACTCTTCAACCATACAGAGAGGAATTGCTCCACCACAAGGTTTAGCATTATCTAGTTTCCGCTCAAATAAATAAGTTTCAATACCTGCTTTGGCTAAAACTTCTGCGGCCGATGAACCTGCTGGCCCAGAACCTACAACAGCTACCCTTAATCCCAAAGTTTTTCTCCTATATGTCTATAAAATCAATTTTGAAGTTGAGGACAAAAGTGAATCATCTAGGAGTTTCACTTATTTTTACCTCTGCCTGATTATGGATACTATCATGTAGCCTTTCTCTATTCACAAGCGATCGCCCTATTTAACTAAAGTTGCAATACTGCTTAACAACTCTATTTACATAAGTTAATTTTAGTTGAGCGATCACTTTAACTTCAATTTAATGATGGTGGTGATGATGAACAGCTTGCGCTTTGCCTAGTTGAGGGTTAACAGTTACACCAGATTCTTCCAACAAGGCAGCAATTTGAGGTTTTGCCCATTCGGCTGCCATCTGGAGAAATTCAGGGCGATCGTTAACACAAGGCATCCGTATAAAAGTCACGTCTGAATGTTTGTGTTGTAGATGATGAATAATATGATCTACATCTAATAAGGTTTCATGATTCTCGGTAGCAAACCCAATAGGCATCATAATCACCGAAGTTGCTCCCAACTCCATGAGATTTTGCGCAGCTAATTTAACATTAGGTTGTGTCCACTCAATTAAAGGAGTATCGTGATTGAGCCAGCCAACGGAAATGAGAGGATATTTATCAATTAATTCCTCTCTAACTAACTCATATAAAGCCTGACTTTCGGCAATTCCTGAAGTGAATCCCTTGGCTTTGTGAGGACAACCATGATTCATCAAGATGATCCCAATTTGGGAAGCTAAATGTCCTGAAGCTAATTCTTCGGCAATCTTTTCCTCGACCATCTGTGCCAGTAGTTTGATATAGTCTGGCTTATTAAAGAAAGAAGGAATATAACGAGTATTTTTAAGCCAATGTGACTCCCCTTCTGCCTGCTTGGCTAGAGCTTTATTAACTTGTTCAACTGCAATACCACTAGTAAAAATCGAATCTACTACTAGCAAGGGATAAATCAAGATTTTATCGAAGCCTTGAGCTTTGATTTCGGTCAATACCTGCTCAGGTAAATGGGGAGCGCAAAAGTTAAACGCCTTGAAAACTTTAACCTGATCCCCCCAGGTGGCTTGCAATTCTTTTTCAATTCCTTCTCTTTGAGCCTCAAATATTGAGTTGTGAGGAGAAATAAAATTATTGTGTTGATGACTCCATTCATGTAAATCAAAAATCGCCAGCAATTTTGCGATCGCTGGATAAATCCAAGTCGGTACAGGCGCAAATTTGGCTGTTAAGAGATTTAACGCCTGTTCGTTGTAATTGGCAAAGTCTTCGTAGCTTTCTACCTCGCCGTAACCCATTAACAAGACAGCAACTTTATTGCTCTTATTTGCTTCTGAGTCATGATGATGATGATGTTCGTGAGTTGTTGATGAAGATTGATGTGAAATTGTAACCACGTGCTACTTCCTTATAAGTTCAGTTGAATTAATGTTATAAATTAGTTTTGCTAAGGCTATTTTGTTGTGTTTTGCTGGCATAGCCTGGCATAGCCTTTAACCAGTTTTATATTCAACGATTAAGCTAGCATCCCCCTCATGGGTATATCCTGAGATTTTTCAAAAGTTAATATTTAACAGCAAAAGTTAAAAATAACTAGAGATAGATTTGTATCATTTACGTCGTTGTTTGGTGATGTAATTTATGACTCAAATTATTAACAAAGTCTCAAGTTTTACAAATAAGTAATACCAAGAGTTAAGAACAATAGGAATTTATAAAAACTAGCAATTAATCATCTCATGATTTGTTAACTTTAAATTATCTAAAACTATCTAATGAAAATTTAGAGAGGATAAAATTATGAAAAGCATGATTTGGCATCCAGAAGAAAAAGATTCTAAAGTAAACGCATATTTAGCACAAGCTAATCACGCTCCATATCCAACTATTGCAGGTATGTTACTGCTCGCTTTTTGTGTTTTTACTATTATGATTTTATTCGCTATGGTCTAAAATCCCATAGTTCAAAAGTCGTAATTTTTAAAAAATGTAAATAAGCTGTTACGCATTTAAACTGCATATTATTCGTATAAGGAAAAACTTTGAAACTCTCTCCCAGTCTTGAAGTTACTCAGTCTCCCAGTCAATTATAACCAGTCTATTAAATGATTAACAGCTTATAGCGGTGCTTATTGAATGAAGTAAAATTTCAACCTTAATTTTTGCTAAATTATTAGTAATTGATAGTTGATTAGAACATACTTCATAACTATGAGAACCGCTTTTAAATTAATTTAAGTAGGTAGGGAAAATAAATAATTTATAAAATATTTGAACATTTGGGTTAAGTAGGAAGTAGGAAATAGGAAATAGGAAGTAAAGGCAATACTGCCCTAACTGCCCTAACTGCCCTAACTGCCCTAACTGCCCTAACTGCCCTAACTGCCCTAACTGCCCTAACTGCCCTAACTGCCCTAACTGCCCTAACTGTCCTAACTGTCCTAACTGTCCTAGATGAATCAAAATGAATCTTTACTACCGTTAAAAATTGCTGTGATGACTGTTTCCGACACACGCACGTCGGCTGATGATAAATCAGGCAAAATATTAGTAGATAATTTAAAGACAGTAGGACATGATTTAGCAGAAAAAGTAATTGTCCCTGACAACATTTATCAAATTCGTGCAGTTATATCTCGCTGGATTGTTGATGAATCTATCCAAGTAATCTTAACTACTGGTGGTACTGGCGTTACAGGTAGAGATGGTACTCCAGAGGCAATTAAACCTTTATTAGATAAAGAAATTGAAGGTTTTGGAGAGATTTTTCGGTGGTTATCATATCAAGAAATAAAAACCTCGACCATTCAGTCTCGTTGTTTAGCTGGGGTTGCTAACGGGACTTATATTTTCTGTTTACCAGGTTCGAGTGGTGCTTGTCAGACAGGGTGGGGAATTATTAAGGAGCAACTTGATTCTCGTAATCGTCCTTGTAATTTAGCTCAATTAATTCCAAGATTAACTGAAACTTAACTTTTCATTAATCATTTAACATTTATCATTTATCAACAAATCTCAAATCTACAATCAGCAATCTACAATTACTGGTTTTGTTTGTGCCACGATATAGTTAACTACATCTTGTAAGTTTTGATTTTTTTGGTATATTTCTAACTGTCTTTGTGCGCCGTTGCCATATTTGAGAATTTTTTGTACCGAAGTAGAAATAAGTTCCCAATCATCAAATTTTTCTAAAGCTGGACGTAAATAATCGAGAAATCGCGCGATTAAATCTGTCGCAGGCAAGGGTTTTTTGTCTATAACATCAATGAGATTGTCTGTTAAACCATAACGAGCAGCACACCAATGAGCAGCTTGTAACAATTCAGGACGAACATTAATCAAAGGAGTATCATTAACTACTTCCTGATAACAAGTGTAGACTAGAGCGCGAATCAAGCCTGTAATAGTCACAGCTTCTTCTACAGTCATGCAGATATCAGTAACGCGAAATTCAATAGTCGGAAATTTATCCGAAAGACGAATATCCCAATAGATAGTAGTTGGATCTTTGATTGCACCAGTAGCAATTAAATTATCAATTAAAGTTTGATATTCTGTATAGTTTGTAAAAACTTGTGGTTGTCCTGTTAGGGGCAATCGTTTCCACATTTCCATGCGATAACTAACATAACCTGTATCTCTACCCAACCAGAAAGGTGAATTAGCTGACAAAGCTAATAATACAGGTAGCCAAATCCGAGCGCGATTGATTACTTGTAAAGCTATAATGCGATCGCTCAAACCAACATGAACATGATTGCCAAAAATAACTAATTCACTGATTAGCTGCTTGAATTCTGCTTGTAAATTTAGATAGCGAGATTTTGGAGTTACTTCTTGTTCTTGCCAATCTGAATAGGGATGAGTCCCTGCTGCTGCGATCGCTTTACCTTCTTTTTCAGCAGCATCAATTACTGCCTGCCGACAACGATTTAATTCCTGACGTACTTCCGTTAAAGATTTACAGACAACAGTGGCAATTTCTACCTGAGAAAGATACATTTCAGGTTGAACAACATCTTGAGCTAATTTTTGTTTGGCATACCCAATTATTTTCTCTGCCTTACCACATAGCTCCCCAGTTTGTGGATCGATGATTTGATATTCTTCTTCGACACCAATTGTAAATTCTGGTTCTTTCATTGTTGAAGCGATTGGGATAAATACTCTAACTTAACAATAAGAATTTGCAGTTTATTGAGTGTATATCAGAAGTTATAAATTGCCGTTTTCAAAATCTAGCAATTCTCGGTTGAGTGAGGTACACCTTGGTGATGCAAGCCACTAGGCACTAGGCAAAATGTACCTCATTAATTTGAGAACCGCTATAAATATTTAAAAACTATTCAAACAAAAAAAATTGGGATTTGGCAGTGTTAAATCCCAGAGAAGAGCGAACTTATTAATAATTTGTTAGATTCGTTTTCAGAATAAAACTGCTGTTAAAAAACAACTTTCTTATTCATAATTGCTCATTTACACTTAACACAAACAAATAGTGTGGGACTTATACAGGAAATTTAAATTTATTATTTGATCGCTTTTTTGATTTCGTCTTTAGCGTTTTCGATACTGTGCTGTACTTGAGCGTCTGCTTGTTTGTCTTGACCCTCAGCTTTATCCTGAGGATTTCCAGTAACTTCCCCTACCGCTTCTTGAACTTTACCTTCTATATTTTTAGCTGTTGCTTCAACTCTGTTCTCAGTACTCATTTTTCTTGAAATTATTTAACTAATATTTTTATTTCTTTATTTTAGTTATTTCATGCAATTATTTAATCTATCAAAAGATTGAATTTTATTATTTATAAATGCAGGTTAACTGGTTAATCGATTTAATTCCTATTCAGATCAGCAACAGGGTTTAGTAATACCAAACCCTGCTAAGAATTACATAAAATTATTATTAATCTAAATTAGTCGATTGCTTTTTTAAGTTCGTCTTTAACGTTTTCGACACTGTGTCTTACTTGCGCTTCGGCTTGTTTGTTTTGACCTTCAACTTTATCTTGAGGATTCCCAGTTACTTCACCGACAACTTCTTGAATTTTTCCTTCAACATTTTTAGCAGTTGCTTTTAATCTATCTTCTACACTCATGATTAATTAACATCCTTATTAAAATTAAGCAAAGTATAAAAGTAGTAATCAATTTAGACATCTATCAAAAGATATAAACAATCACTATTGTTAACGGCGATCGCGTTGTAGATCGTAAATAACTTTTTCTGCTAACCAGTTAGGGGAATGATCGCCATATTTTGAAAGTGTACCTATTAAGAGTCGATTGGCTGTTTGTTTATTATTAATCAACCGTAATAACTGTTGGCGTAATTTAGGACTAACCCGATCTAGTAATGAAGTATTAGTATTAGTGTGAGAAAAATTAGCTAAAGCGGATTTATTATTTTTAGATAAATGATAGGCGATTACCCCTGTACCCACAGCTAATCCTGTTACCCCAATAATTTTATTTAAATTATTTTCAGCAAGAGTGTCATCACTGGGATTTAAGTCAAAGCTATTACTAAGATCAGATATTGAAGCTATTTGCACAGATGATTGATTTGCACTAAAATCGTCAGCCTTCGCCGATCTGGGTAATATGCCGTTAGCAATTAAGGTGACAATTAAAGTAGAGTAAAAAATAAGTTTTTTCATAAGTTGTGAAAATTAATAGTTTTGTATAATTTTGTTTAACTTGATATCTAATTCTGACGCGCAAATATGACAATCAAGTGGCATTGTTATGGCTAAGATACGACAGAATCTGCAAATCATTTAACATTTATCATTTATCATTTATCAAAAATGTTTAATGTTCAACTGGCATTCCGCAGTTAAATTATGAAAGTAGATAATATTGGCGACAAGAAGAATTAAGAAACTGGAGGATGTGACTTCGCTCACTGGTAAGATTACTAACTGATGTTACGCACTAATCGATATGTAGGGGTGGGGAAAAGCGCGCGATGCTCTCGGCTGGGAAACCCAGTCATGTAGAACCACGTAAGAAGGGAAAGGAGAAAAGGGAAAAGGAATAGTTAGCTACTTGCGTAGACCTTTGACCTTTAACCTTTAACCTTTTCCCAAATACAACCAATCAATAAAAATGCTTAAACGAGAACTATTGAGTTACGCCCTCTTTAACTTTGGCACCAAATTCTGCAATTAACAAATCACGTAAAGTTTCTTTCAAGTCTTCACAAGCAACACCTTGATTAACTAAATTACCTAATTCAGCACCTTTACCAACTTTGCCACCAGTAAAGATTTTTGCCCCTTCAACAGCTTTACCATCTTTACGCACTTTAGTACCCATTAAACCAATATCTCCTGCTTGAGCTTGTCCACAGGAATTAGGGCATCCTGTCCAGTGAAGACGAACACGCTCAGGAATATCTAATTCTTGGTCTAGTTCTTGAGCTAATTTCCAAGCTCTTTGTTTAGTTTCAATCAGAGCAAAATTACAATATCGCGCTCCTGTACAAGAAATTACCGAACGGCTAAGAGTACTAGGATTAATATTAAATGTCTCTAGTAACGGTTCACTAAGAAAAGTTTCTAGATTGGCATCAGCAATATAAGGAATAATGACATTTTGTTCTACAGTTAAACGAATTTCGCCATTACCATATACTTCGGCTAATCTAGCAAGCTCAAACATATATTCTGCGGTCAAACGCCCCATAGGAACGTGTAAACCGACATAACTATAGCCTGCTTGTTTTTGAGGATGTACTCCTAAGTGATCTTTTTTATCTTCGGTAATCTCATCTGTGGGTGCAGCATCCGCCAAAGTTTTACCCAATTTCTTTTCGATCTCGGCACGGAATTTCTCCATCCCCCAAGCTTCAATTAACCACATGATCCGTGCTTTAGGACGAGCAGCGCGCAATCCTTCTCGACCACCATTTTCAGTATATATAGTCAAAATAGCACGGGATAACTCAACTACATCGTCGTCATTGGCAGGAATCCAAACTCCCAAAGGAATAGATTCTGCACAACGTTGGGCTGAAAGATAACCTCCTACCAAAACATTGAAACCTAAAACCCCATCTCTATAAGCAGGAATAAAAGCTAAATCGTTTAATTCAGCGTGAATGGAATTGTCTCTAGCACCTTCGATCGCGATATTAAATTTGCGCGGTAAATTGGTAAAGGCATAATTCCCCTCTCCATGATTGGTGATCATGTTTTGAAGTTTCTGCATCATCTCCCGTGTATCAATTAATTCATCAGGATCGATACCAGCTACAGGCGAGCCTGTTAAATTCCGCACATTGTCCATCCCTGACTGAATACTAGTTAAACCCACTTCTTTAAACTTGCGAAAAATATCAGGAATATCTTCTAAACGAACCCCTCGTAATTGAATATTTTGACGTGTCGTCACGTCTGCCGTCCCTTCATCACCGTAACGCTCAATTGCACTAGCTAACACTCGCATTTGGTCACTTTTAACTATGCCATTGGGAACTCGCATCCGCACCATAAATTGTCCAGGGGTTACAGGACGATAAAAAATACCTAACCATTTAAGACGTGTTTCCAAGTCCGCTTGTTCAACTGCTTCCCAGCCAATTTGAGCAAAATGTTCTAGCTCATTTTTAACATCTAGTCCATCTTTGGCTGCTTTGACTTTTTCTACTTTGTTGAGTTTAATTTCGGGATCGGCTTGGATAGTCATAAAACTAAATTTTTTTTTCGTAGGGGGTTTATCAAAAGATGAAAGATGATGATAAAAATTAACTATTTAACTACATCATTTATTGACCAGGTTAAAAACATTCATTGAGATTTTTTGTGTTTCTTGTTACCAAATCGCAGCTTTCTATGCAATTTTGGCATATATAAACAACTTTTATTGCATAAGCAAATTCACGCAAATACAGCAGTGTTCCAATAGATGCGTAGTATCTCCGTAGGAGTATCCGAAGGGCTAACCGCTTCGGGGTTTTATTTTTTCCTTTCTTGGATAATTTGAATTAATAAATCGCTAAAAACTGGATCATTAAGACGTTTGGCAGCTTCAATAAGGATATCTGATTCTGGTTGAGGATCTTCGGCTGTTTTATGGGGTAGAGCCACTAAAAGCGAAAGATGACTAATCAAACGATCCAACTCATCTCTAATGCGCGATCGCTTGGCGCATAATAATCTAACTGTACGGCGTATAGAACGTTCTCTTTCTAGTTCTATTAATAGAACATCTCGCTTTTGCGGTTCATTCATCGCTCTATTCCCCCAATATTATCCAATATTATTTTTGGCACAGAATCTATTGACAACTACAAACCATAGCTAAAAGATTCATATTTGCATTAAAGCCAATTGAAGGACGATTGAAAACCTTTAGATAATTTTAAATACACTAATTTTACACTTCTATATGCCCTGTTAAATATCGTAACTATTAACAATAGTTTTTAAAATTGATATTTAGACAAGCGATCGCTCAAATCATGTAGTAATAAATAAAAACAAGGAATTAAAAACAAAGTTAGTAAGGTTGCTAAGGCTAATCCCGAAAATACGACAATTCCCAAAGGTTGTAGAAACTCGCCTCCTTGACCCAAACCCAGTGCTAAAGGAAATATCCCCAGAACAGTAGTAATGGTAGTCATTAAGATTGGTCGTAGACGTTGAGGTGCTGCTTGTAACATAGCAGTTCGACGGGACACTCCATCTCGTAAACGAATTTGGTTGGCTAATTCCACCATAATAATGGCATTGTTAACTACAATTCCCACTAATAACACTGCACCTACAATTACTGTTGCACCGATCGCAGTTTGAGTGAGAAATAAGCCCCAAATCGCCCCAGCTAAAGCTAAAGGTAAAGTAAACATAATTACTAGGGGATCAATCAGAGAATTATACTGAACTGCCATGACGACAAATACTAAAAAGGCAGCTAAACTACCTAACAGGGGTAGAGCAGATTGAATCTCTTGGTTGCTTTGAGCAGCAGCACTAGGAAGACGACTTATTCCTGGTGGTAAATCGACACTTTGCAGAATGCGATCAGTTTCCGCTAATGCTTCTCCCAAACTAGCACCGTCATTTAAGCTACCAGCAATAATAAATACTTGTCTTTGGTTAATACGTTGGATTTCGCCTGGGGCTTGTCCTTGTTGAATAGTTGCCACATCTCCCAAACGCACTAATTGCTTGTTTTGAGTAAATAAAGGTAGTTCTGCTAGCTGGGAAGGACGGGCAATTGAATTTCGCTCAAACTGGACACGGATATCTACTAAACGATTACCTCGTTGCAGTTGAGTTGGTACAGACCCTTCGATCGCAGTTACTAAGACATCCCCCACATCTTGAGTATCAAGGTTTAAATCAGCAGCACGTTCACGATCTAAACGAATTTGTAGTTCAGGTTGACGACTATCTGCATCAGGTCGAAAACTAGAGAGAGTTACTTGCTGTTCTAATGCTTCTAAGACTTGTTGTCCAGCTTGTTCTAATAGTTTTATGTTTTCTCCTTGCAACACAACATCAATATCGGAACGGACTGGGGAATTATTCAAAATTAAGCCTCGGACTTGACCAGGATTAAGGCGTAAACGAATATCAACTAAATTCAGCTTGTCCAATTCCTGGGTGACTCTTGCCACATAAGCTTCTACATCTGTTCCAGGCTTAAGAGTAATGGTGCTAGAACCTCTTAGAGGATTTTCACTGGTGCTATTACCAAACAGAAAGCCACCTGCTGTCGAAAAAACATATTCAGTTTCGGGTTGAGCTAGCAAAATCTTTTCTGTTGCCTGCATCACTTTTTGATTGGTACTGAGGGGTGTACCAGGGGGAAACTGAGCAATTAATTGAGCTTGTCCTGTATCGATTTGGGGGAGAATTTCTTGAGGAATATCAAAAATCACAAGTATACTACTGCCACCAAAAATAAGAAAAGCGATCGCTAAAACTAAAAATTGGTGACGCAAAACCCACGCTAAAGTTTGAGCATACCAACCCGTTACACCATCAAACCGACGATTAAATTCTTTAAATAACCATAAGCGATTTAAACCGCTTGACCAACGAATGGTAATTAACCGAGATGAGAGCATTGGCACGACAGTAACTGCTACCAAAAGTGATGCTATGACTGCAAAACAAATTGTTAGAATTAGTTCATTAAAAATCAATGCCACAAAGCCACCCACCAGCACAAAAGGCAGCACTGACGCTAAATTCGTTGCTGTCGCTGCCACTAGAGAAGACTCTACTTCTTGACTACTCGCCTCCACCAGGTCGATCCCAGCTTGTTTAGAATACCCCTTGTTCTCAATATGACTACCGGAGTCACTTAGGTTAACCGCTCGCTTATGGATGTTTTCTAAGATTACCACTGAGGTGTCTACCGCTTGCCCGACACTAATTGCCAATCCTGCCAAACTAAAGATATTGAGTGAAAAATTAGACAAATTCATGGCGATCGCTGCTGCCAAAGTGCAGAGGGGAATCGTTAAACTAATTATGAACGTTTGTCGTAGTGACCCCAAAAATACTAGAACGGCAAAAGCAGCTAAGATAGCTCCAGAAATGGCAGCATTAATTACGCTAGATAGAGATTCGCGGATAAAAATAGATTCATCTAGAGTTGGAATTAATTGCATACTCGCTGGAATTACATTAGCTTGTTGTAATTCTTGAATACGCCGTTTTACTGCTTCTACCACTTCAATTGTGTTGGCATCTGGTTGCTTTTGGATACTGACTTTGACCGCAGGCTGCTGATTGAGAGAAACAAACACCCGTTGTTCTTCTGTGCCATCAATAACTTGGGCAAAGTCTCGGAGATAGACCTGACGAGTACTACCAGAATTATTCGCATCACCGACAGTAAAGGCAAGATCGTTTATTTCTTCAGCATCTTGAAACCGTCCAATTGCCCTAGTCAAAGGCTCTGATAAATCACCATAAATTCTGCCCCCCGAAATATCTTGGTTAGAATTTTCCAGTTCAGTCAAGACATCGTTTACCCCAATTCCCAAGGCTTGCAAACGTTTCAAATCGAGTAAAATTCTTACCTCTTCTGTCACCCCACCCGAAACATCCACAGAAGCAACTCCTTCAATGACACCCAATTCACGAGCTAGTTCTTCATCAGCAAAAACCCTTAAATCTTGAGGTTGTGCCGAAACTGCATCTCGCGTAACTGCTAGTTCGTATACAGGTAACTGAGAAGGATCTACTTTAAATAGTCTTGGTTCTTCGAGAGTATCAGGCAAATTGCCTCTGGAACGATTAAAGGCTGCGGTAGCATCATTAAGAGCGAGATCAATATTCCCACCAGGTTGAAAATATAAATCGAGACTAATTTGTCCTTCCCGAGTCTGTGAATAAACTTGTACTACTCCTTCTGTAGCTGAGAGAGCCTCTTCTAAAGGTCTAGTCACTTCGTCAACAGCAACTTCAGGTGAAATTCCTGGGGCATTTACTCTTACACCAATACGAGGATATGTGATTGAAGGTAATAAATCTACTTGCAGGTTAAAGATAAAAAATACACCTATTACAATTACTGCCAGCGTTAACATCAGCGTCCCAATATGCTGACGAATTGCGATACCACTAACACTAAAGTTACTTGAATTGGATGAAGACATATAATATGGGAAAATTAAAAATCAAAAATCAAAATTTGTTACTTATTACTTCCGTGCAACGATATTAAGAGGTTTCAGAAATAAAACTTAGACGAACTTTATCGCCATCCTTTAAATTTTCACTACTGCGGACAACAATTTGTTCTCCAGGCTGTAATCCCGACAAAATTTCGACACGATTATTGGCTGTTTCACCAATTGTGACAGTTTTTGCTTGCACTGTTGATTCTTTACCCTTGCCGTTAACTACAAAAACCGTTGCTGTTTGCTGATTCTGGTTTGACTTATTATTTGGAGAAGTTGTCATTTGAATTGCTGTTTCGGGAATGACTACTTGTTGTTTGGTTGTTGGTTCAAAATTCACTCGTGCTAACAAGCCACTACCAATACGTCTATCCTCATTGGGAATAGTTACTTCAATAGGAATTAATCTAGCTGTCGGATCTGCCACGGGAGAAATTTGACTAACTTTACCTATAAAAACGCGCTCGCGAAAGGCATCGAGCCTCACCTGTGCAGGTTGTCCTGGCTGAATGTTACTTAATTCTAATTCCGAAATTTGTACCTCAACTTTTACCTGACTCAAATCCCCCAAGCGCAGAATTTCATCCCCTGCTTGGGCTAAATCTCCTGGTTCTAAAACTCGATTTAAAACAGAACCATCCACGGAAGAAGTTAAGGTAGTATAAGACTGTCGTTGTCTTGCTTGATCTACTAAAGCTTGTTGAGCAGCCACACGACGTTGAGCAGCATTGACGGCAGCAATTTGATTTTGTACCTGTTGTTGAGCAGATCTCAGGGCTTGATTGGCTGTACCAACTTCAGTTCTGGCTAATTCGACACTTTGCTCAGAAATAGCTCCTTGACGATATAATTGCTCAGATCTTACAGCCTCAGCTTGACTTTGTTGCAATTGCAATCGCGATCGCTCTACTGCTGTTTGAGCATCATTAACTTCAGCTTGTAAACTAGTTACTTCTGCCTGACGTGCTGCTATCTCTGCCTTTGCTTCCGCCACTTCTGAGGTTAATAAATTATCGTCAATTTGTGCCACAACCTGCCCTTTACTGACTGGATCTCCCACATCGACCGTGATATCGAGTATTTGTCCTTCTACTTGCGATCGCACCGAAAATTCTCGATAAGGAAGCGTTGTACCAGTATATTTGGTAGCCGTTTGGAGATTGGTTTTACGAGCGATCGCTACATCGACAGCTATCGATGACTGTTGCGGTTTAACTTCTTCTGGTGATTCTGTTTGTGCTTCTCCTATGCCTACTGGACTACAACCTAAAGGAATGAGAAATATAAATCCGATTCCTAGACGACACATTAAAATAATTAAGTTAGAAGGATTAATTGTGGCAAAAACAAGCAACATAAATTTTAGTATTCAGCATAAATATTGTTAAAATCGCAGCCAAACTAACGATTACTTCACAGTGAACATAGATATGTAAATATCTGTAAACTTAATTTGATTCTAACTAAAGCTTAGAGGTTATAGCTTTTCCAAAAAAACTGCATAAAAAAATAGACCAGTCGTAACTAGTAAATGTAAGCACAATACACACTGAAATTTACGCAAACGAGGTCTAAAAACATGAAAAAAGCTACTTTATCCATTTTAACTGCTGTTATTGCCTTCTCTCCC
>JBOFLX010000020.1:0-79101 GCA_051658085.1 Waterburya sp.
TAGTCGAAGGAATCAATCAAAAAATCAAGCTAATTAAGAGAAGAGCTTATGGATTAAGTAATTTTAAGAACTTTAGAAGAAGAGTTCTCTTGAATTGGCACTTTTGCTAATAATTTATCATACTCACTCTAGGAGAGCCGATTTTTCTTTATTTTAATGTTAGTTCAGGACTTTCGCAGGAGGTCTAATCAGTGATTAGGGATTGAGTAATTAGGTAGTAGGTAGTAGATAGTAAGTAATGAGTAGATAGTTTATTCCTAATCACCACTCACCAATCCCCAGTCACTAATCCCCAATCCCAAAAGCCATCAATACTGTACTTAATAGATTGGAAAACTGCTGTATTTCTTAGTTAAACAATTATAAAATCTGAAGCCGACAGTGAAGCCAATACAACATCCGAATCGGATTTCAAAGTTGCCAGATTTGCCTCGTTGCCCAGTGTCGCGCCATTAGAATTATAGAAAATATTACCTGTTTCACTACTGTAAACAATTTTAGCAGCACTACTTTTTGCTAATTGATCGCTGGTAACAGAAGCAAACTCGCTATTAATACTAAAACCATTACCGACAACACTTGTTAAATCAAAGGTTGTTTTACCTAGAACAATTTTATCTGCTTCGGTTCTATTAAAATCAACAATACGATCAGTACCAAAATCAGTAGCAGAAAAAGTAATCCCACTATTGTAGAAGAATTTATCTGTACCCAAACCTCCACTCAAGCGATCGTTAGCAACTCCACCTGTTATAGTGTCATTTCCTGCTCCGCCTATTAAAATATCATCTCCACTACCACCTTTGATCTCATTATTACCACTATTGCCAGTAATAAGATTATTTAAAGTGTTACCAGTACCTTTAAGATCGGCATTACCCAGTAAGACCAAATTCTCAACATTAACTGCCAAAGTATAATCGCTTAAGGATTTAGCAGTATCTAGTCCGTTATTAGTTAGTTCAGTAATGACATCAGCAGTATTGTCAATAATGTAAGTATCGTTACCAAGACCTCCTTCTAGGGTATCAATACCTAAACTACCATTGAGAGTATCATTTCCATCATTACCTTTTAGAGTGTTATTGCCACTGTTACCCATCAATAGATTATTAAGAGAATTACCAGTCCCAATAAGGTTAGGAGTTCCAGTTAGGATTAAATTCTCAACATTATTACTCAGAGTGTAATCAAGAGAAGAATAAATAGTATCTATTTCTGCAACTAAAGTCGAGGTTTCAGTAATAACATCTAGTGCGCTGTTAACAATATAGTTATCATTACCAGTATCACCAATCATCGTGTCATTACCAGCACCACCATCAATAAGATTGAAACCAGAATTTCCAGTAATAGTATTGTTTAAAGTATTACCAGTCCCGTTGATGCTGGCTGTACTACTGAGAGTTAGGTTTTCTATATTCTCACTAAGTGTATAGGTAGTAGCGGTTGAGAATACTTGGTCAATACCTTCATTGGGATTTTCGATAATCACATCCTCACTACTGCCGACATGATACTCATCATTGCCGATACCGCCGATTAAAGTATCAAAGTCATTACCAGTATTACCTTTGAGAGTGTCATTACCTGCCTCTCCTCTCAAAATGTCATTACCACTGTTGCCATCAAGGGAATCATTTCCATCTCTAGACTCAATAATATTACTGCTACTATTACCCAGAATAATATTATTTAGTTCGTTCCCCACACCGTTAATACTACTCGACCCAGTTAGGGTTAAATTTTCTAAATGACTGCCGAGACGATAGGTAATAGAAGATTGAACTGTATCTAGGCCATCAGTAGCACTCAATGTAGTGATCACATCTCGGAAATCATCTACTACATAAATATCATCTCCCAAGCCACCATCGAAGGTGTCATTACCAGTACCACCATCTAGACTATCGTTACCAATGCCTCCTACAAGGCTATCATTATCATTGCCTCCTTTAAGAGTGTCATTACCATCACCACCATCAAGGGTGTCAGTGCCATTACCACCATCTAGACTGTCAGTGCCAATGTTTCCTAAAAGGTTATTATTAACGCTATTACCAGTTATTTTGTTGCTGAGAGCATTTCCTGTGCCTGTTAGATTTTCTGTTCCCAACAGTTCTAAGTTTTCTAGATTACTACCAAGGGTATAAGAAACTGAAGATTGCACTAAATCTGTTTCTGTAGTAATTGTAGAAGTTTCGGTAACTTGATCTTGAAGAGTATCAACAACATAGACATCATTGCCTGTTCCTCCAATCATCGTGTCATTGCCAGCGTTACCATTCAGGCTATCATTACCATCACCACCATTCAGGCTATCGTTGCCAGCACCACCATCAAGAGTATCAAGACCAGCATTCCCAGCCAGATTATTACTGCTAAGATTACCAACAAGGTAATTATTTAGTTCATTACCAGTGCCAGTAATAGCAGTACCAGTTAAAAGCAAATTCTCTACATTGTTTCCAAGTAGATAATCTAAGGATGATTGAACTGTATCAGTACCTGTAACTTTTTCCTCTACAACTGTATCAGTATTCTGTTCGACAATATAGGTGTCGTTTCCTAACCCACCAGCCATAACATCGCTACCAGCCAAGCCATTGAGAATATTGTTTCCTGAATTCCCAATTAAACTATTGGCAGCAATATTTCCAGTACCGTTGATATTTTCTGTACCAATTAAAACTAAATTTTCAAGTTCATTTTGAAGAGTGTAACTAAAGACGCTATTAACTTGATCAGTACCATTATTAGCAGATTCATTAATAACATCATCAACATCTTCAGGGTTGTTTAAAACATAAATATCATCCCCCAAGTTGCCATTCAAGATATCATTTCCTAATCCACCCTCTAATAGATCGTTTCCATCTCCACCGTTCAGAGTATCATCACCGCTACCGCCATTTAGAATATCGTCTCCAAGACCAGCAGCAAGAGTATTTTTACCGCCATTACCGAGCAGTTTGTTATTACTACTATTGCCTGTGGCATTAAAGTCTCCTGTTCCCAGTAATTCTATATTTTCTAAATCAGGACTATTGGCTATACTGTAAGCAAATGAAGCACTAACAGTATCTATACCAGCGTTTGTCGCTTCGATAATAGTATCTTGAGCATCAACAATGTAGGTATCGTTGTTTAGACCACCTCGTAAAGTATCTGTTCCACCATTGCCTTGAAGAGTGTCATCACCCTCCATGCCCAACAAAGAGTTATTAGAATTATTACCTGTTATAAAATTGTGTAATTGATTACCTGTAGCTGAAATACCAGTTCCAGTTACAATCAAATTCTCAAGATTAGCTCCCAAAGTATAATTATATCCAGCTTGAACCGTATCAATACCAGCACCAACAACTGTATCTTCTATAATCGTATCCAGATTATCGATAATATAAGTATCGTTGTTCAGTCCTCCTTTGAGAGTATCTGCACCGCCTTTTCCATCTATAGTATCTTGACCATCTGCGCCTTCAAGAAGGTTTGTACCACTATTGCCAATTAAAATATTATTTAACTTATTACCTGTGCCGTTAATATTGGCAGTACCAGTGATAGTCAAATTTTCAATTGTATTTTTGTCAGTGGTTGTACTGTCTGTTAAAACAGTAGTAGTAGCAGCTAATAAAGTATCAGTAATTGTTCCTACTCCTGTAGCTACTAGCAAATCTGTAGTACTGGGATTAAAAGTAGTTGATCTGGGTATAAATACATTGACGAATAAATCTTTATCTACTTCATTAATATCGTTATTAAGAAGATCTATGGAGATATTTTTAACTGTTTCTCCTGGTGCAAAAGTAATTAAACTATTCGTGATAGCAGTATAATCTTGACTACTAATAGCAGTACCATTAAATGTAGAGTAGTTTAGCTTCAACTCACTAGTTAAAGGTTCTGAGATAGAAATTGTAAAATTCAGTTTATTTGGCGCAAGACCTTCAGTAGCAGTAGTTCCAGCAATACTAATATTTGGATTAGCCATAATGTTTCGGGATTATTAATTTATAAGGTCTTAATTTTGTAGTTTGACCTTATACTTTTTTATCCTTAAACTTAATAAACTGAATCAGTAAAAATATTGATTAATCTACGTGATTATTTGGATTATAAAGATAAAATTAGCTTGTAAATAATATATTAGGTGATCGTAAAACAACAATTTTCTAGTTTGAAATATAATAGAAGATATAGAGAACAGATAAGCAAAAAATGTGTAAATAATAATGCTTAGTTACTTAACATGAAATACAAGAAATAAGGATATAAATAGCAATTACTTGTTTAGCTATATTTAAATTGCTATTATGTTTTTTTTAACAACACTTGTAGAAAACATTTAAGTATTTACAATATTTTTGTTGATTGTTGATTGAGGTTTACCTGATCAATAGTTTTGTCAGTCAACTAGGTCAATTACACTTCGGTTAATCTTTGAATTGCTCGATCTAAAATTGCGTATCCTTCTTCAAGACTGGTAATTTGGGATACTTGCTCTCTTAATTCGGCTGCGCCTGAAAACCCCTTGCAATACCAAGCTAAGTGTTTGCGTGATTGATAGATTCCCTGTTGTCCTTTATATTGCCATAAGCCTAAAAGATGTTCTTTGGCACACTGAAGTTGAGTAACTGTGGATGGTGGAGGTAATTTTGATCCTGTTTTTAAATAGTGATCGATTTCGCCGACTAAAAACGGATAACCCAAACTGCCTCTTGAACACATTACTCCATCAGCATTAGTCAGTTCAAGACATTTAATTGCAGCTTCAACAGAAAAAATATCGCCATTCGCAATTACAGGAATAGACAAAGCTTGTTTAACTTTGGCTATCCATTCCCATCTCGCAGTTCCATTGTAGCCTTGGGCGCGAGTACGAGCATGAAGAGTTAACATTTTTGCCCCTTGAGCTTCCATTCTTCGAGCAAAATCAATAATATTGATTTCCGCATCATCCCAACCAATACGGGTTTTAACTGTTACAGGTACATCTACTGCCTCAACAACAGTTTTAACTATTGCCTCGGCGACTTCTGGTTGACGCAACAGAGATGAGCCACCACCTTTTTTCGTGATTTTATTAACAGGACAACCCATATTAATGTCGATGGTATTTGCCCCTTCAGCAACGGCTTTTTGTGCTGCTTCTGCCATAAAATCTGGGCGACAATCAAACAACTGAATACTAATAGGATCTTCGTCAGCAGAAATAGCCATAATTTTCGGCAATTCTTGAAGATTATGAATTTCTCTGGCACTCACCATCTCGGTATACAACATTGATTGATCCGCATAACGTCTGACTAATCGTCGAAAGACTAAATCTGTCACTCCTGATAAGGGAGACTGGAAAACACGGCTATTTATGACCACTGATCCTATAGTGAGTGGTGTTAGTAACTTGGCTTTTAATTCCTTAGATAAAGTGGGTATATTAACCGCAGTAGACATAGATATTTATTAAGGATGAGGGATAAAGGATGAAGGCTGAATGAAAAATAGTAATTTAATTCCTATCTCCCTCTAATTCCTCAACTTTCTGAATTTTAAAAGAGTATTTAATTATTAGCTATTGCCCGCCATACGCCTACTAAGATACCTTGAATTTCGATATTATCAGCTTTGACCTTAATCGGTTCATATTTTTGGTTGGAAGGTTTGAGAGTAACTTGTTCTTTTTCTTGATAAAAACGTTTGAGGGTTGTACCGTGTCCAGTGACTCTGGCAGCTACAATATCACCATTTTTAATTTCTGAGGTTGAAGAAAGCGATCGCATAATTGCATAATCACCTTCATTAATTAAATCTTCAATCATGCTGTCTCCCACTACTCGCAGTACATAGCAGTCTGATTGAGAAAATAAATCTGATAAATCTAATTTGTTTTTTTCGTCGTTGAACGGTTCAACTAAACCACCAGCAGCAATTTCACCTTCAATTGATAATCCTTTTTCAGGTTGGTGTAAAATTCTAATAGTACGAGCTTTGCCATCAGTCCAGTCAATGTAACCTTTGTTACGTAATCTTTCTAAACGGCTTTGTACAGGAGCAGGCGATCGCAAATTCATCGCCTTCATCATCTGTCTAATCGAAGGTGCATATTGGGTCGATTTAATATACTCGACAAGCCAATCATAAAGTTCTTTTTGGGCTGGAGTTAAAGTTTCCATAACTTTTTCTGGGGTATGTTGTATGAGGACAAGTATTGTGCAATGACCACAAAAACTTGATATGTCTATTCAGAACATAGGTACTAAACATTAGAAGCTATTGACCCCTAGAAAGTCAAGTTTTAAATAGCCAATTTAAAAGTTTAGATTGCTAATTATGAGAAAATTATTACAAAGCTTGTTTAGGTAATTAATATAGCTAATAGGTAATTATTAATTTTTAGATACTACCAAATGTCACAATATCATCTTTTTGAATTGTTTGGAGTAGAGAGTGAATAATTATGCTTGATGAAAAATCTAAAAAAACGATGATATTATAATAGTTTGCAGTTTTACTCTATTTAGACAAATTAAACTAAATTCAAGATGACTTTGACTCAACAGCGAAAACAAGAATTAATGGCAGAATACCAAATTCATGAAACCGACACTGGTTCTGCTGATTTGCAAATTGCCGTTTTAACTGAAAGAATTAATCAGTTAACTGCTCATTTAAGAGTTAACAAAAAAGATCACTCTTCCCGTCGTGGTTTGCTCAAAATGATTGGCCGTCGCAAAGCACTTTTAGCTTATCTCCAAAAAGAAGATTACGAGCGTTATCAAAAATTGATTGCACGCCTTGGCATTCGTCGTTAAGCATTAAATAAATTCATGCCATCAGATTCTCAACGGGGTCGTTTACCATTTGAACCCCGTAAAAATAAAAAAAAGCAACCTGAAAAAACTACTTCTGTTGCCTCGGAAAAACCAACTAAGGTAAAAACCAAATCAACTTCCAGAAGTTCTCGCCCAAAATCTAATTTGTCGGCAATTCCTGATGTTGTCAGTAAGCGTATGGGAAGACGGATGGCTGTGTTTTGTGGTATTCCCTCTGTCTTAGGTATGTCATCCCTGTTTATCTTCTATTGGTTGAAAACCAGCAATGTAATCGATTTACCTCCCTATTTAGCTTTAGCTGTTTCCTTTGGCTTTTTGGCTTTGGGTGTAGTTGGTCTAAGTTACGGTCTTTTTTCAGCCTGTTGGGACGAAGACCGTGTAGGTACTCTTATGGGCGTAGACGAGTTTAAGGTCAACCTAGAGAGAACCAAGGAAGCTTGGAAAGCCTCTCGTCAAAAAGCTAAAGTTGATTAAACCGTATCTAATTTGAAAACTGTAGTTTTTTAAATAAAAAGGTATATCTGTTCGCAGTCATCGTTACCTATTTATCATACGTTTAACAATAATTATTGCTCTGACTATTCGTGCCGTTGGCATTTTACTCGTTAAATGATAACGAAGAAAAACAAGTGCGATCGCATTAAGCTTGTAAAGCAGATACATGAGCGATCGCATTCAATATTAATACAAACAATCTAATCAACCCAATTTTCTATCTGTAAATTAGGAACTTGAGAAAAATCTTTTTGAGAGATTATCAAGCTATTGCCAGCTAAAAAAAGTGACGTATGGTCAGTATCAAGAATCCATAAAGTCATATTGTGCTTTCATCTTCTCGCTCTGCTTGTATTTCCGACATAATTTCTTGAAAATCTGAATCATTTTTAAAAATACCCGCAAATTTCATGAGATAATTTTCATTATCGCTCGTTTTTTTTGGTAATGAAATTTGAATAATCTCAGCTTTTGCCAAACGTTCTTTTAATAGCTGTTGAACTTTTTCGATTGCACCTTGTTTAGTTGTATCTGTAGTTTGAAGATTGGGAACTTCTAGAACGGTAGCTACAGTCAAACCATCATCTTGACTTTCTAATAAAATATTCCAGTTATTCACAATTTATATTTGCTTATGCAATATAATATTTAATCCCATTGTATCTGGTCTGTTTAAAATAATAAAAACTAAGTCACGATCGCAGGCTATCCCAATTTATTTAACGCAATAATCTGGGATTTAAAATAAAAAATAACGCTTAAACTATCTGGTTTGAAATATATTTTGCACCATCGGTTTATCTACACCTGCTGCTACTCGATCTAAATCTGCTACTTCTCCAGCATCTAGTTGCCAATTTTGAGCGTCAATGTTTTCTTGTGCTTGTTGAAGGTTTTTTGCCCCAGGAATGGGAATAGTCCCTTTAGCAATACACCAGTTTATAGCTACTTGGGCAATAGTTTTATTACGATATTGTGCGATCGCTCTTAAACAATCTAACAGTGACTTAGCTTCGGGGACTAGTCTTTTAAATAAAAACCTGCGTAAGCCTGAAGGGTAGGTAGTAGGATCAGTGTATTTTCCTGTTAAGATTCCCAAACACAGGGGACTATAAGCAATTAACTTAATACCCAACTCATCACAAGTGTCCTTTAAACCTAAATCAGTGACGGGATAGGTAGAAAGTAAAGAATATTGTACCTGGAGAGTAGCAATGGGGATACCGCGATCGCTAAATTTTTGGTGGATTTTTTTTAGTCTTTTAGTGCCATAGTTAGAAAGTCCTACTCCCTTGACTAAACCTTGTTCATACAAATCCGCTAAACCGTCTAAAAGTTGCCATTCTTGCCAAGGGAAATAATTAGCAGTTGACCAGTGCATTTGCACCAAGTCTACCCTACCTAGCCTTTGTATCGAAGCTTGTCCTGCTTTCACCATCGATTTTCGTGTTAATCGCCAGGGATAAGCAGCTAGTTTAGTCGCTAAACAAATCTTATCTTTATTTACGCCTTGATATTCCTGGTCAAATTTTCCCAATAGCTTTTCACTTTGACCATTGAGTTTCCCTGTGCCATAAGAATCACCAGTATCAAAAAGAGTTACTCCCTCGCTAACACAAAGATTAAATACTTCCTGTAGCTGGCTATCCATACTCTCGTCATAACCCCACAGCAAGCGGTTGCCCCATGCCCAAGTGCCACAACCCATTCGAGGTAAAATCAATTTTGCGGTAGTTGACATAATTAGTCTTTGGTTTATTTTGATAGGATATAAAAATCAAATTGATTAAAATTAGCAGAATAAGCGTAAGTTAGCAGAAAAACATCAAATATCATCAAAAAAATAACGCTTTATTTTGAGACTGCTCAAACTTGTTCTCAACTTTACCCCTACCAAACGCCAAACATGAATTTTGAAGTCCCTTTAGGTTCGGTTATTCAAGGTTCTTTAACCAAAGGTTTAGAAGTTCGCTTACACCCTGATGTATCTGTAGAAGATATGCGCGTCGGTAAATTTTTAGTCGTTCAAGGGGTGAGATCACGTTTCTTTTGTTTACTAACAGATGTATCTTTAGGAACTTCAAGCGATCGCATTATTGCCAATCCTCCACCGATTGAAGATACTTTTTTACGGGATGTCTTAGCAGGTAGTGGCACTTATGGCACAGTCAATCTCTCTCCCATGTTGATGTTTACCCCCACAGCTACCAAAAGTGATTTTTCCAGTTTACCGATTGATCCTCCCAAAGATACTAGTTTAGGTTCACTACAACCTCAAACCAGTACAGAGATGGAATTATTACCTGTTAAAACTATTCCTGCTCATTTTAGCCAAGTTTACGAAGCTTCTGAAGCTGATTTTCGCAATGTGTTTGGTTGGGAGGATGACCCCTATCGCCGTAATTTTTCAATTGGTCAACCTTTAGATATGGATGTTCCTGTCTGTATCGATCTGGATCGGTTTGTGGAAAGAAGTAATGGTATTTTCGGTAAATCGGGTACTGGTAAATCTTTTTTAACTCGTCTGTTGCTATCTGGAGTAATTCGTAAAGGTGCAGCCGTCAATTTGATGTTTGATATGCACTCTGAATATGGTTGGGAGGCAATGAAGGAAGGTAAGCAGGTCAGTACTGTTAAAGGTCTGCGTCAACTTTTCCCAGGACAGGTAGAGATATATACTCTTGATCCTGAATCAACCAAACGTCGAGGGGTGCGAGATGCTCAAGAGCTTTATTTAAGCTACGATCAGATTGAAATTGAAGATTTAAAATTAGTCGCCTCAGAATTAGGTCTTTCGGAAGCAGCTTTAGACAATGCCAATATTTTATACAACGAATATGGCAGGTCTTGGATTATGCGCTTGGTAAATATGACCAACGAAGATATTAAAATGTTCTGCGAATCTAAACAAGGACACCAAGGGTCTATATCTTCCCTACAGCGTAAACTCATGCGCTTTGATAGTCTCAAGTATATTCGGTCAGCTTGTCCCCACAATTATATCGATCAGTTGATTCAAGCTTTGGATGCAGGCAAAAACGTAATTATTGAATTTGGTTCTCAATCTAATATGCTGTCGTATATGCTGGCAACTAATATGATTACTCGTCGTATTCATTCTAACTACGTCAAAAAAGCCGATCGCTTTTTACAAACTAAAAATCCCCTCGATAAACCTCGCCAGCTAGTTATTACTATCGAAGAGGCACATCGCTTTCTCGATTCAAGTATCGTCCATCAAACCATTTTTGGTACGATCGCCCGTGAAATGCGTAAGTATTTTGTTACCCTACTAGTAGTCGATCAGCGTCCTTCGGGAATTGATAACGAAGTCATGTCCCAAATTGGTACTCGCGTCACCTGCTTACTTAACGATGAAAAAGATATTGAGGCTATCTTTACAGGAGTTTCTGGGGGTGCTAGCTTAAAATCGGTCTTAGCTAAACTAGATTCTAAACAACAGGCTTTAGTATTAGGTCATGCTGTGCCGATGCCTGTGGTAGTCCGTACTCGCGCTTATGATGCTCAATTTTATAGTGAGATTGGCTGTACTGATTGGGAAGAAATGCCCAATGAAGAAGTTTATGCAGCAGCAGAAATTGCCAAAGCAGATCTAGGATTTTAGATCTAAAATTTCAGAAAGTTTTAATAAATTTAAAAATAAGCTAGAACTTTTAAATGTTATGTGATATTGTAAAAGATAAGAATTTGAATTTTTACATTTACTGTTTTTCCGCGCCTCTAGTCGCAACACTAGCATCTGGGGGCGTTATTTTATTGCGTAATTACAGAAGTTTGATTTCGCAAGGATTTATATTCCTCATCCTTCATCCTTCATGCCTTCAACTATTCTTCATGACGGATAAAAGGAACATCTACTAATTCTCCTGTAGCTTCCCCTACTTGCACTTGTAAACCTGCACCTCCTGCTTTAGTACGAACATAACCCAACCCATAGCCACCAGAAGGAGTATCGGTATAGCTAGTTAAAACGCCAATTTTACTAGATTCAAAGGTAATGGGAGTTGCTGGTGCAACAGCTTGACTAAGTTTAATACCCCAAAGTTTTTGTTTGACTCCTTTATAAGTATTAAGACGAGCAATGGTTTCCTGACCGATATAACAACCTTTTTCAAAAGAGATAGTCTGCCACAGTCCTGCCTCTAAAGGATTATAATCTTCGGTTAATTCATGATCAGCAAGAGGTCTACCCTGTTGAATACGGAGACTTGACCACAAGCGATCGCCCAAAGGAATTACCCCTTGAGCTATTAATTGTGACCACACTGTCGCTGCCTGATCATTGGACATAATGAGCGTATAGCCAGGAGTTGCTAAACCACTACCAAAAGCCAGTCTAATAGTCATATCAGCAATATTTACTAGGGTATTATCTCCCAACTTATTCAGAGAAATGGGTTCTGATATCAAAGAAGCTAATAAACTTTGGCTTTTCTCACCTATCAGGCTAAATACTGTAGATTCACCCGAAATATCAGTCAATTCAACTTTATCAAAGGGAAAAATAAAGCGATCCAACCAAGTTAATAATTGCTGACGACGATTAGGAGAAACCAAAGCTAATACAGCATCCTCCGTCACATAAGCTGTAGCCAAATCAAGAGTACGAGCAGTAGAAGTGACAAAGACCGTATCACAACCCTGTCCAGGCTTTAAGCTTTCAAAATCATTAGTACTTTGATTATGGAGATAACGCAACCGATCTGCACCTGTAATTTTAATCAATCCCCAATGAGAGCGATCGCATATTGCTACTCCTTCTGTAACCGCCTCTAAAGCTTCATGGTCATTATCAAAACTCAGAGCCACCCCTGACTCATCAAAAACTGCTCCTGCCGATTCCTGCACTTGTCTTAATTTCATCATTTTGATTATTGATAGTTAATTGTTACTTCCTACTCGAAGAGCTTGCGCCCCTACTTCCTATTTCCTATTTCCTATTTTGGTCACTGATAACTGATGACTACTTACTACTCTTTAGGAAGCGTATTAAATACCTTTCTCACTGACTGTTGAGCCTTTGATTCCAGTAATTGCCAATCTACTTCTCCCGCATCGTCAATTAAACGAGTATCTATATCTACAGGATAAGCATTTTCATCCTCTTGACTAAAGATATGTTGAACTGGCTCATATTGCTGAAAACAAACTTTATAGCAAAGTTCCCAAATATCAACTTCCACTTGGCATCCTGGACGAGTTAAACAAAGATGATAACCAGGAATTGGTACAGTTACTTCTTTGTATGTTCCTTTCCAGTTTGATGACTCTAATTCTTTACGAATATTATCTACTACTCGTAATAAAGCAGGTTGCATTAATACTCTAGCTTGTTCCCAAGCTAATCTTGTTTTAAACGTGGGTTTCATGATAATTTTGCTTTCTATCCTCATATTTTGATTTTAAAAGTTTGTGGTTGCAGAGCTTGAGTAAAATGTAGTGAAATACAAAAACGAGAAAGCTATTCAATAATTTTTCTCTTTGACTGTAACCAAACCTCATTTAAAAGTTATCAAATTCACCATAGTAATCTAGTTTAGGAGTAAACCCGGTCGTGGAGTCACGCTATAACGCAGCAGAAATAGAACAAAAATGGCAAAAGCAATGGCAAGAATCAGGGATTGACCACACTCCCCAGTCTAACGACCAGCCAAAATTTTATGCCCTCTCCATGTTTCCCTATCCTTCAGGAAGCTTACACATGGGTCATGTCCGTAATTATGTGATTACCGATGTAATCGCTCGCCTTAAAAGAATGCAGGGTTATCGAGTCTTACATCCTATGGGTTGGGATGCTTTTGGTTTACCAGCCGAAAATGCAGCAATAGATCGCGGAATTCCTCCTGCTAAATGGACATATCAAAACATTGCCCAAATGCGTGACCAACTTAAACAGTTAGGGCTATCTATTGACTGGAATAGGGAAGTGGCTACTTGTTCTCCTGACTATTACAAATGGACACAATGGCTATTTTTACAATTTCTCGATGCGGGTTTAGCCTATCAAAAAGAAGCTGCCGTTAATTGGGATCCTATAGATCAAACTGTATTGGCAAACGAACAGGTAGATAATGAAGGACGGAGTTGGCGATCAGGTGCGATCGTCGAACGTAAACTTCTTAAACAATGGTTTTTTAAGATCACTGATTATGCTGAAAAACTTTTGCAAGATTTAGACCAGTTAGATGGTTGGCCCGAAAGAGTTAAAACTATGCAAGCTAACTGGATTGGTAAATCTGTCGGGGCTTATTTGGAATTTCCCATCGTCGGCAGAGATGACAAAATTGCTGTGTTTACTACTCGTCCCGATACTGTATATGGTGTAACCTACGTGGTACTTGCTCCTGAACATCCTTTAACTGCTCAAGTAACTACCACTGAGCAAAAAGCAGCAGTAGAAGCTTTTATTGAGGAAATCAAAGGGCAGACTGAAATTGAAAGAACTGCCGAAGATAAACCTAAGCGCGGTATTCCTACTGGAGGAAAAGCGATTAATCCCTTTAATGGCTTAGAAGTGTCAATATTAATTGCTGACTATGTTCTTTATGAATATGGTACAGGAGCAGTGATGGGTGTACCAGCCCACGATACAAGAGATTTTAAATTTGCTACTGAGAAGCAACTACCGATTAAAACTGTAATTGTGCCAGTCGGACAAAGTGCTGATGAACCATTATCAGCAGCCTATACTGAACCAGGAATTATGGTTAATTCAGGGCAGTTTGATGGTACACCATCAGAAACAGGTAAAACTAAAGTTATTGAGTATGCTGAACAACAGGGTTATGGTAAAGCTAGAGTTCAATATCGTTTGCGAGATTGGTTAATTTCTCGTCAGCGATATTGGGGTTGTCCTATTCCTGTGATTCATTGTGCTGATTGTGGAACTTTACCTGTACTAGATAGCGATTTGCCCGTGCAATTGCCCGAATCTGTGGAATTTTCAGGTCGTGGGGGTTCTCCTCTAGCTCAGTTAGAAACCTGGATTAATGTTTCTTGTCCTAATTGTGGTAAACCTGCAAAACGGGAAACTGATACGATGGACACTTTTATTGATTCTTCTTGGTATTTTTTGCGTTATAGCGATGCTAATAATACTGAAACCGCTTTTACTCGGGATAAAGTTAATGACTGGATGCCTGTAGATCAATATGTCGGTGGTATTGAACACGCTATTTTGCACCTGCTTTATTCTCGTTTCTTTACTAAAGTGTTGCGAGACAGAGGTTTACTTAACTTTGATGAGCCGTTTAAACGCTTATTAACTCAAGGCATGGTACAAGGATTAACCTATAAAAACCCCAAAACTAATAAATACATTCCTCCAACCGCAATTAATCCTGAAGATCCCAAAGATCCTGAAACTGGAGAAAAACTGGAAGTCTTTTTTGAGAAGATGTCCAAATCTAAATATAATGGTGTCGCGCCTGAAGATGTTATTGCTCAATATGGTGTAGACACAGCCCGAATGTTTGCCATGTTTAAAGCTCCACCTGAAAAGGATTTAGAATGGGATGATGCAGATGTTGAAGGACAATTTCGCTTTTTAAATCGAGTCTGGTCTTTGGTGACAAGTTACGATCCTGCTCAAGTTACTGAGTCTTCCACAGAACTTACTAAAGCAGAAAAAGACTTGCGCCGAGCAATTCACACAGCAATCAAAGAGATTTCTGAAGATTTATCGGGAGATTATCAGTTTAATACTGCGGTTTCAGAATTGATGAAATTGAGTAATGCTCTCAAAGATTCTAACTGTGCGAATTCGCCAGTCTACAAAGAAGGGATTGAAACTTTAGTGTTATTGCTTGCTCCCTTTGCTCCTCATATTGCCGAAGAATTATGGAGTCATTTAGGTAATACTGAATCAGTCCATCAACAGCAATGGCGAGAAGTAGATCCTTCGGCACTGGTGGTAGATGAAATTACCTTAGTAGTGCAGATTATGGGTAAAACTCGCGGTACTATTCAAGTCCCAGCTAGTTCTGATAAAGCAGCTTTAGAGAAATATGCTCTAGAGTCTGAAATTGCCCAGCGTCACCTTGAGGGTAAAGAAATTAAAAAAGTGATTGTTGTGCCGAATAAGTTAGTTAATTTTGTAGTGGCAAAATAACTTGTCAAAAAGAAACTCAGCATTGTATCTAGTAGTGCGTAAAGATTGTTTTGAGGAATAGTCAGTTTTCTTATTTCCTATTTCCTTGCTTCAACTCCTCCATTCAAAATTGACAGACTACTAGTGCAGATGAGCAAAAGTATTTTAATAACATAGAATTTAGAATGACTACCACAACCCCAAAAAGCTTATATTCCTTTAAAGAATATCTACAACATAAAAACGATCCAGATAATCGTTACGAATTAATAGATGGCAAACTAGAATTAATGAACCCTCCAACTTTTCGTCATATTTTAATTTGTGATTTTATTCGAGATGCTCTTAAAGCAGAAATAAATCGTCTTAAACTTCCCTGGTTGGCAATTCGAGAAGGTGGAATTAGGACAGGATGGCGCAAATCACGCCTTGCCGATGTCTATGTGGTTACGAGAGAACAAGTAATGAGTTCATTAGATGAATCTGGAGTATTAGAAACTTCTCCTTTACTGGTAATAGAAGTTGTTAGTCCTGATTCAATTAAGAGAGATTATCGCTTTAAAAGATCGGAGTATGCAGCTTTAGGGATCAGTGAATACTGGATTATTGATCCCCTAGAACAGCAAGTTACAATTTTGCTATTAGATGAAGGTTTATACGAAGAAACTGTCTTTATATCAGAGCAAGAGTTAGTTTCTCCTACTTTTACGGAAATTAAAATAACACCTAAACAGATTTTGACAGCCGAAAATATTTAAAACGATCTCTGCTTTCAGTTCATCCCAACTGATTTCCGACTCATCTTGACGAGAACGAGAGATCATTATGTCATGAAAATCTTCCCATAAATCCCCCCATTCACTCAAATCGATCAACACAGAGGTTTTTTCACCTTCTTCGTTAACTAAAAACTGAATGCCTTCCATGATTGCGCTTCTGAGAGTAAAATACTTTTATCTAATTGTATCTTTAATTATTGTATTCATATCCTGGTGAAATATTTTTACCTCATGACTTTGAAGGGTTATTAGGATGTAATTGATCTATTTGCCAAGATAGGGGATTGTTAACGATATATTGGCGAATTTTATCCATCGCGTCCTGGTTACGGATAATATGTTCGTAATAATTGCGTTGCCATAATGGTATCCCCAGGGCATCTCGTAAAACATTGATTTTTTTGGTGGAAACCGTTTTAAATGCACCGATTAAACGTCCCAATGGTTTATGTTTCTTGGTTATATTGCGTTGATTGATCGTAGGGGCGGTTCGCGAACCGCCCTTGCAGGGTTCATCGGTAATTACCATGATCGCGTGAAAATGATTCGGCATCACAACCCATTCATCGGTATTTAAATACGGATAATGTTGACATAACCATCGATACGTATCTGCTACGATTGCACCATACTGATTCAAAATCATCTGTCCATCAACAATTTCACCAAATAAACATTGCCGTTAATACGCACATATCGTCACAAAATACGCTCCTACTTGGCTGTAATCATATCCTGGTAATCTGATTGACCGTCTGTGGTGAATGTTGGGGTCATATTTCATAGTTTGGGTATTTCGTGATGTTGATTGATTGTGGGTACGGTTTGCCATGTTAATTAATCGTAAGGGCGTTTCGCGTTTGCGTAGCACCTCCGAAGGAGAAACGCCCCTACAGGGTTTGGCGGTGTTCATGCAGGGTTGATCGCGAATGATGGTGATGGGGTGCAAATCATTGGATATCACAATTGATTGATAAATATTCAAATATGAGTAATATTTTTATGCTTGATTGGGTGGTTTAATCTCTAGCTTGCCATCGGGAGTAATACTGATTTCAGCCCCTAAACTTTTTAGTTGATTCAAAATATAATCTTGGGTTTTACGGTCTTGACTTGATGATAAAATGCTCATCCACGCACCAAATTGAGCTTGGGTAGGATCGGGTTCACTTGCCAGAAAATTGGCTGTTTTATCGTAGCGTCCAGCCATTTCATTGGAGATATCGACATCGTATTGATATTGTCTTGCCCATTGTGCAGCCATTTCATAAGAATGTCTTGCTGCTTCTAAATCTCCTAAAAATATAGTTTCGTCTGCTGCTTTATAAGTCCAAAGCAAAAAAGGGTAATTAGGGGCTTGAGGATTTACTGTATTTAAGGCTTGATTTATTAATTTGACAGTTTCGTCTGGTCGTCCTGCAAATAAAGAGTTAGCAGCAGACATGACTAAATGAGACTGAATAAAATTAGGATCGCGATTTACTATGTCTTCAAAATATTCTGTAACTGTTGAATAACCAGTTACTTGCCTGGCTTCGCCGTCGCCAAAATATTGCACAAATTTTAAAAAAGTGAGATCAGCTATGAAATTATTAAAACCAAAACTAGGTATTTTTTGGCGAATTTTGGCAGTAGCGGTAAATTGCTCTTGTTCTTTTTTATATGTTTCTTGATCGCGAACAGTTTCTATTTTATTTAAACTATCTTTTTGTAACCAAATAATGCTTGCTATACAAACAGATAAAGCCAAGAAACTAATACTTAATTTTAAATATTGACTGTATTTCATAATCTAAAAACACGTAAATATTTACTTGATTGTTGTTCCGTTATTGCTGCAAGGAGCAGCAGCAGTATCAGGAGCAGCTACAGACTCAGTGGGAGCTATGGCTCGACATAAGACAGACTCATATTCACCAGAATTATAATAAACACCAACCGCAAAGTTACGAGAAGATAAGTCCGAAGGTGTAATAGCAATAGCCTGATGCTTGACTAGAGAATCAGTAGCTATGGAAGGGTCGGGATAATCATAATAACCATCAACTACAGTAATATTTAAACCCAGACTATTCAAATCTGGTGCAAAAGTTTTTATTTCAAAGTGATAGGCTTGCTGCGAGCGACCTAAAGCACCTATTTGGCTGGACGCTTCGGTTTCTCTGGCTTTACCAATTTGGGCTAGTAAATTAGGTAGACTAATGGCTGCTAAAACACCGACCATAATAGTTACTACTAAGAGTTCAATTAAAGTAAATCCCTGATTTAAAGACTGGAGTTTTTTTGATAATAAATATTTAAACATTTTTGTTGTAGATACCTAATAATAAGCACCAGATAATAATTTACCTGGTGCAATAGTAGCCTTAAGCTAAATGTTTCATCTGATTGAATTATTTGATTACTGTACCGTCACAAGTACTGTCTTGAGGGTTAGTCATATTTATAGTTAGAGAAGCTGGAGTAGTACCAATAGCAGTACCCTGACATACCGCCATACCATAAGTACCTGAAGCCGTAGCATAGTTAACTTGACCCGCAAAACCTCTAACACCATCGTCAGTAGCATCTACAGGTGTAGCTGTCATGGCACCACTGGTAGCAGCAGTTCCAACAGGTGTAGCATAATCATACACATCACTAATTAAAGAAACACCAAAGGGGTTGGTAATGTCTTGAAAATCAGTATCAACCAGCGCACCTGTCACAAATGTTTTAGCATCAAAGTGGAAAGTTTGTTGACCACGGTTTAGAGTACCGATCGCATTTTTAGCTTCTGTTTCACGAGCTTTACCAACTTGACCTAGTAGGTTAGGTAGAGCAACAGCAGCAAGTACACCGACGATAATTACAACTACTAATAATTCAATTAAAGTAAAACCTTTGTTGCCTTTTTTGTTACGTAAAGATTGTAATAATTTAGCAGTAAATACGTTATTCATGTCTATATCCTTCAGTTAATAAGAGTTTGTGTTTTGTGTATTTGTTTCTTTTAGGTTTTTGTTTTCCTATTTAGAAATTACCCAACAGATCGACAAAACATATCACCATAAAAAAGTTTTTTTAGGAAATATTTGCTAGTTGTTAATAGATAAAAAGGCAGTGATTTGGGACACATCAACCCTTTAGGGGCGCAAGCCTTGCACCCAAATAAACAGATTCAAATTTAGGATTATTACGCCCAAATATCTAGCGAATGGATAATGTTTCAATAAAGAGTTATTGCGCCCAAATATATACAAAATAAGGTTACGATAAACAGCGATCGCGAATTGTGCGAGTTAAAGACTCTAATACCAATTGGTAAAAATATATGACATATTATTGTTTGGATTAGATTAGTTTCAACTTCGATTTAAATTAAGGGCGCAAGCCTTGCGCCCCTACAGTATTGTTATTTAATATAATGAAATATAATCCCCAATATCATCATCGGCGTTCAATTCGCCTACCAGAATATGATTATTCGCAGTCGGGGATTTATTTTGTGACTATTTGCACCTATCACAAGCAATGTTTGTTTGGCGATATTGAGAATGGCAAAATGTACCTTAATCAGATTGGTAAAATTGTTCGAGAGGAATGGTTGAAATCTGCTCAGATTCGTCGAGAAATTGAATTGGATGAATGGGTGATTATGCCGAATCATTTACATGGAATAGTGGTGATTGTTGAAAATGATGTTGTTAGTAGTAAGGATAGAGATTTAGATAAGGGCGCAAGCCTTGCGCCCCTACAAGGTAATATGTTTCGGCAACGGAAACCACGTTCGTTATCGTCATTTGTTGGGGGTTTTAAATCTGCTGTTACTAGAAGAATTAAAGGTTTTTGTACGCAGTCAAGTCCTCTTATTTGGCAACGAAATTATTATGAATCGATCGTTAGAGACGAGGAAAAATTAAATCAAATTCGAGAATATATTAGCGACAATCCGCAAAAATGGGCAGAAGATCCAGAAAAACCTCAAAATAACTCTCAGGAATTATTAATTGATTTTATTTTTTAGTGTTATTAATGTTGGGTTTCGTGCCTCAACCCAACCTACAATTTTATAGATTATACTACCATCACAGATAAACTATGAAAAATAAAGGCGACACCCAGATTCGAACTGGGGGATAATGGATTTGCAATCCACGGCCTTACCACTTGGCTATGTCGCCACCTTTATCTAAGCTCCAACTAGTATATCAAACTTTGTTCACGATTGAGACGACGTAGTTGGAATTGAGTATTTTTAACAAATAGAAGGTTGTTTTTCTTTTTTGTTGACTCTTGATAATGTTTTAGATAAGGTTAACTGTGTTCCTTCTCGATTCCAATGTACACAATCGAAAATTTCGTGCAAAATTGAAATCCCTCGACCATTTTCGCAGTCGTCGTTTGGTAATTGTGTGATTTGATGTTCTTGACTATTCAGACACTTCTCTTCCTCAAGGAAGCCTGCTCCTTCATCTGAAATTACCCAAGAATATTCTGTAGTAGTGACGATAAATCTAACAATGATGGTTTTGCTAGGATCAAGTTTATTGCCATGTTTGGCAGCATTAACTAAAGCTTCTTGTAATCCTAGTCTCACTTCTGCTCGCCATTCTAGAGGTACATTTACTAAAAGTAAATCAAGAACGGGACAGAGATAAAGTGTTGAAGTGAAGCTCATGGTACTCCACTTGCTTCTATTCCAAGGAATAGGAATGGCAATCACTAATTTATACCTCTAGGTTTGATTGTCTGATTTATGCTGTTAAAAGTTGAGATGAAAATGCTTAAAATGAGCTTAGGACTATTTTAAATAAACTATATTGGCTAACACAACTAAGATTGTGACATTTTACTTGTTGGCATAACTTTAAATAGTTAAAGTTTTTAATTTACCTTTGACTTTTGAGATAAGTTAAGTAGTTTATTAATTGAACTAACAGCAAAAACCATAAGTATTCCTCTTCAGGTTTCTCAAAACATGATTATATTGTCTATATTATCAATTATACTAAACTTTAGAAACCCTACAAATATTAACGGTTAATTATTGCTTATTTAAAATTACGTAACACTCAATATGAGTTGTTTGAGGAAAAAAATCAGTGGGTTGAATCCAGACAGGTTGATAAATACCTGATTGGCATAATAGTTGTATATCTCTGGCTAAAGTTGCTGGTTTACAACTGATATAAACAATACGAGAGGGTTGTCTTGTAAGTAAAATGTTAATTACTTGAGAATCACAACCTTTACGAGGGGGATCAAGCAAAAAAATGTCTGGTTGAAGCGCGATTTTGTCAAGACAATTTTCGACTTTACCTGCACAAAAAGTTACATTAGATATTTGATTGAGGGCAGCATTTTGCTGGGCTTGTTGGATTGAAACTGGATTAATTTCAATTCCGATTACTTGCTTGACCATGCGTGCTAAAGGTAAACTAAATGTTCCAATTCCACAATAGGCATCAATAATGGTTTCCTCTCCAGTCAGGTTTAATTGAGCAACCATCGCTTGCAAGAGTAATTCCGCTGCACTGGTATTAATTTGAAAAAAAGTATCTGCACCAATGTGTAATTCGATCCCAGCAAAGATTTCTCGCAGATAAGATTTGCCAGCAATAGTATAAGTTGTTGAACCTAAAATAGCATTAGTGCGATCGCTATTAATATTTAAACAGACTCCTACTAGTTGAGGATAACGTTCTAGCCAGATATTTGCTTGTGCTTCCAGTCCTGTTAACTGTGGACTGGTAGTAATCAAAGTCAGTAACATTTCCCCTGTATTACTGCCAATTCTGAGGGATAGATGGCGTAATTTGCCCTGATGATTGATTTCATTATAAATTGACCACCCTCGTTCTTGAATATCCTGTTTAACCTCTTGGAGGAGAGGATGTAGACGTTCATCCTGGACAGGACATTGATTGAGATTAACTAACTTATGACTACCCTGGCGATAATAACCAGCTTGAACTTGTCCTGTAGCTGATCTGGCTAGGGGATAAGTGGATTTGTTGCGATAATTGAGGATATTGGCTGTATGTAAAACAGGTTGCACCTGGACATTTTCAAAACCTGCAAGACGCTGAAAAGCTTGAATTACCTGTTGACGTTTAGCTTGCCGTTGATAGTCTGGTTCAATATGCTGCCACTGACAACCGCCACATTTATCAGCCACCATACACTGAGGACGAATACGGTGAGGAGATGGTGTCAATAATTGTTCGATTTTACCTCTGGCAAATTTAGCTTTTGATTGAATAATTTTAGCAGTCAAGCGATCGCCCGTTACTGTATTAGGGACAAATATTACTTTGCCATTATGTCTTCCTACCCCTTCACCACTAGTATTGAGATCAGTTATTTCTATTTCGACTATTTGACCCTGTTGTAATATTTGATTCATTACTTAATTTTAATAAATTTAGCTATCCTTAACAGGCAGTTGAGCTAAAGGAATCGGGATAATGCAATAGTACTGATTCTACGGCAGTGGGAGATAAGGGTTTGGCGAATAAATATCCTTGACCAAATTCACAACCCAAGGCTCTCAATTGTTGAAGTTGTTGGAGTGTTTCTACTCCTTCAGAAATAGCATCCATCCCTAAAGTTTTTGCCAGGGTGATAATTACTCTGACAATTTCAAAGTTTTCGGAATCACAATTCATTTGCTCAATAAAAGAGCGATCTATTTTCAGATTATCAATCGGAAAACGGCGTAAATAACTCAAAGAAGAATAGCCAGTTCCAAAATCATCAATACTTAATTTAATATTTCTATTTCTAATTTGTTTGAGGGTATTTTGTACACTTCCTCCAGGTTCAATTAAGACACTTTCGGTAATTTCTAATCTTAAAGAACTACCCTCTAAACCAGTTTCCTCTAAAATCCGATCCAATTGGTGAATAAATTCTGGTTCTTGTAACTGTTGACTTGCCAGATTAATACTCATTTTTAAAGAGGCTACTTGTGGAATAAAATCAAACTGCTGTTTCCACTTTTGTAATTGTTGACAAGCTTCTTTAAGTAGCCATTCGCCAATATCGACAATTAAACCTGTCTCTTCAGCAATGGGAATAAATTCGACAGGAGAAATAAAACCTTTGATGGGATGTTGCCAGCGAATTAAAGCTTCAAAACCAACCAGATCGTTATTACCCAGAGAAATTATTGGTTGGTAATGTAGCACGAATTCATTACGCTTAATTGCTAAACGCAAACTATTTTCTAACTCTATCAGCTTCAGAGTCTCATGGTACATAGCTTGGTCAAAAATCTCATAACGTGCTTTCCCCTTTTTTTTGGCACGATACATAGCAATATCAGCATCTCTTAGTAAATCTGAGGCATTATTGTAATCAGCAGAACCAAAGACAACCCCGATACTGGCAGTAGTGAAAATATGTTGACCTTCAATTTCAAATGGCGATCGCAGTTGGTGTTGAATGCGATCGCCGATAGCCGTAGCATCATGTAGATCTCTGATCTCATCTAATAAAATAATAAACTCGTCTCCACCCAAACGAGCGACAATATCACTATCCCGTAAACATTGTTGAAGTAAATTAGATACCTCAATCAGTAATTGATCCCCAACAGCATGACCTAAGCTATCGTTAATAATTTTAAAGCGATCTAAATCAATAAATAGCAGCGCATACATATAATCCGTATTAAGTTGTGCCTGCTGAATAGTAAACTCAATTCTTTCCATTAAAAAAGTTCGGTTGGGCAATCCAGTTAAATCATCGTGAAGCGCGTCGTGAACTAACTGTTGTTGAACTCGCTGGCGTTCGACAATTTCTCGTTTTAGTTGACGATTAGCAGTTTTAAGTTCTAAAGTTCTTTTTTGAACTCTTTTTTCTAATTCTTGATTTAATTGAAATATTTCAGCTTGGGCTGATTGCAGCGCGATTTGATTTTTAACCCGAATTAATACTTCTTTAACCTGAAAGGGCTTACTAATATAGTCTACACCTCCCACTTCAAAGGCTTTGACTTTATCTAAGACATCATCCAAAGCACTCAAAAAAATTACAGGAATGTGACAAGTGTGCTCGTCAGCTTTTAATTTTCGACAGACTTCATAACCATCCATATCTGGCATTTTGATATCCAGCAAAATTAGATTCGGCTGAATTTTGCTAGCCCCGAGTAATGCCATCAAACCATTTTTGGCACAGCGTACTTGATAGCCTTGTTGTTTTAAAGTACTGGAGAGAACTTTTAAGTTATCCGCTACATCATCTACAACTAAGATGCTAATTTCTTGGGCTGCATAGGAGATCATTGTTTTTTCTTGTTGCTACGAATATTTAGACTGTGTGGTTAATTTCCCTGACTTTTACTTTTATTAATTAAACCAAGAATTTTATCAAAATCGAAGTCGTCAACTTGTTTTTGGAGAGCATTTTTTAAATCAGAATGTTCCCCAGGGATTTCTTGTAATAATTCGGTTAATAAATTAGCATCTAATCTGGAAGTTGCTTGCTCTAGTTTGCTTAACCATTCATGAGACATGATGTTTAATGTGTCAGCAGTTAATTTAAAATTACTAATTGTTATTTGATTTACAGATTCGTAGACATAACGAACCCCTAAATGCTGGGCTATTTTATCAAAAATAATACCTTCAGAAAAAGGTTTGCCAACAAAGTCATCACAACCCGCAGCTTTAAAGAGTAACTGTTCTTCTTCAGATGTACTAGCAGTCAAAGCGACAATCAAGGGGCTTTTTTCCGATTTGTAGGATTTTATCTGTTCTGTTGCTTCATAGCCATTCATGATCGGCATTCTAATATCCATCCAAATCATGTGGGGATGCCAACGCAACCATGAATCGACTGCCTCTTTGCCGTTAACTGCTTCTTGAACTTCAAATCCCACTCGCTCTAATAACTGCACCATGATTTGACGGTTGGTTTTGGAATCGTCTACAACTAATATACGGTAATCAGGCTGATCGCCTTCTAAACCGATAACTGTTCTGGAATTAGACGGAATGATCAATTCGGGAGTGATGACTGCCTCAGTCTGAATATCCAAGCGTAAAGTTATACCCTGTTGTAAATTATTATTGGTACTGACTGTCAGATCTCCTCGCAATAATTTGGCTAAGTGATAACTAATGGGTAAGCGTAAAGAACTACCTTCATCAAAACGACGCTTTTTACGCGCACTCACAGTAGGATCGAAAGAAGCGACAATTTCTTGGGGTGTGTGAGGAAAATCAATATTTTCGATTTCAAAGTAAATGTGGCTGGTATTGGAGTTAGCGGTTGTTTGCTTACTTGAATCAAGGGGTGAAGGAAGAGAGGCTACTCTAACAATCAATTCTCCTGTTTGGTTGTACCTTAAACAATAGTTGATCAGATTAGTCATGATTTGACGTAACCGACGTTCATCAGTACAAATATATTGAGGCAAGTTGTCATGTTTGATTAAAGTAAATTCTAGCCCTTGATTATATGCCTGCAACTTGACGCTTTCTTCGAGATTTTCTAGCCAATCATTAAAATCAAAGCTATTGTATTCTAATCGCAGACGATTATTTTCAATTTTCGATAAATCGACTAGATCATTGATAACTGACAATAATCTTTTCCCACTGCGATTGATAATTGCCAAGTTTTCACGTTGAGATCGCGTCATCGACGATTCTTGTTGCATAATTTGAGCAAAGCCTAGGATAGCATTTAAAGGCGATCGCAATTCATGACTTAAATCGGATAACAAGGAACTTTTAACATAGTCAATTGTCGTTTGGCTTGGTTGTAGGTTATTTTGCAGTTGACTATTAATTTCTTCTAGAGAGTTGGCTAAAGAAGTTAATTCTGTGATGGGAACTTTATTAATAGTGGAGTCTAATTCACCTTTGGCGATCGCCGAGGCATTTTTGCTTAATCTATTAATTATCTGAGCAAGCCCAATATAAGTTACAAGTGCCAAAAGTGTAGTCGGCAGAAAATAGAATAAACGTTCTTTCCATATTTCTCCTGGCTGGTGATTGAGAATAGTCGTTAACTCTGACTTCGGTATGATTACTATAAATAAGTAATTTTCATTTAATTTTGGATTCTGCCAAGGAATTACCTGGGCAAAAAATTGTTTTTGTTGAATGGCAAGCTCAAAATTCTCAGGCTGTTTAATCTCTGTCAGATTGGGAAATTGCCTTTTAAGAGAGTTAGTTATTTGTTGATTAGCTCCATCTTGAGCCCCATGATTACTAGCTATAATTGAACCATTTTTGTCGCTCAAAAAAACTTCAGCTGAGTAGGAAACCTCAATTTGTTGCAATAAATCATTAATTTTTTTTAGATAAATTTCAGTTTCTTGGCTATTAAGCTGATCTACTAGAGGTTTTAAGTAATTACCCAGACGTGGAATTACGCGATCGCGAATACTGGCTGTGGATTGATCAACTATTATATTTTGAGCTATTTGCTGTTCTCGACGAAGAGAAAAATATTCTACCAAGTTTAAGGTAATGCCAATATGCACGATTAATGGCACTATAGTAACTAGGCATAATGGTATACTTATCGGATATTTTAATATTTGGTTTAAATTTTTCAACCTCATCATTACTATTACTGTTTTATAAAAAAATAATTGATTAAAGGGTTCATTTCAATTTTATGGGATTTTTCAGTTGAGATTTAATATAATTCTGTTAATTTAATAAAAACAACTAATTTCAAGTCTAGCTAAAGTTGTCACAACCCAAAAAGCTTTATAAAATTTTAAGGTTTTTTGCGATTTATTCAAAGCTACTAAGGCTAAAAATTTATTTAGATTGTAATAATTTTCTGTTTGAAATTATCTAGTTTTAATCTTTTTCAGTCTTAATTAGGCTGTTGGTCAATTTAATAAAATATTTTTGAAAATTGTAAAATTACACACTATTTAAATAGAAAGTCAGGAGTCAGAAGTCAGAAGTCAGAAGTCAGAATAAGGTTAATTTGATCATGTCAATGTGGCTAGCTAAAAACCAGTAAAAATACGGATGAGTAAAATTGCGGAGGTGAATAAAATAAGCAAGTTAATATTCCGCTAAATTTAGGAGCATTATACGGAAAAAAATCTTAGAATACTGTGTAATGTGTGCTAGCTCAAACTATACCCTGTCTAAATAAAAAACTGAAGTTTTGAGATGAGAAGTTAGAAGTCAGGATCAAGACTTTTTATTATCTATTACCCAAAAACCAAAAGCTACTGGTTTCACAGTAGACGCGGTTCATTTACTTAAGGCTTAACAGATTATTACATTCAATTTAATAGTGACCAAGCAAAGCTAACTTATGAGAAAGATTACTTATCAAGCCACGCTAAAAGACCTTACCTTTTTAGTTCCTACCGAGAATTACCATAATCCCGAATTAGCTAACAGTCTTTTAGAATTAGGTGTCACTGATCCCATTATTTTCTCTACTGACGGGATAAAAAGCCGATTTGGTATGCAAAAATTAACTGTCAAAGATGGCACTAAAAGATTGAATTTAGCAGCATCTAATCCAGAAATTGGTAGCTTAGTCGCCCAGGTGATCTTAATGGAAAATTCTGCTATTGAGCTTCTGCCTACGGTTGATACTGTGGAGGTCAAATCTTCTGTCAAAAAAACAGACACATACCTTTATCAAAATCCCTATAGTTGGAAAAACGAAAAAAGAAATATTTCTGAATACTGCACCGCTAAAGAATTAGGGAGAAAATACGGCATCAGATTACAATATCTCAATACTGTAATTCAAGGCAAAGTTAAATGCACTAGGGGTTGGAGTTTAGTTCAGTCGTAATTAATTACTTGACTATTACTTAACGGATGTTACTTGGTTTCGTCTGTTTCCGAAAAAAACATTACCTTCCCACCATAGGCACGTTGGAGATTTTCATCTTGTAAAACTTGCTGTCTTTTGCCCACAGCGATTAATTCTTTGTTGAGTAAGACCAACTCATCAAAATTAGTGATTGATTCACCCAGATCATGATTGACGACGACGACAATTTTGCCTGCATCGGCTAGGGAGTGAAAGATATTAAAAATAATACTTCCGGTTTTTTGATCCACTCCCACAAAAGGTTCATCAAAAAAGAAGACTTCTGCTTGTTGTGCTAAGGATCTGGCAAGAAATACTCGTTGTTGCTGTCCTCCTGAAAGTTGACCTATGGGACGATTTTTATATTCTGTCATTTGTACCTGTTCTAATGCAGTCATTGCTTGACGACGACTGACGCTAGAAAAACGGCGAAACCATCCAGTTTTACGGACTCTGCCCATCATCACTACATCCCAAACTGTTACGGGATATGTCCAGTCAATTTGCGAGCGCTGTGGTACATAGGCAATTTTTTCTAAATGGTGTTGTAGAGGTTGACCATCATAAGATACTGTACCAGCATTTGCAGGAATTAGACCCAGCATTGCTTTTACTAAAGTGCTTTTGCCTGCACCGTTAGGGCCAAATATTCCTGTAACTTTTCCTGGCACAAGATTGAGAGAAATATCGCGCAAAGCTTCAACTGTACGGTAACAAACATCTAAATTATTAACTGCAATTGCATTGCTATAACTCATCCAACTCTCCTGGGTTAATTTAGTCTAAATTGATTTAATAGGCTGATTGGCAAAATCTTTAGCTGGTAAATATGAAAAGATTATGATAAATATTATGAGAAAAATATGATAAAAATGTCAATAGGTCAAAAGTCATGTTCAGATGTAGAGCAGGTGTGAGTGGTCGATGGTTGTTATTAGCTGGAATTTGTTATGGGTTGTTAATGGGAGGATGTGCAGCACAAACTAGTAATAGTGACGATGAAGAGCAATTGCAAGTGGTTTCTACTAGTACAATTATCGCTGACTTAACCGAACAGGTAGCAGGAAATATAATTGAACACGAAAAGATCCTCCAACCTGGGACTGATCCTCATGTATACGAACCTACACCTAAAGATAGTGTAGTGATAGAAAATGCTGATTTAATCCTTTATAACGGGTTTAATCTTGAACCTGGGTTAATAAAAATGATTAACTCCACAGGAATCAAGGCTGAGAAATATGCTGTGGGCGAAGTAGTAAAACCTTTAGACTTTAGCTATCAAGGACAAAAAGAACCCGATCCTCATGTGTGGGGAGATGCAAAAAATGCGATCGCCATGACTGAAGCAATTCGCGATCGCTTGATTCAATTATCTCCAGAAAATAAGGCAGAATTTATTCTCAATGCCGATCAATTAATTGAGGAATTGCGAAAGGTAGATAGTTGGATTACTGCTCAAATACAGACAATTCCAGAAAATCAGCGCAAATTAGTTACTACTCACGATGCTTTTCAATACTATACCAATGCCTATGGTTTAAAAATGGCAGGCACACTAATTGGCATTAGTACTGAAGAACAACCCAGCGCACAAACAGTAAAAAATCTGGCTAATACTATCCAACAACTGCAAATACCTGCAATCTTTGCAGAGACGACAATTAATCCCCAATTAATTGAAACCGTAGCGGAAGAAGCTGGAGTTGAGCTAGCACCCCAACAATTATATTCCGATTCTCTTGGTGCAGAAGGCGGTGATGGCGATAGTTATGTCAAGATGTTGGTAGCCAATACTAAATCGATTGTTGAGTCGTTAGGTGGGAATTACGAGGAGTTTAATTAGTCATTAGTCATTAGTCATTAGTCATCACAACATTTCTTCACTTGAACAAGATTTAGATGGCGATTAAATGATATAAAGTTGCTAGAGTGGTAATTGTCTTCTTCAATACATCAGCGATGTATTGGGGCGGATAATCTTAGTGCGTCTGGGCTAAAACAATAAGTTGAAAATCTTGGCTCTATAAAGACTCCTTACTATTCAATCAAAAGACTTAGAGTTTTAAGCTTATAGCCTAGAGCTAAAAACTGTTTAAATGAACGAAGCTAATTCACATCAGGCGTAAAATGTCAATTATTCACGGCAGTTGGATTGTTAATTCAGGTCAAGATTATTTCTTTGTTTGGGGTGAAACGTGGCGATCGCTCGTTAATGAAACTTTTTCTCTCAATGAAGCGGGTGATTTTATCCATCCGTTTGATTTATCTCAGCCAGAATTATTAGATTTATTCCAAAGCCATGAATTAGACATTAAAAAATTACTAACAGCAAATAACTGGCAGAAGCAACTAATTGGTATCCCGACTATTATTACTGATACAGAAGAGGGCAAGAAAGTACAGCCAGTGTTTGCAGGGGATTTGGTTGAATCTGAATCAAATTTGGATTTATATCTTTGGGAAGTAGAAGGATTTCGTTTAACTGCTGGTGAAACAATTAATTTATTGCAAGTTTTATCCCTGGCTTCATTGCAGGCAAGTACACAGTATTTAGCAGGGGATATTTGTTTTTGGTCGCATATTTATCGCTGGGTGTTGGATTTAATTGTTAGACAAAAGTATTTACCAGGAATTGCAGCTACAGATAGCAAGAAAAGTACTTATAAAAGTATTTGGCAACCTCTGATAGATAGTGAAGTTGATCGCGTGCGACTGGCTAAGTTTACTCAAACAATCCCTGAAGCTTGTTTAGCTTATCTGGATGCCGAAACCTCAGAAGCAGATACTACCGACGAAGAGTTAGTATTGCGATCGCTCTCGCTGATGTTAGATGCGCGGTTACGGACTTGGATTAATTATGAACCGAGTAATATAAAAGAGATTACTGTACAACCTTGGTTGCGATCGCTTTCTGAATCTCCACAATTAGCAGCAGAAACTAACGGTATTAATCGCCTCAACAATGCTCTTTATAACTGGACACTACCTGTCAGGGAATACTTAGTTAATCGTCAAAATCAGAACTTAAGTACTAATCGCTACCGAGTTTGTTTTGTCCTGACTCCCCCAACAGAGACTACAGCAGCAGGAGAGCAAAGCGATTGGCATTTAAACTATTATTTACAAGCTTTAGATGATCCTGATTTTGTGGTTGAGGCTGCCATAATTTGGCAGTGTGCAGCCGAATTTGTAACCATTAAAGAGCGGACGATTGCCAATCCCCAAGAAACCCTGTTAAAAGGTTTAGGATTAGCTACTAGAATTTATGACCCGATTAAAGCCAGTTTAGAACAAAGTCAACCAACTTATTGCTTACTCAATCCCATTCAGGTTTATGAGTTTATAAGGGCGATCGCTTGGCAATTACAAGACAATGGTTTAGGGGTAATTGTGCCGACTGGTTTAACCCCAGGTAACCAAGAACAAAGATTAGGGATTAAGATGACTGCCAGTGTCAATCAAAGACAGGGTGAACGTCTAAGTCTGCAAAGTATGCTCAAGTATAAACTAGAAATTGCTGTGGGCGATCGCACCGTATCTAAACGAGATTTTAAGAAATTACTGGCACAAAAATCCCCCATAGTTGAAATAGACGGGCAATGGATCGCCTTACAACCTGCGGATGTAAAAGCTGCCCAAGCTGTATTAGATCAATCTAACGAGCAACTAGATTTATCAGTAGAAGATGCCCTGCGTTTATCCACAGGCGATACTAAGACTTTAGCTAAATTACCTGTAGTGAAGTTTGAAGCTACGGGAGTTTTGTCAGGTTTACTAGATAATTTAACTGATAATAAAGCGGTTGAACCTGTTAAAAAAATCAAAGGTTTTACAGGGGAATTACGCCCTTACCAAGCCAAAGGTGTCGGTTGGTTATCTTTCTTAGAAACTTGGGGCTTGGGTGCTTGTCTGGCAGACGATATGGGTTTGGGTAAGTGTGTTTTACCTGATACTAAATTACAAGTTAATGGCATAGTCAAAACAGCAGCAGAAATCTGGCAGGAATATTCCCAAGCTACTCAATTTGACGGTGAAGGATATTGGAGTCAGTCCCAACAACAATTATGGATAAATTCTCTTGATGAAACAACTGGCAAAATTGTTTTAACCACAATTAGTAATTTATATCGTCAACAGATTCAGGAAAAAGTTATTAAAGTTAATTTAGAAGATGGTAACAGTATTACTATTACTAAACGTCATAAATTATTAACTAATCGTGGTTGGCAGAATGATTTGCAAACAGGCGATTATGTTTGTGTACCTAGTAATATTTATGGCACTAACTATCAAGTAGACTGTGATTTAGTTAAGTTGCTAGCTTGGCAAATTGCGGAAGGCTGGGAAAATAAAAATCGAGCTACTGTCAACATATTTCAAAAATCAGCTAATGTGCTAATAGATTTACATCAAATTATTCTTAATTTAGCCAACAAGTATCAATTCAAAATTCATCATCCTAAAGTTCGTATTCCTAATAACGGCAAGGTAAGTTATTTATCAATTAACAGTAAAGAATATCAAGAGTTTCTAGTCGATAAAGGGTATCAATGGGGGAAAAAATCTCAAGATAAATCCATTCCTCCTTTCATCATGCAAGCCAACTTATCTACAGTGCGAATCTTTCTTCGTAATTATTTTGCTGCTGAAGGCTCAGTCAGCTTGGATACAGGCATTGTAGAAATTAGCACTGCTTCTTCTTTATTAATTGAACAATTATCAGTTTTACTTAGACGTTTTGGTATTTGGTTACGTGTTGCTAAGAAGCAAAAACGGGCTACTAATGGCAGTGGCATTTTCCGAGACTACTATATTGGAATTATGGGAGGCAATGCTGCGAGACAGTTTTGTGAAAAAATTGGTTTTAATGATTCAAATAAACAAACCAAATTAGAAAAAATTTATCTTAAGCCTAGTAATACTAATGTAGAAGGAATCCCAGTATCCCAAATAGTTTCTGAGGTAGTAATTAATACTAAGTTACCTATTCGTCATTTAGGAATGCATAACACAGTTTACATTGATGGTTCACAAGAATTTTCTATTCACAGCTTAACAAAGGTAGTCAATGGTATAAATGATATTATTACAGGACAAGCAGAGACAAATTATCGACAATTAAAACCTTCTAGGTGGACTCAAAAAACTTTAATTGCCTATCAACAATTAGATAAACTTTATTTAGCAGCAAAAAAACAGGAATTACAAAATTTATTAGATAGAGAAGTTTTTTACTGTCGAATTAAATCTATAGAAGAAATAGATTATGAAGGGTGGGTTTATGATTTTGAAGTACCAGTACACCATAACTTTGTTGCTAATAATATTATCTGTCACAACACAATTCAATTAATAGCTTTCCTACTCAACCTTAAACAACAAAACATATTAACCAAGCCGACATTACTAGTTTGCCCTACTTCCGTAATCAATAACTGGGAAAGAGAAGTTAAGAAATTTGCCCCGACTTTAAAAACTTTAATTCATCACGGAGAAAAACGAGAACAGGGTAAAACTTTTGCCAAGCAAGTCCAAGATAAACAGTTAGTTATTACTAGCTATTCCTTAGTTTATCGAGATGCCAAAACCTTATCAGGTATTGAATGGCAGGGAGTCGTATTAGACGAGGCACAAAACATTAAAAATCCTTCGGCAAAACAGTCGCAAGCAGTTAGAGAAATCCCCGCAGGCTTTCGTATTGCCTTAACAGGTACACCAGTAGAAAACCGTCTGGCAGAATTATGGTCAATTCTAGACTTTCTCAACCCTGGTTTCTTGGGTAATCGTAACTTCTTCCAAAAAAGATTTGCTGCGCCTATCGAGAAATATGGCGATCGCGAGTCTTTAAGTATTTTACGTTCTTTAACTCAACCTTTTATTCTCCGTCGTCTAAAAACCGATCAAAATATCATCCAAGATTTGCCAGACAAGCAAGAAATGAATGTTTTCTGTGGACTTTCGGGTGAACAAGCAGAACTTTATCAACAACTGGTAGATTCCTCTTTAGCAGAAATAGAAGATTCAGAAGGAATTAAACGTCGTGGCTTAATTTTGACTCTATTGTTACGTCTTAAACAACTTTGCAACCATCCCGAATTACTCCAAGAAACTGATAGCAAAAAAATCAAATTAGATCCAGATTTTGGCGATCGCTCTGGTAAATTACTACGTTTGGAAGAGATGTTAGAAGAAATTGTGGATGAAGGCGATCGAGCTTTGATTTTTACTCAATTTGCTGAATGGGGTAAAATGTTAAAACCCTATTTAGAAGCAAAGTTAAAGGGAGAAGTTTTATTTTTATACGGTTCAACTCGTCGCCAAGCCAGACAGGAAATGGTAGATCGTTTCCAACATGAACCAAATGGCCCTAAGATATTTATTTTATCTCTTAAAGCAGGGGGAACAGGACTAAACTTAACCAGGGCAAATCACGTCTTTCATGTTGATCGCTGGTGGAATCCTGCGGTGGAAAATCAAGCAACAGATCGAGCCTTTCGTATCGGACAAAAACGCAACGTGCAAGTACACAAGTTTGTCTGCACAGGTACATTAGAAGAACGAATTAATGACATTATCGAAAGTAAAAAAGAACTAGCTGAACAAACTGTTAATGCAGGAGAACAATGGCTCACAGATTTAGATACTAATAGTTTGCGTAATTTATTATTATTAGACCGTGATGCAATTATTGATGAATAACTCAAATTTAATAGCGATCGCTTTACTCCTAACTTGAAATTGCGATATCGTATATCATGAATCGGTTGGCAGATTATCCTTGTGGCGTTGTTCTTCAGCAAAATCTTGAAAAGATCGGAATCTTCCTGCTTCAAAATCGTTTAATCCTTGCTGAATAATTTTAATTGCCTCTTCTGAATCTTGCTCTTCCCACTCTAAAACACTAGCTAACAATTCAGACGCAACCAGGCTTACATCTTGACCTCGTTGAGCAGCTTTGTCAAGCAATAATGCTTCTAACTCAGGGCTAAGAGTAACAACTATTGGCATTAAATAACTTCCTCGAATACAAAGCTTTCAAGTAGAATAACATTTACATTTGATTTTATTTGTTAAAAACAGTTTTATTGAAATTAATCGAACAAATAATTTACATAAATCGAAACAAGTGACCTTCTGCCCTCTGCCTTCTGCCTTCTTTTAATTTTTCCTTCGTTCTAATTCTTGTTCCACTAACTCAACAATCTCATCGTATTCAAAATTTTTGACCATTCTGGTTAATCCTTGGGCTAAATCAGTGTTAAGCGAGGGTATTTGGGCGATAAGTTGTAAAATTAAATCACTATCAATTGCGATCGCAGCTTCGTGTAGTTTCTTTAGCCATTGAGTCTGCATATTTACCAAGTCAGATCTAGTAATGGCTTTTGTCGGTGCAGATAATAGTTGATAAGTTTTTTCTGGAACGGAATCAAGCTTATTTAGCCGTTGTTGAGCAGAAGTGATGTTTTTATGTTCTATTATTTTAATGGGTATTTGAAACTTGAAGGTTGAGCCTTGTCCGAGAACACTATCAACTGTAATTTCCCCACCCAACAAACGTACAAATTGCTGACAAATAGCTAATCCTAGTCCTGTACCTTCTTGCTCAGACTGTTTAGTTTGATTAAAAGGAATAAAAATTGATTCTAATTCTGATGGTAAGATACCATGTCCAGTATCCTTGACGGTAAAAGCGATCGCTTTACTATTTGATTCTGTTGTAGGTTTAACGGTTAGAGTAACTCCGCCTTTGTCAGTAAATTTAATCCCATTTTCAATGAGATTAATTAGAATTTGGTTAAGTTTAACAGGATCGGTTTCAATATATTGTGGAAGTTCAGAAGCTAGATTAAATGTGAGCTTGATGTGTTTCTGAGACGATAATCGCAATTTAAACATCTTGCCTAAATTATCTAGTAACAGATGTAGATCGAAAGGTTTTGCGTCTATTGAAAGTGAACCTGCTTCTATTTTCGACATTTCCAAAACATCATTGATCAAACTGAGTAGATGTTCGCCACTACGTTTAACAGTCAATAAATTTTCTTGCTGCTGAGGCTTGAGGGAAGTATCTTGTAAAGCTACTTGCGTAAAACCCAAGATGGCATGAAGTGGTGTACGTAATTCGTGGCTCATATTAGCTAAAAATTCGCTTTTGGCGCGATTAGCAGCATCCGCAGCTTCTTTAGCAATCATTAAAGCTTCTGTTCTTTGTTTGACACGCTTTTCTAAGGTTTTATTAGAATTTTCAAGGCTTTTAAATGCTGCTTTTAACTGGATCACCATCTCATTAAAAGATTCTGCTAGTAGTTTTAATTCTTTGATACTTTTAGCTTTGACTACAGGATAAAAGTTGGTGCTGGCATTTTTCGCTCTTGCACTCTGAGCAACCATGATAGTAACCTGACTAAGATTGGCAATGGGTTGAGCAATTCTTCGAGAAGTATAAATTCCCAAAATAGTAGCTATAACCAAGGCTAGTAAACATAACCAGATAGTATTGCGATTATTTGCCTCAATTTCTCCCATAAAATCAGCTTCTGGTAATACGACAACAATCAACCAATCTAAACCTAGTTTGTCTTGATAAGGTAAGACTTGAACTAATTGATTGTTGGCTTCTAGTTTAAATTCCAGTTGCTTAAGGCGATCAACATTATACAAACTGTGAAAATGAGCAGTAATGTGTTTAGTAGTTGCTCTAACTAAGGGATTCTCACTATCAATAGCTCGCAGTCGTTTTTCCGTTTTAGTAGCTGCATCAAAAGTAAATGGTGTTTCATCTGTCGAGGTAGCAATTAAATAACCATTTCGTTCAAGAATAAAAACTTGACCATTTTTGCTAATTTTTAAATTTTGCAGAAAGCGATCGATTCCACTTAAAATTAAATCGACTCCGACTATTCCTTGAATATTACCTTGATTATCTTGCAATAAACCTGCTGCGGTAATTCCTAATTCTCCACCCGTAAAATTATAAACTCTGCTCCAGTTATTTCCTTGAATTCTTTTGGTATTAAGATACCAAGGACGTTCTCTGGGATTATATTGATCTACTTCTATTAGTTTTTGTTTTTGACCAAAACCATCTAAAAGATAAATTTTACGTTCAGGAGTTTTTGTCACCTCTTGACTATAAAACTTACCTGATTCTGATTTAGTATAAATAAATTTTCCTGTCTTATCTCCTAAATATATAGCTCTTACAGAATCAAATAACTGAATAGTTGACCAAAAATCTTGTTGTACGGTGAAAAAATCATTAATATTTAATTGTCCTGTTCTGACACTATTTTGTTTTAATTGGACAATTAAATGAGGAGTTTTTAAATAATTTTCCAGGTGTTTTTCGACTCCAGCCGTAACCTCACTTCTGAGTTGACTAGTAACATTATTAACCGCCTGCTCCCCATTACGCCAAGAAAAATATCCCACTAAGCCTATCGTGATAAATATTTGGAGTAAAAAAGGCAGAGTAATAACATTCTGTAAGGAAAGATTGCGATAAGACTTAATTATCTTACGCAGCAGGTGGGATGACATTACGAGGAAATAGAGGAAAAAATGTTTATATTGTTTTACTTATCTTAATTTATCCTGCAAGATAACGTTCTGATTGTAAAGTGGTTTTTGGCATTAATACAAATTCACTATAATCAGCAAGATCATCAATGCCTATTAGGTTAAATACAGACTCTACTAGCAACCAAAAGCATATTTTTAAAATTAGTTTTTGCCAATTGATTTTCATGGTAGTTTCCTTCTTTTGATAACTTCATAGCTTTGTTAAATTGATTACATTCAGTTAAAGAGATAAAAAATAAACAATTTTGTTCATTCACCATAAACATAGAAACTAATCGAGAAGAATTAGAGATGGCGAAACAGTCATTAGTCATTAGTTACTCAAGTAGGAAGTGAGGATCATTGAAAACCGCGCTAACTGATAGTTTATAGGTTAATTAAGCTGTTAAATACCCACTCCATATCCTTCATCCTTGATCCCTCATCATTAATTTCTTCCCCAGTTAATCTCGATTTATTTTTATACTTGTATTTATTACGAGTTGGATTGGCTCACTGTGATTGATTTCTAACAATAAAGAAGGTGTAGCTGATCTTGTACTTAGATTGTCAGGAGAAGGATCATGTCATGCAAAAAAAAAATTACCATCAGAATTTGTAAACGTGCAGCTTATTTTCTGTTTAATAACTCTTGCGAAACAAGTAGAGTATTAAGAAATAATTCTAACGACATAGCTACCTTAAGAAAATTAATTACTCGTTGTTATCAAATTAGTTAAGAAGCGATCGCAAGCTATATCTTCGCCTAACCCAACCTACGTTATCTGAGGGTAAAGACAATGAAACGCTTACAAATTTTTCTTATTAGTATATTTTTGACGATTAGCATTAGTTTATTTAGTTCAGTATCAAGCAAAGCTGTTAAAGCAACTGCACCATTATTTACGGGGATGGGAGAGCATCATCATGCTATTACTACTAAATCACCTGAAGCACAGCGTTATTTCGATCAAGGTCTAGTTTTAGCTTATGGTTTTAATCATGCTGAAGCTGCTCGTTCTTTTCGCCAAGCAATTAAACTAGACTCTAACTGTGCTATGTGTAATTGGGGTTTGGCTTATGTTTTGGGGCCTAATATTAATGCCAAGATGGAAGATGATGCAGTTCCAGAATCTTATGCAGCCATGCAACAGGCAGTTAAGCTAGCTCCAAACAGCAGCAAAACTGAACAAGCATATATCAAAGCATTGACTAAACGTTACACTAAGCAGCCATTAGAAGATCGTAATTCTCTAGATCTAGCTTTTGCCAAGGCGATGGGGAAAGTAAGTCAACAATATCCTAATGATTTGGATGCAGCTACTATCTATGCTGAGGCACTTATGGATACAATGCCTTGGGATTATTGGACGGAAAAGGGAGAACCTAAGCCAGAAACGCAAAAAGTTCTAAATACATTAGAAGCAATTCTGAAGCGAGAACCTGAGCATCCAGGAGCAAATCATCTTTATATACATGCAGTAGAAGCAGTAAGACCACAAGCAGGGGTAGCAGCAGCAGATCGCCTTGGTAGTTTAGTTCCAGGTTCGGGACATTTGGTACATATGCCATCCCATATATATATTCGGGTAGGCAGATATCACGATGCTGCTCTTGCCAATCAAAAAGCGATCGCCGTAGATAATGATTATATTACTCAATGTCATGCTCAAGGTGTCTATCCTCTGGCTTATATGCCTCATAATCATCATTTTTTATGGTTTGCTGCCACTCTCGAAGGGAATAGTAAGTTAGCTACAGAAGCAGCCAAAAATGTAGCTGCTATGGTGGAGCAAAAAATGATGCGCGAACCTGGAATGGGTACATTACAACACTTTACTTCTGTACCACTTTTTACGATGATTCGCTTTGGTCAATGGGATGAAATTTTGGCTGTACCTCAACCAGAAGCGGATTTAAAATATCCCACAGGAGTATGGCACTATGCTAGAGGATTAGCTTACAATGCCCAAAGTAAAATAACTGAGGCAGAACAAGAGCTAGAAGCTTTAGATCTACTTGCCCAAGATCCAGAGTTAGAAAAAGTTACTATTTGGGATATTAATACCACCCAAAACATACTTCTAGTTGCTACTGAAGTTTTAACAGGCGAAATCGCAGCCAAACAGGAACAATATCCTAGAGCGATCGCTCATCTACGCCAGGCAGTTAAATTGGAAGATGCCCTCAACTATGATGAACCTGCTGATTGGTCTACCCCTGCTAGACAATATTTAGGTGCAGCCTTACTCAAAGCCAAACGTTATGAGGCAGCAGCACAAATATATCAACAAGATTTAGCTATTTATCCTGACAATGGTTGGTCATTATGGGGATTAGCTCAAAGTCTACAAGCACAAGGCAAAGTAATGGAAGCAGAAAACATACAACGACAATTTGAATCTGCTTGGCGATATGCAGATGTGCAATTAACTACATCGAAATATTGAACATTGAACATTAAACATTAAATATCGTTAATAAATATTAAATGATAAATGGTAAATGAATTGAAACCATATTGTTCATATTGTTAAGAAAATTACAGCATTTTTTAATTGAATGGAACGTATATAAAGTCAAAAATCGCAAAACAAATTTTATTATGAAAGCTAAAGATTTATTAGAAAAATATGCTAAAAAAAGACGAAATTTTAAAGGTATTGAGCTTTGCTATTGCTTTCTAAGTTGGTCAGATTTACGAGCAATTGATTTAAGTCAAGCAGATTGTAGACTGTCAATTATGGAAGGTGTAGACTTTACCGCAGCTTACTTGATTGAAACTAATTTTTCTCGTGCCGATTTAACCGCAGCTAATTTATATCATGCTAATTTATGTGGTGCCGACTTAAGTGTTGCAGATTTACGTGGTGCTAGTCTAGCTGATGCTAACTTATTAGGAGCGAATTTACGCTGTGCTAGTTTAACGGGAGCAGATTTAAGTGGCGCAATCATGCCTGATGGCACAGTGATGCCTGAAGGTACAATTTTACGACGCAAACAAGCGATCGCGTTTGTAGATTATTTTAGTTAGTGAAGTTTCTTTAAAAACTATTTATTTTTGATCAAAAAAACCAGATTTAAACCCCAGAAATGACTGCTTTTATTACAGGTTTTTTGGTTGCATAACTTGAGTTAGTTAACCAGATATATTCTGTGAATGTATATCTGTTTCGCTATCTTCGAGAAGTTATGATTAAAAAACTATTACGTTATTTTGTTTTAGCGATCACTATTTCTTTGCTAGTTATTGCCTGTAATTCTGATACTCAATTAAATAATGTTCAGGTTGATAAGTCGCGATCGCCAAGTAAAGAAAACGTTCTTCAAATCTGGTGGGATAAAGGCTATTATCCAGAAGAAGATCAAGCATTACGTACAGTTATTAATGATTGGAAACAAAAAACTGGCAACCAAGCCAAAATATCTTTTTACAACAACGATGAGCTATTTTTAAAAACAGAAAGAGCAATTAAAGCGGGTAATCCTCCTGATATTTTAATGAATGATGCTGCTGATCGCTTTTTTAATCCTAAATTAGCGTGGGAAGGTAAGTTAGCAGATGTTTCTGATGTTATCAATCTTATCAAAGATGACTATTCCGATACTGTTTTAGCTACGGTTTATTTTTACAATAATCAGGAAAAAAAACGCAGTTATTATGCTGTTCCTATCTATATAGGAATACCTCATATTTTCTATTGGCGAGATTTACTTCAACAAGCTGGAAAAAGCGATCGCGATATTCCTCAAGATTGGGATGGTTTTTGGCAATTTTGGCAACAATTGCAAGATCAACTATCGACTAAAACTAAGTCTAAAATTTATGGGGTTGGGTTGCCAATGTCAGTGGAAGCTGCCGACACAGACGATATTTTTGAGCAAATTATTGAAGCATTTAATGTAAAAATTTTAAACTCTCAAGGTAAGTTACAAGTAAATAATCCCCAAGTTCGACAAGGTATTATTAATTGTCTTGACTGGTACACTCAATTTTACAACCAAGGTTATGTTCCACCAGATGCAGTCAAATGGTTAAATCCAGATAACAATCGCAACTTTATCAATCGCTCGGTAGTCATGACTCCTAACCAGTCTCTCTCCATTCCTGCTGCGGTTAAACAAAACAAAGATCTTTATTATCGTCAGATGGTTACAGCAGGATATCCTCATAAACCCAATGGCAAACCAATGCGTTATATAGCCATGATTAGACAAGCAATTATTTTAGCTGACTCCAAAAAGCAAAAATTAGCCAAAGACTTCCTTGCTTATTTAAATCAACCAGAGGTTCTTAGTAAATATATCAAAGCTACCAGAGGACGTTATTTACCAGTAAATCGTCGAGTTTTAGCAGATCCTTTTTGGACAGATCCAGCCGATCCTCATATTTCCACTGCTGTTAAACCATTTTTAAAAGGAGAATTTCGTCTTCCTTATACAGTTATTAATCCTGCCTATAGTCTAGTGTTGAAAAATAGTATTTGGGGCAAAGCAATTACCAGAGTAGCGATCAACAAAATACCTCCCGAACAAGCAGCAGATGAAGCTATATCTAAAATCAAACAAATTTTTGCAGAATGGGAAAAAAGTTAACCTTTTAAAATTTTTCTAGTCAAAAAATCTGTAATGTAGGAAGAATCAAAGTTTTTGATTCTTGATTTTTTATCTTTTAAATTTGTTCCCTAGTTATTCTCGATTCTTTTTTATTTTGAAATTGTCCAAAGTTAATGGACAGATCATCAAGCCTAGCAATACCTCTAGATAATTACCAGGAGAGTAATAACATATTACTCTCTTTTTATTCTAATAAACAATCAGGTAATTATTCTTATCTGCTTAGTATTTTGATTTATATTGTCATTAATTAAATTAGGAGAGCAATAAGATGTTAGAACAAAAAATAACTATTTTCAATTGTATGCTATTAATTGCTATGTTACTCTTTATTGTTATGTAGTAAATCATAATTTCATAGTTTATGATTAAAAATTTTAAGATAATTCTCTAGTAATTCCCGATTTGCTCCTAGATTTCAAGTGGATAAACAAATGTTCGAGAAGTATAAAGAGAACTACAAGTTATGCTTAATAACTTAAAGCGTAATTTATATTCACTTTAAAACCAGAAAAGATAGATAAGCAATTAAGTCAGGGTAATTATTTTACCTTGGCTTTTTTATTTGATTTTTTACTTTTTCTGAAAACTAAAAACATCTCTTTTAATTCTCAATTAATTCTCAACTTATTCCCGATCGCCTTTTAAATTATTAATAGTAAAACATCAAACAAATATTTACTACGGAGAAGAAAATTATGTCAACATATTACAACGAACCAAACAAAAACTACGAAGCTCCTGAATACGAATATAAACAATATAAAGAGTATGCAGAGTACAAAGCTCCCGAACCAGGATACGAAAATCCTGGATACGAAGCTCCTGAATACTGGACACCAACTTATCAAGAAGTACAAGAAAAGTATTCTGATGATAAATATGCAGAAAAGCAATATTTACCTGAAGAAACAGCTGAAGGCTACGGTAAAGAAACAGCAGACTATGTAATTGGGAATCAAGGCGATAATGTTATCCAAACCTATGAAGAACAAGACGTTGTAGAAGGTGGTTACGGCAGCGATAAAATCGACGCTGGTAAAGGTGATGACCTTATTTACGGTTTCGCTAAAGAACATAATCCTATGGATGAAAAGTATGCCCAAGCGGAATATGCAGAGACAGATTGGTATACAGGTGGCGAGGGCAAAGATATCTATGCTCTTGGTACTCAAGACTATGCTTACTACAAAGCCAACGGCGAACAAGACTATGCAGTGATTGCTGACTACACAGCAGGAGAAGACGCTGTAATGTTGTATGGTGCTGCTGAAAACTATGTTGTAGGCGAAAGTACTGCTCTCAAAGCAGATGGCTCAATGGGTGACAACGCAGCAGCTATTTACTGGGATGAAGACAAAAATGGTGCTTATTCCCAAGGAGACGATATGATGGCTGTGTTTGAAGGCTACGCTGTTGAAGATATTACTGCTGCTAAAAGCAGTTGGGTTTACGTCGCACCTGAACCTACAGCTACTTAGGATTTATTGAAAAACTAAGATTTGGGAATATAACCTTGAAAAAGCTATTAGCATTTAGCTTTTAGCTTTTAAAGATGACAAAAGTAATAAAGGAGCAAAGCTCCTAGCTCTAAGCCATAAGCCATAAGCCATAAGCTATAAGCCAATCAGAAGAGGTTTTAAACCCCCTCCTGATTGTAGACTACCAAAAGAGTTTGGTAGGAGTCTTAAACTTGTTTAGCTTAAAGCTTAGAGTTTATAGCTTTTAGATAAATTTTTAGATAAATTTACTGTTATATAACGAACTCAGTAACATCGAACAATTAAGCTCCAAGACTAAGCCAGGGTTATATTACCTTGGTTTTTTTTGTAAAAATTCAATTATGACTTATGTAGTTCATAAAATTGAAAAAATCGCTTACATTGGTTTTTGATGTATTATTTTAAATAGTATCTGTTACTCTTCTTGTAATCATTAATCTAACTAAACTGTGAGCGAAACCGAGTTAATCGCCATTAATGGTACAGAAAACGAAAACCGAATCGCTGATATCATCTTCGTTCATGGATTGGGAGGAGATGCGCTTAGTACGTGGCATCCCCAAGGGAAAAAAGAGATTAATGATTCTTGGCTAGCATGGTTGGGAAGAGATTTTGAGAATATGGGAATTTGGTCGGTAAGTTATGAGGTAGAACCCTTTAGATGGAAGGGTAGCACCATGCCCTTAGCAGATCGAGCTACTAATGTTGTGGATCTCCTCGATATCCACGAAATTGGCGAACGACCAGTTATTTTTATTACTCATAGTCTGGGGGGATTAGTAGTTAAACAAATGCTGCGTCATGCCTACGATTATGGTAATCCTTCCTGGAAAAAGATTGTCGAACAGACCAAAGGTATTGTCTTTTTATCCACACCTCATTCTGGTTCAGATATTGCTAATTGGGTGAAATATATTGGAAGAATTCTCGGTGCAAGTGTCAGTGTTGAAGAGCTAGAAGCCAATCACTCTCGTTTACGAGAATTAAATACAGTCTATCGTAATCATGCCCAACTCAAGGAAATATCGATTATTGTCTACTGCGAAAATGAAAAGACGAATGGGGTAATGGTAGTAGACCAAACTAGTGCAGATCCTGGAATCTCTGGAGTTATTCCCATTCCTTTAGATGAGAATCATATATCTATAGCCAAACCTAAATCTGATCAAAGTCAACTTTACCTGAGAGTCAAAAAATTCATCAGAGAACGTTTATCTAATCCTCAACCTTTACCACCACTCCATTCAAAGGACAGAATTCCGCAGCCAGAAAGAATTGAAGGAGATGATTACCAAAACTCCGAACCAAAAAAAAAAGCTTAATTGATCGACTAGAAATTTACTTTAGCCAATTACTAGGTTTAGATACAGAAGCAGAACGCAACCGTATTTTGGGCGATTTACTTAAGTTCGTTGGAACAGAAGTTACAGGCAGATCATTAGATTTATTACACCAGGATGAGTTACAGGTAAATCAATATTTAAAGCTATTTTGGGAAGATCGACGGGAAGAAGTAGGCAGAGATCGACGGAGCAAAGTTATCCAATTACCACCACAAACTAATCTGATTGAAGTTTTTGAACGAGATGATGTTAGTAGAAGATTACTGATTTTAGGTGAACCTGGAGCAGGAAAAACCACCAGTTTATTAAAATTAGCAGCAGATTTAATTACTCAAGCCCAACAAAATCAAACTGCACCCATCCCTGTTATTTTTGAGCTTTCAACCTGGAAAAACGACAGTGAATCGATTAAACAATGGTTAGTTAAACAACTAAAAGAAAATCACAGTATTGATTTCAAGATTTCTCGGAAATGCCTAGAGCAGAATCGAATCTTACCTTTATTAGATGGTTTAGATGAGTTGGGTTTAGTTCGTCAGAAAATAGCAATTCAAAGAATCAACCAATATTTACAGCAAGATCTTGCCCGTCAAATAGTAGTCTGTTGTCGTTGGGAAGAATATAAACAGGGAAAAGTTCAACTATACCGATTACGGGGAGCATATTACTTACAACCGCCCAGCGAAACCGATATTAGAAATTATCTAGAACAACTCAACCAACAGGATTTGTGGCAGAAAATTGCCACCAATAATCAGATGAAGAAATTGGCACAAAAACCCTTGTTTTTGAATTTGATGATGAAGGCATTTCAGGGAGAGGCAATTGTCAGCGAGTCACAATTATTTACTGAATATATTGAAGAACAGTTACAACGTCCTCTTAACCCTCAAAAATATCCTCAAGGAAAACCACCTTATAGTGATGACGATACTAAGAAATGGTTGACCTATTTAGCAGGACAATTAGAAGCAGATTCTTTAACAGTTTTTCTGATTGAAAAAATGCAACCATATTGGTTAAATCCAGGAAGAGAAAGACGGCTGTTTCGATTGATTTCTGGGCTGATTTCAGGGCTAGTTTTATCGCTTATTTCTGTACCAATTTCTGGGCTAATGTCTGTATCAATTTCTGGGCTTATTTCTGGGCTAATTTTAGGGCTTATTTTAGGGCTTATTTCTGGGCTAATTTTAGGGCTGTCTTCGTGGGGTTTTAAAGAAGATAAACTAAAAACTGAAGCTTTTAAATTGACTTGGCAAGGAGTAAGAAAAGGGCTGATTAGTGGGCTTATTTTAGGGCCTATTTTAGGACTGAGTTATGTGCTGAGTTATGGGCTGGGTTATGGGTTGAGTCATGGGCTGACTTCTGAACTGATTTCTGGGCTGATTTCTGTACTGATTTATGGGCTGATTTATGGGCTGAGTTTTGGGGTGATTAACAATTTAAATGTCGAAATAAATTATCGTGAAAAACCCAATCAAGGCATCAACGAATCTTGGAAAAAAATTTTGATTATTTATTTATTAACTAGTCCATTTGGAATGTTAATTTTTCCTTTAACAGGTTTATTTATAGACTCATCTTTTACTGGAATAGAATCTGTTGGTTTTGGTTTATTATTGGGATCTCTAATTATCTTATTTACTGTAGGAAAAAATTTAATTCAACATTTAACATTGCGATTAATTCTTGGACAGCAAGGACTAATACCGAGAAATTATGATCATTTTCTTGACTATGCAGACGAACGCAAACTAATCGAGAGAATAGGAGGTCAGTACCGCTTTCTTCATGATTCTCTACGCAAACATTTTGCTGCGCAAGCACCAAGACCCAAAAGAATTATTTAAGAGAATTTATAAATTAATTGTAAAGACTGAAAAAAAACAAGCCCTAGCTGATATCAACTAGGGCTATATAGATTAGACCTCTTGCATAAATAAATTACAAATCAAAATTAATCCTTTTCCCCTTTCCCTTTCCCCTTTTCCCTAAACTTAACCAGGGTTTATACGATTCATACAAGAAGTCTATTGTTGAGTTTAGAGGAAATAACTATTAAGAATATTAGTAGCCGTGAGGAAGGTACTGATTAATATCCACTTGACCTTGAACACTATTTTGAGTCGCATTTTGGTCAATGATGTTATTATGACCGATCGCAGCAGCTTCGTTAGCGTTTACTTGGACACTTGTTTGAGCATCGGGAGTAGCAGGAACTCCATAAGCACCCAAGTCTAGTTGGTTTTGAACGCTATTTTGATGAGTGCTTTGGTTAATAAAGTTACCAGTGCCAACAGCAGCAGCAGAATTTGTGTTGTTTTGAATACTAGTTTGAGCATCTTGAGCAAAAGCAGTTAAAGGAGCGAAAGCGATAACTGTAGTTAGGATAGCTAATGTAGATTTTTTCATTTTAGACCTCGTAAGAATTAAGATTTAGTATGTGTTTTGCTTACATTTACTAGTTACGACTGGTCTGTTTTTTTTATGCAACTTTGCTTTGAAATTGAGTAGAAAGCTATTGGATATTAGCGTTTTGTTATTCAATCACCAAATTCAAAAACGATCAATTATTAAATTCTCTATATCTTCCCGATCGCTCTCTATCTTATATATAATAAAATTTATATGATTAAAATTATGGCTACTACTCTACAAATAAAAGACCAGACAATTACCGCCGAAGAAATTATTCCTTTGTTAGATAGTTACCGAATGCTACCGCAGTTTCTGCGAGAAGTAATTATTGATCGCGCTATTGCCAATATTGAATATACTCAAACAGAATTTGCTGATGCTTATCAAGACTTTAGACAGCAATATCAGTTAAATTCAGAGCCAAAAGTAGAGGCTTGGTTAACTAAAATGACAATGACTCAAGCTCAGTTAGAGGCTCGTACTGTTAGAAAAATCAAGTTTGATAAATTTAAACAAGAACAATGGCGACATCAGCTAGAGTCTTATTTTCTTGACCGTAAATTGGCTTTTGAAAAGGCTACTTTTTCTATAATTAGAGTAAAAACAGAAGGCATAGCTAAAGAACTATATCATCGTCTTCAAGAAGGAGAAAATTCTTTTGCTGAATTAGCGAGGGCATATTCCCTGGGTAGAGAAGCCAATAACAACGGTTTAGTAGATTCGGTAAAACTGATAGATCTACATCATATTCTGGCTCAAATGCTCCACCGCAGCCAACCAGGACAACTTCTACCTCCCAGACAAATTGAAGCTCATTGGGTAATTGTGCGCCTAGAAAAATATTTTCCTGCTAGACTAGATGCTGCTATGCGTGAAAGACTATTAAATGAATTATGCGATCGCTGGCTACAAAAACAAATAAACATTGAGCATTTAACATTGAGCATTTAACATTGAGCATTTAACATTGAATATTAAACATTAAATATCGTTGATAAATTACCAACGTCTAAATTATTACTTACCAATCAATTTCACTGCACCTATCCCACCAAAATACAATCCTAAGACTGCGCCAGCTAGTAAAGATTGCGTTAGGGGATCGGTAGAAGGGGTTAAAATAGCACCCATAATTACAGAGACAAGAATAACATAACGCCAACCAGCCAGCATTTGTGCTGAAGATACAATTCCTAAAAAGCCCAAGATTAATTGAATCACGGGAATTTGAAACGCCAAGCCAGTACTAAATAACAATAGCAGTACAAACTCAAAATACTTATCAATTGACCAAGACTGTTCGACTACATCGCTACCGTAGTTAATAAAGAAATTTAGCGCAGCAGGAATGAGGGCAATATAAGCAAAAAACAAACCTGCAAAAAATAAAATACTAGAGCCAAAGATTACGGGAGCAAGTAAACGACGCTCGCGTCTAGTTAGTCCTGGTAAGACAAACCGAGCAATCTGATATAAAATCATAGGACTAGCCAAAACCATCCCACTATAACCAGCCACCTTAATCGAAACAAAGAAAAACTCTCCAGGGGCTAGTTGTAGAAATCGAACATCTTGCGCAGGTACTTCTAGAATCCGAACTAAAGGTCTGACAAAAATAAAACAGCCAGCAGCAGCAACTACTACGGCAATGAGAGCGTAGAAAATTCGTAGACGTAATTCTTCTAAATGATCAAACAGAGACATTTCCATTTCATCAGGAAGCTCGTCTAGATAATCTTTTTGCTCTGGTTCGGTGACGGAGGTTTCTAAGTTGGGTGATGACATTAATCAGTCTTAAAATTAAGTGCAATTGCTAGGTTCTGTTTCAATAATTATATCTATATCTCCTCCATCTCTTATTTTTCTAGCTAATTACCTTGGCATAGTACTCAAACAACTGTGTACCATATTTATATTGCTTATCCATTCCTGCTGCTGCTATTACAGCTTCCTGGGGTGTTAATTTGCGATCGCTATAATCAAGAGTATGAATCAAAAGATGATAGAAAAAACCTATAATAAATAATAAATAGGAATTATTAGTTAAATCTACTTGTTTAGGTGCAATATAAGCTTTAAAGCCGACTTCAAACAAACTTTGTTGCCATTTTTCTCCAGTAATCGCACCACAAATTAATATTCCTTTCGGGTTGTAAATGTATTGAGTTATGGTTGACGAAGTAAAACTTACATTGACCCGTTCCCAATTAGATTTTTTGGTGTAGTCGTTATCTTGTTGATGTACCACACTAAAAATAAGCTGTTCTTCGCCATCCAAACTAGGACAACCATAACAAAACCAAATTACATAATCACAGTCAGGATAATTACCTGCTAAAAAATCTAAAATATTCTGCTGCTGTAGTAATTGATAAAAGTATATTTGCACTCCAAACGTTTCTAAGACGCTTCTTACGGCTGTAGCTTGTTGAAAATTTCCAGGTGCGCCATCACATAAAATAACCACAGAAATAGATAATCTTTTTAAGCTCATTGCCAAATCTCCCAAATATTTGCTCTCTTGAATCACAGTGACTTAAAATTACGCACTTGTAATTGATTGTGCTAATTGATTATTTGCTGATGTAATGGTTCTAATAATGCTATCTTGCTTAAGGCTAATTCCATTAAGATTAGCAAAGATATATGAACAGATTGATCAGTCCTTCTGAGGTAATTTATGACAAAATACGACGTATACGCTCTCGGTAATGCTCTACTAGATATTGAATTTGAGGTTTCGCCTCAGACTTTAGAGAATTTAGGTATTGATAAGGGTGTGATGACCCTTTTAGATCAAGACAGTCAGGATAAAATCGTCAGTCATTTAGCAGAATACGATCAAAAACGTTCCTGTGGTGGTTCAGCAGCTAATACAGTCATTGCTATTAGTCAATTTGGTGGCAAAGCTTTTTATTCCTGCAAGGTAGCTGATGATGAACCAGGTCAATTTTACACTCAAGATTTATTAGATTGTGGAGTTGCTACTAACCTAGAAAACCATGTTCCCGAAACAGGAATAACAGGCAAGTGTTTGGTGTTTGTTACCCCAGATGCAGATCGCACAATGAATACTTTTTTAGGTATTTCAGGGAGCTTTTCTAATGCCGAATTAGTACCAGAAGTCATTAAAAATGCTGAATATACTTATATTGAAGGTGTGCGACTCGTTTAGTTCAAAAGTACTAATAAGTACGTGGAACTAGCGTGGTTTTAACAGGAGAGTGTTAACCAATGTTAAGAAATTGACAATAATTAACTATCCATTATGAACCATGACAACTAAATAATCTGTGTAGGTGAGAATGACCTGTAATAAGGTTGCTAAATATTGAAAAACGCATAAAGATTCAAGCCCTACTCCCTCGGTGTTGGGGGTAAAAGCATAACCCTTACGGTAGCGACTGGTCATCAATCCGTAAAGCAGGGTTAAACGGAGTACTAACTGGTAGTCTGAACTGGTTAGCTTCTAGCAAGAACAAGTCTATGAGTAGAGCGAACGCTCGAAGTACCGTAACTATCGTGATATAAAAACAGCTAAATCAGATCTGACAAGCTGTAGCCAAAAGGCAAAACTGCACAAACTATATCTTGAGTACCTTCTCAAGATATACAACACTAGTAGCAGTCGGTAGAAAGGTCACAAACATCGATATCAAGAAACAGCCAAATCAGTTCTGATAGGCTGTAACCAAAAGGTAAAACTGCAAAGGTTATCCCATAATAGCGTTATATGAGATACAACACTAACAGCAGTCGGTGTAAAGACACACTCTAAGGATTCATAACAACAGATTATTTGGAACGAGGAAATCCCTTAATAACCCTTACTCAAAGGTCGAAACGAGTAAGTAGTCAACCAAGACGCAACTTCTCTGATATTCAGAGGTTATTAAGGGCGAAGGATTGAGGAAAAAGCTAAAGCCTATTTGTAATGAATAGGATACGCCCACATCCTCACTGTTTTCTGGAAAGTAGAAATTTAGTAGCAATGAATATGTCTAAGACAGATTTAAATCTAAATACTGTGGAATGGAATGAGCTTAATTGGCGTAAAATCCAAAAGGCTATATTTAAGTTGCAAAAAAGAATCTACAGAGCCTACGTCAACGGTGATGTCAGAAAGGGAAGAAGGCTACAAAAAACCCTCATCAAATCCTATTACAACAGATTACTATCCGTAAGAAAGGTCACACAGGACAATCAGGGCAAGAAAACTGCTGGGGTAGACAGAATTAAATCTCTAAACCCCAAACAGCGACTTGAACTAGCTAAAAATCTTACTCTAGGTAATAAAGCCAAACCCATCAGAAGGGTGTGGATTCCCAAACCTGGAAAAGATGAAAAGCGACCTCTTGGTATACCTGTAATGCGCGACAGAGCTACTCAAGCACTAGCCAAAGCAGCCTTAGAACCAGAATGGGAGGCTAAATTCGAGCCTAATAGCTATGGATTCCGACCAGCAAGGGGAGCGCATGATGCTATCAATGCAATATTTAATCAAATCAGATACAAACCAAAATTTGTACTTGATGCTGATATAGCCAAATGCTTTGATAAAATTAACCACCAAAAACTTCTAAACAAGCTCAACACCTTCCCGATAATGAGAAGGCAAGTTAAAGCATGGCTAAAAGCTGACACTTGTGACTTTAAAACTCATGAAAGAACTTCCAACCAACAAGGAACTCCCCAGGGCGGAGTATTAAGCCCGTTATTGTCAAATATAGCCTTACACGGTATGGAAGAAAGGATTAAAGAATACGCAGCTACCTGGAAAGGGACAAAAAGGAACAATAGGCTCTCTATCTCTCTAATCAGATATGCAGATGACTTTGCTATCCTACATGAAAATTTAGAAGTCATTAAACAATGTCAACTAATTATTAGTGATTGGCTGGCAGAATATGACCTGGAAATTAAACCTGAGAAAACCCGAATTGTACACACCTTAGAGGAACACAATGGTAATAAACCAGGATTCAACTTCCTTGGATTTAATATCAGGCAATACCCCGTAGGGAAATATCAATCTGGAAAAGATACTCAAGGTAAAATATTAGGGTTCAAAACGCTGATTAAACCTAGTGATGAAAGCATTAAACGTCATTATGACAATATAGCCCAAATCATTAAATCACACAATTCAGCAACACAACCTATTCTCATATCCAAACTAAATCCAATTATCAGAGGATGGTGTAATTACTACAAAACTGTATGTAGTAAAGAAACATTCTCCAAGGTTGGACATCTAACCTTTAAAAGGTTATGGAGATGGGCAGTAAGACGACACCCTAATAAAAACAAAACATGGATAGTAAATAAATACTGGGAAACAATAGGTGGAGATAACTGGGTATTTGGTGAAAAAGAAGGGGTAACCTTGATTAAACATCAATCAACAGCCATAACGCGCCACACCAAAGTAAAAGGCGAAGTATCGCCCTACGATGGTAATACACTTTATTGGGCTAAAAGGAAAGGTTCACACCCTGAACTTAAGGACTCAATAGCCAGACTGCTTAAAAAGCAAAAAGGTCAATGTAATTGGTGCAAACTAACCTTTCAAGATGGAGATTTAATCGAGAACGACCATATAATCCCCAGAGCAATCGGGGGAAACATTAAAGATAATCTCCAACTACTACACAAACACTGTCATGACGTTAAAACCAAAAATGACCTGAAAGCCATTAAACAGCACAAGGTTAAAAAGGAATGGCAAGAAACCCCTAAGAAAATTCAATAAAGCGAATTGGCTATGGGCTGATGATATTCCAACTTTGGTTAAGGGTACTCATAAGAGCCAGGAAAGAGAGGAGCGCAGTGAGGTGAAAGTCTCATGCTGCGTTCTGAAGACAAGTCGGGTTGGTGACAACCTGGCTTAGTTTAACTATTTAGTCAGTGGTGAAAATAGTAAACAAGCAGCAATTCAAGCCAAAGAACTTGCTCAAGCAGTAGGCAACAAAACTGCATTTACCCTGGCAGATTTAAACATGGTGAAATTCTTTAAACCAGGATTACTAGAAATTATTGGTTCTGGAGTTGATTTTCTGTTTGCCAATGAAAGCGAGGCATTACTGATGGCAGAAACTCAAGATTTTGAGGTTGCAGTTGACTATCTCAAAACCCTGGCTAAAGAATTTGCTATTACTCGCGGTGCAAAAGGTTCAGTGATTTTTGATGGTGAAAAATTAATTGAGATTGCGCCTTTTCCTGTCAAAGCAATTGACACTGTGGGTGCAGGCGATATGTATGCAGGAGCATTATTATATGGAATTACTAATGGCATGAATTTTCCTGAAGCTGGACGTTTGGCTTCCTTAGCCTCAGCCAAAATAGTTACCAGTTTGGGCGCACGTTTAAAAACCCCAGAAGTCAAAGCTCTTTTAACCGAACTAAAAGTAGCTAATTAATTCGCCCGTAGGGTGGGCAACTCTCACAGTTTCACTTAAGAATGTCACCGAAACATATTTCTGCCCACCTATCTTATATGCCTCGATTGATTTCAATCTAAAATCATAAATCCAAAATCTCAAATCGATTGACAGACTAATAATCTCTAATTCTTCAATTATGCCAAAATACATTATGTGGGGTAGTTATTGCGAAAACGCCCTAGAAAAAAGAACACCCTACCGTCAAGCACATTTAGATGGTCTGGCTCATCAAAAATCACAGGGAATCCTAATTACTTTAGGGCCAACCAAAGATAATACAAAAGTATTTGGGATTTACGAAGCAGATGATGAAACAAGTATCCGTAAGCTTGTAGAGTCGGATCCCTATTGGCAGAATGGTATTTGGACTGAATATGAAATTAAAGAGTGGATACAAGCTTTTTAAAGTTGCTGATCTTAGGTATGAAGCTTTTAGCTTTTAGCTTTTAGCCTTATATACTTAGCCTTCGGCTTGCTGAAAAACTAGGTAAAATAAAGAGCAAATTAAACAAACTCTATCAATCGATACAGCAAAGCTAATTTATTCTTGTACTAAATGTTTAAGCAAGTATTTAAATAGAGGTTAACGAGAGGAGATTGAGGATGAATGCATCGGAGAGAGCTAAAGGGTTAGATATTGCCACTAAAATTGCCTCTGTTGTGACTTTGTTTAAGGCACAGTTTCCCGATGCCAAAGCCGATCTTAAACCCTGGAAAAATGATCCTGATACTCGCGAATTAGTTGACCCTGATTCAATTGATATCGGCTTTCATTTTCCTGGCTGGAGTAGACGCTATCAAAGTAACAGTATTTTAGTACAGATTCGCTTTTATAAAGATCCTACTGAACAGCAAGAAAAGTTTATTGGTGTAGAAACTTGTGGTTTTAGTCATGTAGGAGAGGCGTGGAAGTTTTCCACCATAGATAGCTGGGAATTTGTCGGTCAATGTCAACCAGCCGAAGATACGGAAAAACAACTTAAGCTATTCTGTCGTCAAGTATTTGAGTTATTTAATTAATTACCTACTACCTACTACCTACTACCTACTACCTATTACCTACTACCTATTACCTATTACCTGCTTCATGCTGCTTGTGGTTCAAGAATTAAACTTAACTGTTCAATTCCTTTGTGTAAATGTCTGGTGACAGTCATCGGACTAATACCAATCTGTTTAGCTGCTTCTTTACGAGGTAAATCCCACAAAAATACACATTCAATTGCTGCTTTGGTTTTTTCTTCCAACTGATTCATTGCTCTCTGTAATTGCAATTTATCATCTTCTAATTTACGTTTTTGATGATATTGAGGATCAGCAATAGTATCACCAAAAGTAATCGAAGAATCAAGAGAATTACTAACTACAGCGTCTAAACTAATTGGTAAGCGATTTTGTAAAGCTAGTTGACATTCACTCCACTCAGCTAAAGGTACACCTAAGCCTTTGGCTAATTCAATATCTTTGGGCAAACGTCCTAATTTTTCAATTAAATCTTTTCGTAATTTTTTGCCTCTAGTATAAAGTTCTTGCCATCTACGAGGAATTCGCATCATGCTACCTCGATCTCTTAAATAATGTAGCATTTCACCTCGAATATAAGGAATAGCAAAAGAACTAAATGCTGAACCTTGATGGGGATCAAAACGTTCAATTGCTCTAATTAAACCTAAATAGCCAATTTGTTCTAAATCTTCGTAGGGTTCAGCACATTTACGACAAATTTGATGGGCAACTTTTCTAACTAAACCTGTATTTAACTCAACTAACTTATTACGTAATTTTAAAGATGGCTGATGATGATAATCCTGAAGAAATTTCATGCAACGATAATTAAGAGTTTGATTAGCCATAAAAATAAAGTTTTCCGTATCAACAATCTATTTATGTGGATCTAGATTTAATTTTCTGTTGTCAGAAAAATCTGCACCATAGTTGTTTTACGGAAAATCTCTAAGTAGCTTTTTTTTTCTCCGAACAAATACGCATTATCAAGATAATTCTTAGTGATTATTTTTATTAAAAAAAGTATTTATTTTAACTTTATTTATAGACAAAAAAACAGGAACAGTTATTACTATTCCTATGAATTAAAAAATGTTATTTTTAGTGATTCTTATAGTTTATCAAGTTCTTCTTTTAAAACATTTACAGTTAAACGAATCTGCTCTTCAGTATGATTACAAGTGATAAAAAAGCGTAATCTCGCTCCATTTTGGGGGACAGAAGGATAGATCATAAAAGGAACATTAATTCCTCTTTTGAATAAATTTTGAGATAGCTGAATTGATTTTAAAGAATCTCCCACAATAATGGGAATTACGGGTGAATCTTTACTCATGCCTGTATCAAGTTTCTGTTCTTTGGCTAAGTCTAAAAATAGTTTTGCCCTAGCCTGGAGGCGAATTGCTCTTTCTGGTTCGGCTTTCAGTACCCGAATGGCAGCTAAAGTTGCTGCTGTATTGGGTGGTGACATACCGACACTAAAAACAAAACCAGGGGCAGTATATTTAAGATATTCGATTAGAGCAGCAGTCCCAGCAATATAGCCCCCACAACTAGCAAAAGATTTACTGAGTGTACCCATCCATAAATCAATATCTTGGGGATTAATTTGCCAGTATTCACTGATACCACGACCAGTTTTACCAATTGTTCCCATCGAATGAGCTTCATCGACCATTAAGAAGGTTTTATATTGCTGTTTGAGCTTAATAAATTTTGGTAAGTCAGCAATATCACCATCGGTACTATAAACTCCCTCTATAACAATTAATACCCGTTGATAGCGGTGTCGGCGATCGCGTAATATGGTTTCTAAAGCCTCTGAATCATTGTGAGGAAATGCTACTAAACTAGCTCCAGAAAGGAAACATCCCTGAAGAATACTGTTATGGCTGAGAGAATCATAAATTACGAGGTCGTTTTTACCAAATAAATGACCAATAGTAGTGACATTAGTAGCATGACCACCCACCATCATAATGCTAGCTTCTACACCCAGAAAATCCGCTAGTTCCTGTTCTAATTCTCTGTGTATCGGTTTTTCTCCCGAAATTAGACGACTAGCACAAGCAGACGTACCATAGAGATCAATCGCATCTTGGGCTGCTTTATTTACTTCTGGATCACCGCACATCCCAATGTAATTATAGGTAGCAAAGTTAATCAACTCACGACCGTTAATGATAGTGCGATCGTTAACTATGGTTTCTTGGGGAACAAAAAACGGATTTCCGTTACCTAAACTAGCTACTTGCTGTTGTTGAGCTAATAATTTTTGATATTCGGGGAATGCTTCAAATTTATAATTTTCTACAGGTATTTCTAAAGAATTATGATCAACAGAATTTTTAGCTAAATCAGCTATGTTAGCAGACGAGACTGGGATTAAATCATTAATAGAATTAACTTGGTTCTGGGAAAAGTTGCTAGTTGCTAGATATTGAGCGAGAGCTTCGATATTTTGATAATCCCATAGTAAGGTTGGTGGCAGTCGGCAACCAAGATAATCTTCTAAATCACCCGATAAATTAATTGCCTCAGCTGATTCTAAACCATATTCTTCAAAATCTTGCCCAACATCGACTTGATTCGGTTCAATTTCTAAAATCTCTGCCAACTTGTCAATTAGCCAACCCTGTATTGCTTCTGCTCTAGAGGCAACACTCAGATTGTTTAATTTGCCATTACTGCTGGCAGAAATATTTTTGTTTTCTTTGCCATTTAACGTTTCTTTGAATAGTGTCATACTCACTCCTACACCACTTAGTTAAAAATTCACTGTGGGGAACTTGTCCGCCAGCAGAGAATGGTAATCTTGAGGGCCGTTAATTTTCTGGTCTAGCCGACACCTTCCAGACCATAATTATCGGACTCGATGGTTATTTTGCCACGAACCCCCGCCAAAATACCAGGGTATCTAGCAGGGGTTGGTGTTAATTGTTTATTTTGTGACATTAATATAATAATGGCGACCTCACTTGTTGTTACAAGATCTATAGATTAATAGATCGAATTTATAACAAACTAGTGCAGATCGCCAGTTATTAGGAAAAATTATCTTAGATTTTAACTAACATTTAACTAGCCATATATTCTCGAACGTAGCTTCTACGTCTTCTTAAATGGGCTAAAGCTTGATGCTCTAGCTGACGTACTCGCTCACGACTGAGACTCATTCTTTGACCAATTTTCGCTAGAGATAGTTCCTTGCCATCACTTAATCCAAAACGTAAAGAAATTACTTCTTGTTGTTGAGGAGATAAATCTGCCATCAAGCTATACAAATCTTGGCGTAGTAGCTGTTGAGTTGCATAATTATCTGGCGAAGCTCCTTCATCTTCTAGCAATTCTGATAATTCGGTATCTTGATTGTCACCAACCCGAACATCCAAAGAAATTGGTTGACGAGCAATACCTAGATATTCACGAATTTGAGAAGTTTTTAAATCTAATTCGCGGGCGATTTCCCAAGGTTCAGCACTACGACCCAATTTTTGGGCAAGTTCCCTTTGGGTTTTTTTGATTTTATTAAGTTTTTCGGTAATGTGAATCGGTAAACGAATTGTACGGGCTTGTTGAGCGATCGCTCTGGTGATTGCTTGACGAATCCACCAGTAGGCATAGGTAGAAAATTTATATCCTTTGGTGGGATCGAATTTTTCGACTCCTCTCTCCAAACCTAAACTACCTTCTTGAATTAAATCGAGAAATTCCATATTGCGTTTTTGGTATTTTTTAGCGATCGCTACTACCAGACGCAAGTTCGCCTCGATCATTTTTTGTTTGGCTCGTTGACCCTCGCGGATAACCCTGTTAATTTCGGTTTCACTCATTTGGACTTTGTCCGCCCACTCCTTCAGACTGAGCTTAGTGTTTAGCTGCTGCTCTAACTCTTCTTTTTCGGTTAACAGGATCATCATTTTCTGTACTTGTTTACCATAAACAATTTCTTGCTCATGGGTTAACAGAGGTACCCGTCCAATTTCATGGAGATACGTTCTGACCATATCTGCCGAGTAATTGCTTTTAGTGGTTGTTTTTTCTATGTTGGCTTTGGGCATCTGTACAGTTATGACTCCTTATAAACTGATTAAAAGTCAGCGATACTTCTTCTGATTTTGAACTGTCCGACTGTATCTTTAGACGTTTAGTTAGGGATAAAGGTTCAACTATTGAGCTAAAAAGTTTCGATTATCCGTAATTGAATACTCACGAGGAGTGTCAAGATTATCAATGACAGTTTTGCTTCCTACTTTTTATGATGAACTAAAAATATTTATGCCAGCACGAATTGTTGAGGTGGATTGCCGAACATTTTTTACAGTGAACAGTGAACACTCATCAGTCTCACAAGTTCCTCAACTTTTATTTCTATGATGATTTAAGCCCCGATTATGAGGATAGAGTAATGATGAAAGCGATACAACTACTTGGTCAATACCGTCAAGGCAAAGTGAATTTTCAAGGTTCAAGTTTGCATTCTGCTCATCTGCAAGCGGTTAATCTCACACGTATTAATTTAACTGAAGCAGATTTAAGTCATGCTGATTTAAGTAATAGTGATTTGAGTGGTGCTTGTTTACAACGAGCCAATTTAACCAACGCTAATTTGAGTAATGCTACCTTGGTAGGTGCAAATCTAGTAGAAATTAATTTGATCGGTGCAGATTTAGAAAATGCCGATCTTAGGGGAGTAGATTTAAGTGGTGCAGATTTGCGATGTGCTAATTTACACAAAGCTGACTTGTGTAATGCCAATCTTACTGATGTTGATCTTAGTGGTGCAGATTTAACTAATGCTGATTTGACTGATGCCAAGCTAGCTGGTACGGATATTTCGGTAGCTGAAACTAAGGGAGCAAATATGCATCAAGTAAACTGGGATGGATGTGAAAGAAAACAAGAACACACATCACATCATTGGGTTACTTGGTCTGGCAAATAGGATCGGGATTAATCAGCAGTTAAAGTTTTACACTGAGCTTGATTATAAAGAAGGCGATCGCACAAGACTAAAGCTACCATTGCTTCAACCATTGGGACTGCTCGTGGTAAAACACAAGGATCGTGTCTGCCTTTGGCTGCTAAGACGGTTTCTTCCCCAGTTTTGGTAACGGTTTTTTGTTCTTTACCAATAGTGGCAGTTGGTTTAAAAGCCACCCGAATTACAATGTTTTCGCCGTTGGAAATGCCTCCCTGGACTCCGCCTGAGCGGTTGGAGACAGTGCGCGTTGAACCATTGGCATCGATATAAAATTCGTCATTGTGTTCACTGCCAGTCATGGTTGTACCAGCAAAACCTGAACCAATTTCAAAGCCTTTGGTAGCAGGCAGAGACATGACCCCTTTGGCTAAATCTGCTTCTAGTTTATCAAATACAGGATCGCCTAAACCTTTTGGTACATTACGGGCAATACATTCTACTACACCACCCAGAGAGTCCTGATCTCTTCTGGCTAAATCAATGCGCTCAATCATGGTTTCAGCGCACTCAGAATTAGGACAACGAACAATATTACTTTCCACTTGTTCTAAGGTTACAGTTTCAGGATCGATTTCCGCTTCAATATCCTTAATCCGCTTAACATAGGCGACAATTTCTACCCCTGCCACCTGCTGAAGAATTTTTTTGGCGATCGCTCCTGCTGCGACTCTACCAATTGTCTCTCGTGCCGAAGAACGTCCACCTCCTTTCCAGTTACGAATTCCATACTTAGCATCATAGGTAGCATCAGCATGAGAAGGGCGATATTTGACTGCCATCTCATCATAATCTTGGGAACGAGCATCTTTATTACGCACCAAAATTGCGATCGGTGTGCCTGTAGTTTTCCCTTCAAACACTCCCGAAATTATTTCACAGGTATCACTTTCTTTCCTGGGAGTTGTAATCTTACTCTGTCCTGGTCTTCTACGATCTAGATCTACTTGTATTTCCGCTTCGCTAATTTCTAGTTGGGGGGGACAACCATCAATTACCACTCCCACACCACCGCCGTGAGACTCACCAAAGGTTGTAATGCGAAATAGATGTCCGAATGTGTTACCCATAATGCTACTGCTCTTTTAATTTAGGCGATTTGTATTTTATCGCAACTCATCAGTTAATTAATTATATTTAGCTATATTCAAACTTTATTTGTAAACTCTATGTTTAAACCCATTACCCACGTTATTTTTGATGTGGATGGATTATTGTTAGATACAGAATCTCTTAATGAGCGAGTTAACAGCGAAATTGTGCAACGCTATGGCAAAATTTTTGATCTAGAAATAAAAATGGCGATCGCTGGTAGAACTACCTTAGATTCAGCCAAAATTATTGTTGAGACATTAAAACTACCTTTGACCACCGAAGCCTATTTAGTAGAACGAAATAAATTAATTTATCCTTTATACCCTACAGCCAAGGCTTTACCTGGAACAATCGAGTTGATTCAACATTTATCTGAGCATCAAATTCCCCAAGCACTTGCTTCTAGTTCTACACGCCATCATTTTGACCTAAAAACTATTAATCATCAACAGTGGTTAAAAGTATTTGAAGTGGTTACTTTAGGAGACGATCCCGAATTACAAAAGGGAAAACCCGCACCAGATATCTTTTTACTGACAGCTAAACGGTTAAATGCTGATCCTGCACAGTGTTTGGTGTTTGAAGATTCTCTGGCTGGAATGAAAGCAGCGATCGCAGCAGGGATGTCCGTAGTAGTTATTCCTGATCCCATCTTTGATCCTAACCTGTTTTTAGAAGCCCACCAAGTACTCAATTCCCTACTAGATTTCCAACCTCAAGATTGGAATTTACCAGGTTTTTAAGTAATGAGTAATAAGTAATGAGTTTTTACCTACTACCTACTACCTACTACCTACTACCTACTACCTTAATTTTATTACTCGCAGCCTTGGAAGATTATTTAATTGGCGATCCTTGGGGATGGATTCATCCTGTGCAGCTAATGGGTTGGCTAATTAACAGCTATAGCAATTGGGCGATTAAATACTGTCAACCTGGTTGGCAACGTCGTCTGGCTGGAGTCTGGCTGGGTTGTGGTTTAATTCTTGGCAGTGGTTTAGTAGCCTGGCTAGTAGTTTTGAGTTTTCGGCTTATTCATCCCGTACTAGGATACATTACGGAAATAGTTTTATTAGCTAGCTGTTTTGCAGGTAAAAGCTTACGAGTTGCAGTACAAGACGTTTTACAACCTCTTGCTAATCAAGATTTAGAGACAGCGCGATCGCGATTGAGTATGTATGTAGGGCGAGATACTGAAAATTTATCTGAAGCCGAAATCTTACGGGCGTTGTTGGAAACCGTAGCGGAAAATGCAGTAGATGGAGTCACAGCACCGCTTTTTTATGCCATTTTAGGCTCGTTAATCCCAGATTTGGGTGTAGTCCCCTTAGCCTTGGGTTATAAAGCTGCTAGCACCCTTGATTCGATGATAGGCTATCTTCGTGAACCCTATACAGACTTAGGTTGGTTTAGCGCGCAGCTAGAAGATCGTTTAACCTGGCTTCCTTGTCGCTTAACGGTACTAACTTTGAGCTTATTTTCTGGTAAACCTTTAGAAGTTTTGGCTATTTGTCGTCGCGATGCCATAAAAGATCCGAGTCCCAATTCTGGCTGGAGTGAATCAGCTTATGCAGCGATTTTAAAAGTCCAGCTAGGAGGAAAAAACACTTATCAGGGAATAGTTAAAAATAAACCTTTACTGGGAGATGCTGAAGAAGTAATTTCCGTCGGTAAAATCAATCAAGCTCTCTTTTTAACTCGTTGCTGTTTTTTGTTATGGCTAGCAATTACGGTGATTACTACTATTCTGAAACAAGATTTATTTATTTGGTTGGCTTTATAAGAGGCAAAGTTTCTTAAACTAGATAAGGAAAAGAAATTTTAAGCATAGGTTATGACAGATAATACTGCTCGCGATCGCTTTCGCGCTGCTTACGAAAACCGTTACACTTGGGACAGTAATTTCCCTGGCTACACTACTAAGCTAGAACTTAAACAAGGAGACGAAGTATATACAGCCGATATTAAAGTTAATAGAGATTTGTCTGTAGAAGTTAACGGGATAGAAGATGAAAAAGTCTCTGAAAGTGTTTACAACCACATGAGAGATGTGATTACTCACCGCAAACGCAATAGTTTTGAAACAACTCATGGCAAGAACACTTTTACTCTAGGGGAAGAAGATCCATCTGGTGCAGTTGCCATTAAGGTAAAAGGTGATTCTATGGGTTCTAATTATAAAATTCGCGGTACAGAAATTTGTCAGGTAAGCCGTGTTATGGGGCCGATGGCGTTTGTAATTAATACTAATGAAAGTCTTGATACTGGAGAAGGCTACATTTCTACTGGTTACAATGCGGTTTTCCGTGATTCTAAAACTAATGCTCTCAAAGCCAAACGAGAATTTACAGAAAGCTACGAAAAGCTAGGTGATTATTATGTTCCTAAACATCAGGTAATTGAATCTATTAGTGCAGATGACGATAAAATTACTACTGAGTTTAGCTTCTCTGAAACTAAGTTATTAGAACCAGCAGCAGTTACGTAAATTTTTTCAGCTACACGCTAGGATCAATTGATAGTAATACAAATAAATCAACTAAATAAATTATGGCATTAGCATTAACCAAAGATAATGTAGAAACTGTTTTGGACGAACTACGTCCTTATCTAATGGCTGACGGTGGTAACGTTGAACTGGCAGAAATTGAAGGGCCAATTGTTAAATTAAAACTGCAAGGTGCTTGTGGTTCTTGTCCTAGTTCGGCTATGACTCTCAAAATGGGAATTGAACGTCGGTTACGCGAAAAAATCCCTGAAATTGTCGAAGTGGAACAGGTAATGTAAACTTATTTTAAATATATAATCTGAGGGATGAATTAATATTTTCTTTTCTCCCTCTTTTTTTAATTTAATTATTTTTAATTACTTATGGCTAACTCTATGATAGTTTATTGAATTGCTATTAAATTAATACTTTCCTGTTAAGAAAAAATCTTAAAATTATTTTTAAAATAACTTACATAATTATATATAATTTTTTCTTTAGATATAATTAGAGATTTTAAAAATAAAAAGATAAATTTCTATATTTTCTTTGCTTTTTCTCCTTGTTCTACAAATAAAAAGAGTTCTGGTTGAAGCTATTCATACGCAATTGAAAATAAGTTAGAAATATTTTATTTTTTTTTCGAGGTTTTAATCTGTAATTAACCTCAATACAATATATAAGAAGATATAATAATTCAGGTTATTTTTGCTTACTCAAAAAAATAATTGATTGGTTGTTTTTAATACTGATATAGCCATACGTAAAAACGTTAGGACATTTTTAAAATACTACTTCCTATTTCCTATTTCCTACTTACGAGCCGATTACTATTAATGTCCTAACTTAACTTGGTACGGCTATAACTCAAGATTAATGACCACTAATCAATCGCAAATAAGCCGTTTTTGGAAATTGATTTATAATTTGTTGTTCCACGAAAGAAAGATTGGGAAATAGCAAGAATGACTTGGATTGATTTTGGCATTCGCTTAACCATTGCCTTTATGCTTGGTGTGGGTATAGGTATCGAAAGACAGTGGCTTAAAACAAGGTCAGTTTTAAAAACTAATGTATTGGTGACTTTAGGTTCAGCTATGTTTGTGATGCTCTCAGTCATGACTCCAGGGGATGCAAGTCCTACCAGGATCGCTGCTCAAGTAGTTTCGGGAATTGGGTTTTTGGGTGGTGGTGTAATTTTACGCGATGGTGCTAGTGTACGTGGTCTTAACACCGCAGCAACTCTCTGGTGTGCAGCAGCTATTGGTTCTTTAGTAGGTGCAGGACATTTACCTCATGCCTATTTTAGTACCGCAGCCGTTGTGGGAGCAAATCTTTTGCTTCGTCCAATGGTACAAGTGTTTCAGCAAAAAATTGATCACAAGTTAGATTCCCCAAAATCTAAAAATAGTGCTTTTGGAACAAATGTTACTTCCCAGCCTCCGAAACTATCAAACAAGGAGGAGCAAAAAAGTTCATTATTAAGAGCTTCCCAATCTCAGATGAACTACCAATTTCGTTTTACTTGCTATGCAGTAGATGAAAGTCGGGTATTAAATAGGTTGTGGGAGTTTTTAAGTAATCAACATATTAATTTGACATCGATTCAAAGTCATCAACTTCAAGAGTATCCACATAAAGTAGAAATATTAATCGAGTTTATGTCACAAGAAATTAAGGATGATCTCAACTTTTTTAGTTCAATCGCCAGTATTTTGCAAGCGGAAGTGACTGGCAATTCGTGTGATTGGGAGTTTTATAAAGAAAAATAAAGTAAAGTTTTTGGTCTAAATTAAGCTAGAATTGTCTACGTGCTTCATTGCTTTACTTCAACTGTACTAGCGAAAATCGTAAATTTAGATACACCCATATCAAAAAAAAATAAAGTTATGGTAAATTTGAGATTAAAAGCTAGTTAAAATTTTGAATTTATGCTCTCTCTATTCTTACTTAATCCTCAACCGCGTCTTTAAGGCAAATATACTTGGCTTCAGGAGAATTAACAAAGATGTTCAACAAAAAGTTAAAAATAACTCAGAAAAACACTATTGTATTTTTTTACGTATTAATACTATGTTTATTAGGGCCACTGATCGTAGTAGTAAACAATAGTGAAATTAGTCTTCCAGAAAAAATCAGAGATAAGTTAGGGCCTTTCCTGGGTGAATCAAATAAACCAAACTCTGATCCAGTAAGCTCAAAATCGCTGGTAGGCAGAATTAGCACAGGCGATCGCATTTTAGTTACAGCCGACACCAACTCCAGTAAACAACTGGCACTTCAGGCTTATGCCTCACAAGATTATCAAACAGCAATTGAACAGTTACAAATTTCCTTAAAAAGCAAACCGAACGATCCTGAAGCCTTAATATATTGGAATAATTCTCTCGCCAACCTCAAAGGTAATCCTCTCAAAATTGCTACTAGTGTACCCATTGGGGGCAATTTAGATGTATCTAAAGAAATACTTCGAGGTATTGCCCAAGCTCAAACTAAAATTAATCGCAACGGTGGGATCAATGGCAGGCTCGTTGAGGTAAAAATAGCCAATGATGATAACGATCCTGGAATTGGTAAACAAATAGCCACAGAATTGGTTAAAGATCCAGAGATTATGGCAGTAATTGGACATAATGATAGTGATGTCTCGGTTGCTGCTGCTCCAATTTATGAGCAAGGAAAGTTGGTAATGATTACACCAACGAGTTCGGCAGAAGGTTTATCAGAAATAGGCAATTATATTTTTCGTGCTACTCCTAACGCTAGGGCATTAGCTGAAACTTTAACTAACTATACAATTGATGTCGCTCGCAAAGAAGATATAGGTATCTGTGTTGATTCGCAGTCAGAGGCGAGTAAATCTTTTCAAAAAGAGTTTACCTGGGCAATATACAACCGTGGAGGTAACATTGCTTCAGCCCAATGTGATTTTGCTGCTGCTAATTTTAACCCCAGTGAAATTCCTTCTAAGATGATTAGTAGTGGTGCAGATGCTCTTGTATTAGCTCCATCTGTTAGTAATGTTAATCAAGCCATCCAAATTGCTCAAGCCAATCGAGGTAGGATAAATCTGTTGGGAAGCCAGGCTCTTAATACCTATGCAACTTTGCAACAGGGGCAGAAAGAAGTTAACGGTATGGTATTAACAGTACCCTGGTATTCCCAGTCCAATAACAATAATGCTTTTAATCTCGATGCTCAAAAACTTTGGGGAGGAGCAGTTAATTGGCGAACTGCGATGGCTTATGATGCTACTGAAGCAATAATTGCAGCTTTAAAGACAGGTACTACTCGCGAGCAAATAGGTATGACACTAAGTAATCCTCTTTTTTCAACTGATGGAGCAACAAAAGCAATTCAGTTTTTGCCTTCTGGCGATCGCAATATGAAAGGAACTTTAGTTAAAGTCCAACCTGGAAATAAATCGGGAACAGGTTATGATTTTGTTTTGTTTAAACCTGAAGCTAATAAATAAGCTTAAAATAAACCTAATATATGCCACCAAATTCCTCCAATTCCTAGCCAAATAGGAATATAAACTAGACTTAAGGAAAATCCTACTTTGTACCAAGTACTAGTATTGATGTAACCTGCACCAAAATAAACTGGTGCTTCTGAGGTTGCATAAGGACTCAAGCATCCTGATAAGTTCATAAAACAAGCCAGGACTAAAGCTGCATACATTGGTGGAGTACCAAAGGAGAGCGCAATGGGTAACAAAGCTGGATACATTGCACTAACTAAAGCTGTTTTACTGGCAAAAAAGTAACTGTTATAAAAAGAAATCAAACTAAAAATCACAAAAGCTGGCTGCCAAGCTAGAGAACCAAGAACCTGACCAAAAAATTGACTTACCCAAGAAACTACACCGAGTTGATAAAGGTTGCCTGCTAACATCAATAAAACAGAAAACCAAATAAAAATATCCCAAGCTTTCTTTTCTTGAATAATATCATTCCAAGTTAATACGTCAGTAAATAACAACAAAATTATGCCAAACAAGGCAGTAGTTGTGCTTTCTATCCCTAGTAAACGATTACCAACAGTCCAGAGCAATAACAAAGTAACTAAAATAGCCAGAGTAAACCATTCTGTACGCTTGACTTTGCCCATTTCTGCCAACTTACTTTTAGCTAATAGAGGAGCTTCTGGAGTTTTTTTAAGCTCTGGTGGAGAGGAAAGAAAAACAATTATAGGCATTACTAAGAGACAAAGAATTCCAGGTACACAGGCAGCCACAGCCCAAGTAGTCCAGTCAATTTTAATTCCCATCCCACCAGCAAATTCAGCCATGAAAGGATTGGCAACCATTGCCGTCAAAAACATCGACGTAGTAATTTGTGTACCTTGATAGCCAGTCTGCATCAAAAAAGTACCAAGTCGATTAGCAGTACCATCATGAGGTTCACTGTGATAAATACTGGATAATGACTTGACTATAGGAAAAATTATCCCAGCTGCTCTGGCATTACCACTCGGAACTCCAGGAGAAAGAACTAAATCTGTTGCTAACAAGCCATAGCTTAAAGCTAAAGTATTTTTGCCCAAAAATGTCATAAATAGATAGGCAATACGAATAGCCAAACCAGTTTTAATAATTGCTCTAGCAATCAAAAAAGAACTAAGAGTTAGCCAGGAAGTTGAGCTACTAAAACCACTTAAACTCTGATCCAATTCAAGAGTATTAGTCAGCACACACATTACCAAGGCAGTCATAGCTATTGTGCCGAACGGTAATGGTTTAATTATAAAACCAACAATAGTTGCTAAAAAAATAGCAAGTAAGTGCCAACCCTGTTCATTTATCCCATCAGGAGAGGGCATAAACCAAAAAATGCAGCCCAGTAAAATTGGTAAAAGGACAGCATATATCTGACGAGTATGAGCCTTGATCGTGGAATAAAATCTTTGATCAACAAAATAGAAGAAAAGAAAATTCAGTAAACTAAATTTGTCTCCAATAGAGGAAGAAAAGTTGTTACTTTTAGCTTCAATTATTGCTTCTTCTTGGCGAGAAAAATTAAATTCTGGTTTTTGTCTTGGTTGTTTGAAGAAATTTGAGGTAGGATTTTGCTGTGGGTTTTTTTTGCTCTTTTCTACGTAAGTGGTTTCTAATCCATAAGCAGAAAGAATCTCACACAATTGTTCAACTGCTGGTTTGAAGAAATGATCTTGTTCAAGACTAACCAAACCCACCAGCATTTTAGGTGGTTTTTTTACCTCAATCTCACCTAATTTGATTTGGCAACAGGGAGCTTTAACTACACAACCAATTAAATAGCGATCGCTGAGTAAGTCAAGAATTTTGTCATCAGAATCGATACTGTCTAAATAACGACTAGATGAACTAATTTGATCAACGAGATTTTGATTGAGAGAAGCCAAATAACTGTTATCAGCAAACCACCAGTAGGGAATATCATTTTGAGCATGAAAAATTAAGGTATGTTGATCTGAATGGTCGCGAATATAAGATGCAGATGAGGCTAAATGATCGCTTTTAACAGCAACAAAAATAACATCAAAAATTTCTGCCAGTTTTTCTGTGGTATCAAGAAAACGAACTTTGGGATTGTCTGGTGTAATCCAATATTTTTCTCCTGAAGGATAAAACAAAGTTATACCAGATTGCTTAATTTGTTTAGTGTAGTTACTTTTACTTCGTCCTACAAATGTAACTTCTAAACCAGCTTGAACTAACGATGCTCCAATTACGGTGCCAATTGAACCTGCGCCAATAATCAATATCTTTCTCACACCCAATGTCTCCTTGGCTGTAGCTGTTTATGGCAATTAAATTCACAGATCATATTGAATTTGTACTTGAATAATGAATAACTTTGCTCGAACACTTAGCCTACAGTTCTATTTTGAAACCTGAGAATCTTTACGTATTTAAATACAATCTTAAATGTACTAAGTTTGGCTGTTTACCTTAGTTGCATCTAAGTTGCCAATTACTTTGAATCGATAGTCGATTGATTTGTCCAAAATAAGTAGGTGGGTGGAATTAAATATAAGACCTGAAATCTGGAGTTTACTTCTAAACAATGATCCTAGAGAAATTCTATCTTATAAATAATTGCGCCTTCCTACTTAAATTGATTTGTCCAAAATAAATTGATTTGTCCAAAATAATAAATCTGAATTTCTTGTCATAAGCACACAAAGACTAATTTTTTGCTAAATCGAAAAAACCGCCAAAAGAGTACCCAGAAATGAGAATATTATCATTAGAAAAATACAGTTAGTCAGATACATCTCTAATAAATTATTGCAAATTAACTCGCCAAGAAAGCCCAAGTAAGTATTTGCTTATTAACTCATTTTTCTAACACTTTATGCCACATAGTTTAATCCTTAGTTAAGGACATATTATGTTAAGCTTTTAATTAAGAATACAAGATGGAACAATCTTAAAACGTATCTTATTTAACAATAGGTGCTTAATAATCATGCATTTAGTTAAAAGTTCGTAACATTTTCTAAGCTAATGTTTAGAACTAATGTAAGCTATGTCTTAAGCGTTAGTAACGTAGTGGATTTATGCTCAAGAATAAGGAACTTTGATTTAAGCTATCAATTATTGTAATTGCCAGATGTAAAAAAATCAAGTAGAAAAAACAGTTAAATTACATTAGCTATAGTAAGAGAACTATAGTTTAGGACATTTTTAAAATTGCTATTTCCTATTTCCTAATTTCCTAATTTCCTACTTCCTACTTTCGAGCCAATTAACCTCATTTTCCTAAACTAATTTTGTACGACTATCATTAGCTTATTGACATAATTTCTTATTCCAGTCTTGATGACCGCGATTAGCTTGACATTTAAATTGTTGACCTGCCCAAATTACCTGCCATTGTTTCCCGTCTGCATCACCGTAAGGAGCAAATTCTACTAAATAACGGATAGCTGCTAAAGAATCATCACTTAAATTAGTTTGGGTAATCGTAACAGTAGCCAAATTCTCGCGAGGATAGTCTAGTTCAACCTGTTGTTGTTCAGATTCTACAGTTTCAGTTAAACCGATCGCTGCTAGAGCTATGGCTTTGGGATCTCGACCAATGGGAGAAGGGTTATTAGTAATTAATTCGATATTTTCACCTCCTCCTAACTGCTCGTAATTTCCCCAATATTCAGTAATGGTCAGGGGTAAATAATTATCTCTAACTGTCGGTAATTTTTGTGACTGAGTAGTCTTGGTTTGCCAAAGGTTAATTACAGAAGGAGCTAATTGTTGCGATTTTTCTACTCTAGCTAAAATTTCTCCCTGGGGAGTAAAGGCGATCGCCAGAGTTTCTTCTTGATTAGTAATTGTCTTGAGATTTTTTAAAGGTAAGCCTGTAACTAGATCGCTCAGGACTGAAGAGTGAAAATTTCCTGCTATCAAGCGATTATTAGGACTGAGGCTAAATAGACCGTTATGACTGTAGAGATTATTAGTTTGGCGAGATATTTCCCCTGTCTGCCAATTCCAAACATTAATTTTGCCGTCATAACTACTGCTAACTAATTTTGTACCATCGGTAGTAAATTCAAGCTGGGCAAGATTATTAGCATGACCATTTAAAGTTTTGAACCTCGTTGGTTGATCTTGATTGAGTTGCCAAAGTTGAATTGGATGATTTAATATCTCTGTTTGTGTTCCTGTGGTGTTAGCTTCTGCTGTTGCAATTACTTGACCATTCGGGCTTAGAGCGATCGCTTCTAGAGGAGATTGAGTCGCAAAACTAAATAACTTTTCTCCTTCAGGGAAACTCCAGGCGGTTATACCCAAACCACAAGCACCATAGAGAATTTCTCCCTCAACATCGAACAAAACCTGACGACAGCCATCTAGATCTGTCAAACTTAAAACCTCTTCCCCTGTGGTTATATCCCAGACAACAATAGAGCGATCAGGGGTTAATAATCCTTGACTCCAAGTAGCAGTTGCTAGAAAATCACTATCAGGACTAAAAGCGATCGCTGTTGGCGCAATTTTCATTTTGAATTTGGGAGCATAATGACCAGGTAAAATTCGCTGTACTTCGCCAGTATCGACTTTCCAAAGCGTAATTTGACCTGCCCCCACTCCAGCTAGAATTTCACCATCAGGGCTGAATTTTAAAGTATTTATTTCTGTCGGAGATTCTATTTGAGTTAAAATGGCATTTTCCCATTCCGCAGCTAAAGGATCTTGAAAATTAAGCGGAGAATTTGTAGTGTTATTGGGTTTCGTATCCGCTTGCGCTGACGATTGGAAACTTAGAGCGATCTCCCAAGACAAAATCAAACCAATCGCGATCGTCAAACATTTAAAATAGCGTCGATTACTCATTCGCTCAAATAATAGTTACAACTTGTAAATAAATAATGTCTAACTACTCACAAGTAGATTATTTACTGATTACGTTCAATTAAAATATCAACTTTATTCTCAATTGACATCAATCTGCGCAAAACAGTAGGGCGGTCTTCATCCATACTGGCTAACATTCTGTTCTGCGCTTCTTCTATTCTGGTTAGTCTAATTACAGTGTCTTCTAATCGCGCCATTCGTTGTTCGTGTTCAGCTTTTTCTTCTTCTCGCTTGAGCCGATCTGTAGCTTGTTGTTCCATCATGGCCTGGATGGCACGAGAATTAGAATTAGCGATCGCTCTAGTAGCTTCTAATCCAATTCTGGTTTCTTCTAATCCAATCGCTAATCTGTCTAATATGTTTTCAATTCTGTCTAAACGCTCACTACTACTTTCGTTACTGTTAGTCATTGGCATACTCTAAATTTAGTTGAAATTTTGGGAAGTTTTAATGATTTGGTCGTCAAAAAGCTTCCTTTTTAATTGTATTATCTCATTTTGTACTGCTAATATACGACTTAGCTATGTCTTGTATCTTTTCCTTTTGCTGACGAGAGCAATACCAAACCAATAGACAAAATAAACTAATTCCCACTAAATATTTGATGGGGTTAGGGACTAGAGGATTAGGAGAAAAAAAGCCTTCAATTGTCCCTGCAACAATCAACATCGGGATGATTCCAAATAACAGCTTGGCTGCCTTAATACCGTTAAATTTTAGAGCATCAAGACGACGATATCGACCAGGAAAAACTATTGCTTTGCCAATTAACAATCCTGCACCGCCAGCCAGAAAAATCGCAGGTAGTTCTAGAGAACCATGAGGAAACACAAACGCCCAAAAAGGATAAGCGAGATTATTTTTACCCACTAGAGTAGCTACTGCGCCGATAGATAAACCATTAAATGCCATGATAAAAAGAGTGTAGATGCCTGCCGTGATTCCACCAGCGATCGCAGCAAAAGAAACCGAAAGATTATTCATGGTAATACTACTTGAGGCTAACGGTTCAACCCCCACAATAGATCCCATCCACAGTTTGCCGTCTTCCTGTACAGTTTTAATTAAATCTTCAGGTACACTAACAGCCAAAAAAGCAGGATCGCGCCAAGCATACCACCAAGCAATTATCGCAGCTAAAAGGAAAACACCAGTGGCGATCGCAATATATTTCCAAGTTGACTGCACTGTTTGAGGAAATCCCCAAAGATAAAATTCCTTAACCTGTTCCCATTCTTGACGTTGTGACCCCTGATAGATTTGGTTATAACCCCGAGAAGTTAATTTTTGTAAGTCTTGGATTAAAATATTACCGACTTGATTGGTACGCGCCCTAGCTAAATCTGCTGATACTGAACGGTATAGACTTGCTAAATCTTTGATCGACTCTGCTGATAAAGTTTTGATTCCGTTCTTTTCTGCTTGCTGCAATAAACTATCTAAACGTTGCCAATTAGGCTCTCTTCTGGCAATCCAACGTTGAATATTCATTTGGCTTTTAATTGACTGCGATTGGATAGTCGGGGGTAGGGTTAAGTGGGCAACTAAAGACATAATTACCAGGAGTGAGATTAATTTCGTAGTCTTTAGTAGTGCCTTGAGTTAAGCCTCCACCACTTATTTTGGGTAAGCTAACTTTTTTAATTCCTGCTCCCCGCAGATAAAAACCTAGTTCATAGGGGACGTTAGAATTAGTGATGCGAAAAATATACTTACCAGGTTTCAAGGTTAAAGGTTTAAAACCAGGCTTCCTATTAGCTTCAGTCTCAGAGTTAATTTTTTTACAATCTGCTGCACTTTTAGGTTGATATTGATAGTTTTGAGATTCAACTTCTAAAAACTGACACCCCACTTGGGTTAAATCAATTACCTTAGCTGGAGTAGATGCTGTTTGGGGAGAGGTGGTCAACGACTGATTACTAGTAGAACAAGCATTTAAGGCAAAAAGCAACATACCACAATTGATAAAATTTACGTATTTCATCGGTTTAAATAAAGCGGAGTGTAGTTACCTTGTCAAGTTTAACCTTCAATAAACTAGTCAACATCAAAATAAAAAAACTTGGGATAGACCTAATAATCTACGGTTTTTCCCAAGTTTTGCATTGATTTGTAATTGAGATTTGTAATTTAATTGTTTCTAATCATTAATTATTTACCAATCTGATCATTAATTATTTACCAGCACAAGGCTCGGTAGTACCAGCACAGGGAGCAACTTCAGTAGACTCGCCACCACCTTCGGTTTCTCCAGCGCAGGGTTTAGCACAAGAAGTTACTAGCCCTAAACTCAAAACTGAGGCCGCGAATAAAGTTCCAAGATATTTAACTTTCATAATTTTCTCCTGTCGCAAATTTAAATTAAGAGTATTTTAGCCAAGAAAGCTAAAGTTGTTCATAGTTCTGGAATAATCTAACCAAACAGTTGAGAATTTTTTGATAAGGTTTTCCGTATAGTAACAAACTTAAGCAAAACTTTATTAATTTCTCGTTATTTTGATACATATGTGGCTGATTTTGATTTAAGTATTTCTTTCTTTAAATTCTTGTGTCTCTTTGCCATGATGAACAGGAAGCATTGTAACAAATAAAACTTATGGAACTAATTCAACAACTAACTCAAAACTTAGGTGTAGATGAAACTCAAGCTAAGGGTGGTGCAGGGCTTATTTTTAAAATGGCTCAGGAAAAACTAGGATCTGGGGAATTTGCTCAACTTGCTAGTGCTGTTCCTGCTATCAATAACTTGATTGGGGAAGCTCCTGCTCCTGGTGGCGGTTTGGCTGGTGCAATTGGTGGTTTGGCTGGTGCTATGGGAGGCGGTGGCCAATTGGCTAATTTAGCTGCTTTAGCTGGTGGTTTTGGGCAACTTGGCTTAAATCCAACTATGGCTAGCGAATTTATCCCAATTATTTTGTCCTTTGTCCAAAATCAAGGCGGAGAGCAAGTAAAAAATATTTTGGCGGGAGTTTTAAAGTAGTGGTCTGTCAAAAATTAATTGTAGATTTTGGATTTAAGATTATAGATTAGCCAAGAGCTAACCTATCACTAATTAATTGACAAAGTAGTAGAAGTATCTTTTCAAGCACTATTTTTTAATATTCTCAACTTACCTAAGACGTTCTTTGGAGCGTCTTTTTTGTTTACAATAAAATTAAATATAAAGAAATATTAATTTTAAAACTTTATGGTAATCGCGAAATCTACCAACCAGCGAAAAACCAGTAATCTGTCAGAAAAACCGCGAGTAATAGTGATTGGTGCTGGTATAGGAGGTTTAACTGCGGGGGCGTTATTAGCAAAACATGGTTATCAAGTAACTATTTTTGACCAGGCGATCGCACCAGGGGGATGTGCTTCTACTTTTAAGCGTCGAGGATTTACTTTTGATGTGGGAGCTACTCAAGTAGCAGGCTTAGAGCCTGGAGGGATACACCACCGTATTTTTCAAGAATTAGATATTGAGCCACCACCAGCTAATAATTGTGATCCTGCCTGTGCAGTTTTTTTACCAGGAGAAACTCAACCAATTAATGTTTGGCGCGATCGCAACAAATGGCAAGCAGAAAGACAAAAACAGTTTCCTGGGAGTGAATCCTTTTGGCAGTTGTTACAGCGTTTATTTCAGGCAAGCTGGCGATTTCAGGGACGAGATCCTGTTTTACCTCCTCGTAATCTCTGGGATTTAGGGCAATTAATTTCAGCAGTTAGACCAGATACTTTAATTACTCTGCCGTTTACGTTTATGACGGTTACTGATGCCTTAAAACTATATGGTTTGCAGCATGATCGCCGACTCAAAACTTTTCTGGATCTACAGCTAAAACTTTATTCTCAAGTAGGTGCAGACGAAACCGCCCTGTTATATGCAGCGACAGCTTTAGCAGTATCTCAAGCCCCTCAAGGATTGTTTCATCTAGAGGGCAGTATGCAGGTATTGAGCGATCGCCTGGTAGCAGGTTTAGAGAAATATGGTGGTAAACTCTTAATGCGTCATAGCGTGGAAAAAATTCACACGGCATCGGGTAAAGTTACAGGAATAACTGTTCGTAATCAAAAAACAGGGGAAGTTTGGACAGAATCAGCAGACGAGGTTGTAGCGAATGTTACTGTCCAAGATTTAGTTAAACTCACTGAAGAGCAAGCCTTAAATAATTATCAACGCCGAGTCGATAAATTACCCTCCCCATCAGGAGCATTTGTTATTTATTTAGGAGTAAAACGAGAGGCAATTCCCTCAGATTGTCCACCTCATCTACAATTTCTTTATGACCAAGATGAAGTGATTGGCGAAAATAACTCTCTTTTTGTTTCTGTGAGTAAGCCAGGAGATCGACGTGCGCCAGCAGGACAAGCAACAATTATTGCTTCCTCTTTTACTGATACTAGTTTCTGGTGGCAGGGGAATAAACAAGACTATGAGCAGATTAAACAACAATACACAGAAGAAGCGATCGCCCGTTTAAGCTCTTATTTTAACCTTACACCTGAAAACCTTATCCATACTGAAGCTGCAACTCCTCGTACTTTTGCTCGCTATACTGCCAGGGATAAAGGTATTGTAGGCGGATTAGGACAACGGCTGACTACTTTTGGCCCTTTTGGTTTTGCCAACCGCACCCCCATTAAACATCTTTGGTTAGTGGGAGATTCTACTCATCCAGGGGAAGGCACAGCAGGGGTTAGTTATTCAGCTTTAACTGTTACTCGACAGATTAATAATCGATACTGTTAACTTATGACTTCTCACCGCTTTTACATAGTAAATTTTCAACAGGATTTAGTATGACACATGACCAATACACTTAAACAAGAATTTGCATTGACGGGAGTAGGGTTACATTTAGGAGTCGATACCACGGTTAAAGTATTACCTGCAAGCCCTGGAGAGGGGCGTTATTTTGTGCGGATGGATCTGCCTGAAAAGTCTGTAATTCCTGCTAAAATTCAGGCGGTGGGACAAACAACCCTGTCTACAGAATTAGGAGTTAAAGAAGCTAAAGTAAGAACTGTTGAGCATTTACTGGCTTCGTTAGCAGCGAATGGGGTGGATGATGCGCGGATTGAGATTAACGGACAAGAAGTGCCTTTATTAGATGGTTCAGCTAAAAACTGGTGTGATGCGATCGCTCAAGTAGGAATTATCAATCATTCTCAGTCTGTTAAAGTCCCTATCACTGTCAAAGAACCGATTTGGATTCAAGAAAATGACGCTTTTGTAGCTGCTTTACCTGCCTCAGAAACCCGTTTTACCTATGGAATAGATTTTGAATATAAAGTCATTGGTAATCAATGGCACAGTTGGAATCCTAGTCAAGAAGATTTTACTATTGAGATTGCCCCTGCCCGTACGTTTGGTTTTGCCGAACAAATAGAACAGCTAAAACAAGCAGGTTTAATTAAAGGCGGAAATTTGTCAAATGCCCTGGTATGTAGTCATTCAGGGTGGGTTAATCCTCCCCTAAGATTTACGAATGAACCAGCCCGTCATAAACTATTAGATTTAGTAGGAGATATTAGTTTATTAGGTCAGTTACCGATCGCTCATGTTATTGCTTACAAGGCTAGTCATAAGCTACATATTCAATTAGCAGCTAAATTAGCCAGTCTCAATTAACGGTTATTAATTTGTGATTTAATATTTTGGCATAATTAGTTTTTATTAATAACAATATCTGCCTACTATTCAATCTTAGTAAGTTTATTAATTACATCTCTAATGTCAACTCACACCAATTCCGTCATCGAAACTCCCGATACTTCCATCAAAACAACTTTTAGTGTTCAAGAAATTCATCAAATATTACCTCACCGCTACCCTTTTGCTTTGGTAGATCGCATCATTGATTATGTACCTGGAGAAAAAGCTGTGGGTATCAAAAACGTTACCTTTAATGAACCATTTTTCCCTGGACATATTCCCGATTTTCCCTTGATGCCTGGAGTTTTGATGGTAGAAGCAATGGCACAAGTGGGAGGATTTGTTCTGGTGCAGTTACCAGGAATGACTGGTAAATTTTTTGCCTTTGCAGGCATTGATAAGGTTCGTTTTCGTCGTCCTGTCGTACCTGGCGATCGCTTGACGATGACAGTGGAACTTTTATCATTAAAACAAAATCGTATTGCCAAAATGCAAGGTCAAGGAGAAGTTGATGGCGAACTTGCTGTTAAAGGGGAAATGATGTTTTCCTTAATAGAGAAGTAAAATTGCTATTAACTTCTGACTTTTTGAGGGCGTAATTTTGAGCGAGAGGGATGGCGAATCGCATTCGCCATATCCAATCGAAGCTTGAGGTCTCCTCAAAATGTTGACCGCCCGAATTGACTTTTGACTTCTGACTTCTGGAGAATTGATCTTGAGTGCCTTGATTCACCCAACTGCTGTTATTAATAAGCACGCCCAACTGCATCCAACGGTAAAAGTTGACCCTTATGCAGTGATTGGCAGCCAGGTTACTATAGGCGCGAATACTATAGTAGGTAGTCATGCTATTATTGATGGACTGACGGAAATTGGTACAGATAATCAGATTTTTCCAGGCGCAGTCATAGGTTTAGAACCGCAAGATTTAAAATATAAAGGGGCAAATAGTAAGGTTACAATTGGCGATCGCAATCGCATCCGTGAGTATGTCACAATTAATCGCGCTACCGACGAGGGAGAGGCGACTATGATCGGCAATGACAATCTGTTAATGGCATATAGTCATCTGGGTCATAATTGCGTTATTGGTGATGAGGTCATTATTGCTAATAATGTGGCGATCGCTGGTCATGTTCATATTGAATCAATGGCAATTATCAGTGGGGTTTTAGGCATTCACCAGTTTGTCCATATCGGTTGTATGGCAATGATCGGTGGCATGAGTCGTATTAGCCGAGATGTGCCTCCCTATATGATGGTGGAAGGAAATCCTGCTAGAGTCCGTTCTCTTAACCTTACAGGCTTAAAACGACGGGGTTTAACACTTACGGAAATTCGTGAATTAAAAAAGGCTTTTAGTTATTTATATCTCAAAAATATGCCTTTACAAGAAGCGATCGCCCAACTAGATTTGTTAGCTGATAATCCACACATTCGGCATTTGCGAGACTTTATTCAGCTTTCTTTGGCTGATGGTCGAAGAGGTTTGATTGCTGGCAATTGACATCCTCCCCAGCCTGAAGGCATGGGGATTCCAAAGATTACTCTTTGGGCTTCCTCTTTCCGCGACTCGGCTTACTTTGAGGAGTTTCCCCACCAAAGCAGAGGTCGATGTCTCCAGAGGCGTGAGTTCCGATG
>JBOFLX010000021.1:0-73615 GCA_051658085.1 Waterburya sp.
GATACCGACTAGGGAGGTATCTGTATCGTATTTTGGACTGCCACGCCCAGTTAATTCAGCTTGGGTTTTACCCTACTCTAGACACTATTTTAATTGCCTTTACCGATTGGCTTTCGGCTTTGGCAAGCCCCCGAATTCAATTCGGGGGTGTGTGACGAATGATTTATGACTGCTATAGTTTAGATTTGTACTGAGCAGCATTAATTATATTTGATGCTTAGTTGAATAATTTATCAAAAGAACTCATGTTTTACTAAAACTTTTTCAGCAAGCCCTATGTAGTCAAAGATGCATACGGACATACTAATCAAGGTAGTGTAACTATTAATGTTATGGCAGCACCAGACTAGTATCGCTATGCGGAAGTAAAAAATAAAAAGTAAAAAATTTCGATAGCGATCGCCCTACTAAGAGCGATCGCTTTTTTATGTAAACTATTTAACAAACTGAGGCATAACCTCGGCTGCGGTTAGTAAACCAGTAAGACCACGTTCGTTTAAAGCTATTCCAGCCTTGAGATAACCAAAAGCAGGGCCACAAACATTGGCAGCCATACTGGTTTCATCTCCCAGAGTAAAGGTATGGGTAGAAATTTTGCCTTCAAAGGTGCGTCCAGTAATTTTGACGTTAGTACTTAGAGGTTTTTTAGGGTTGCGAGTATCTACTACTCCACCAACAGTAACGCGATCGCGACTACATATACCAGCTAACTCCAGCATAATATCGTCTGCGTGTTCCATATTTTCGAGCGAAATAATACCATTAGTTTTATCTAGCAACGCACTCACTTCCTCATCACTCATTGCCCTAGCGGTTTCCACATCATACCCAGGCATATGGGCAATGTCTTCACGAATAGTGGCACGATAAGCTTCCCAGTTAGCAATACCTACACCAAAAGTAATCTCGACACTATGTATTTCTGTATAACTTTGTGCTGCTACTGCTGCTGCTGCTGTTAGTAAACCAGGAGTTGCCCCACAGCCTGTTAAATAGGTAATTCCCGCTTGTTGTAAGTCTGACTGTAAGGCTAATAGTTGTTCAACTGCACTAGTTCTTTTGAGGGCATCTACTAATACTCCCTGCCAGCCAGAGGCGATAAACTGTTTTGCCACATCTGCCATAAATGTATTGGGTAAATTGGGCAAAGCTAAAAAATAGCCATCCACTTTCGCCTGCTTAATGACAGCTTGAATACTATTGTTACTAAGATTGCCGTGATTAGCTAAATGTCCTACAGATTGCAAGTCTTTATAGATAGAAATAGCGGTATCTACATCTAAGCCTTGAGGATCATAGGCGTAACCTTTTTGGTCGGCTACTGCTACTAAATTCATCTCACCTTTGGAGGCTAAAATTCTGGCTGCTGCTTGTCCCAAACCTCCAAAACCTAAAACACCAACTCTAATCGGATTAGCTGCTTTATTTATAATCATCTCTAGCTCTAACTTCAACACATAACAGATTTTATTATCAATTGATAATTGATAATTGATAATTGATAATTCGTTAATTTGGTTTAAACTCTCTCTTTTGTGGTAGCGATTAGTTTTAAGTATTGTATCTTTTTGTTAACAAAATATTTTTTAGCTGCTTTATTCCCTTGACTCTTAAGTTAGTTTACGGAAAACTTAAAATATACGATAGCAAGCTCACCACATATTATTAATATTTGATAAGATTCTCATAGTATTATAGCAATTGCTCAAAATATCTATATTGAGAGCGATATAACAAAAACTAGTTAGTCGGTAAACTGACTTCTAGTTATCAACAATTAAAGTTGAGTACTATCGTAAGCGATCGCAAGTACATGGAAACATTAGAGTTTATTATTTATCCCGATGGTCGGGTTAAAGAAACAGTCACAGGTATTGTTGGTTCATCTTGTCAGGAGGTGACGGCAGCAATCGAAGCACAGTTAGGGGTAGTAGTTGATCAAAAGCAAACCTCTGATTATTACGCCCAAAATAAAACTCAATCAGCCACAGTAGCGACTCAGAATAGCTACAGCGGTTGGTAATTTAATACAACTTAAGATAACAGCTTTCTTACATACTTATTTCACAGAGGAAATTTATGTCACATTTCAGCAATATTAAAACTAAGATTCGCAATTTAGATTCTTTACAAGCAGCACTGAGTGATTTGGGTGTAGATTGGAAAAGTGGGTCAGCGATCGTCAGAGGCTACAAAGGTCAGACTCATAAAGCCGAGATTGTAGTGGAACAAGAAAATACCTATGATATTGGCTTTAGTTGGAATGGAAGCGAGTATGAATTAGTAGCAGATTTGCAATATTGGCAACAACCTTTAACAGTAGATGGTTTTTTACGTCAAGTAACTCAACGCTACGCTTACCATACAGTAGTGAATGAAACTGCTAACCAAGGATTTGCAATTACCGAGCAGGAAAAGAATCAAGATGGTTCAATCCGTCTAGTTGTTCAACGCTGGAGTGCTTAATGTCTGATATTACTTTCCCAGAGCCAAGTGGTTTTGAGCCAGAATTAGGTGGTATTCTACGGGATACTGAGGAAAGGAGTGGTTTTGAACCAGAGTTAGGTGGAGTCTGGCGACAAAAGGGAGTTTTCGTCGATGAAAATATTTGTATTGGGTGTAAAAACTGTACTCACGTAGCATCCAACACTTTTTATATCGAGCCAGACCATGGACGAGCCAGGGTGTTTAACCAAGATGGTGACACAGAATCATTAATTGAAGAAGCGATTGATACTTGTCCAGTTAACTGTATTCATTGGCTTGACTATACTAAGCTAAAGCAAATGGAAGAGGAGCGGAGACATCAAGTAATTCAAAGCTTGGCAATTCCCCCAAATATGAGGCGATCGCAAGTAGTAAAAAAAAGAAAATTAAACAACTCGTAAGGCGATCATAATTACTTCCAAAATATACAAGCTGTTGCCCCGATATTAAAATAAAAAGCGATCGGGGTTTTTATTGTTTACTTGACTGCACCATATCCACAGATAGTTTGTCGGACTCCTGCCATTGCTCTAGTTCGTTGTTTTCGGCTAAAAAGTCACGCAATTTTTGACGATAAATTTTTCTATACTCATCAAAGCTATATTGATCTACTCTAATCCCAAAATCCTCGTTAGTTTTTCCCTGTAAAACAGCAGCAATTTTGTTATTGACTGTAACTGAAAAATGACTACCATCAAAAGTATTACTAGGATCTTTAGTTACTGCTGAAGGAGCAGTAAAATCATACATCGCATCATAACTTTGAGCTAGTTGATGATAGCCTAACAAATAACAATCCATTAAATTACGACCGTATGTATCATTGATCATGCTCCAAGCAGATATTGGTGGTACATAACCGACGAACTTTGCTTGCGGAAAAACTTGTCTGAGATTAGCAAAAGTCTCGACAGGTGACAGATCACATCTTTGATTCTCTAAAGGTTTATAAAATTCTGGTGTGTAGGTAGGAGGATTCTCAAAATCTACTGGTTCAAAATTTTGATCGTAATAGTTACCAGGATCGGGACTAACACCCAACAAAGTCATAGCTGAGAATAACAACACATCAGAAGATAAATAAGCTTGTAACGGTGATTGGGTAGCGAGGGTTTCAATTGCTAGTAGCTCTTGTTTTGTACGTTCTTTTTCCGCAAAATTCATACCATCAATACCAATATAAACTATTTTTGGCTTGATACCTTGCTCTTTCAAAAAATTAGCATAGTTGACAAAATCAGGTATTTCACCGCCTTTGAGCGCATAGTTAAAACATTGAGCATCCTGGAATTCAGATGGTCTTAAAGCGGTAACTCGGGAGCTACCTAAAATAATACAGTTATAATTTACCTTGTCCTTAGTTCTGAGGAAGACATTAGTTTTGCTAATTCTCTCATTAAAAGTAAAATTTTTACCAGTCAAAATATTGCCATGACTGTACCATAAAGGATCAATCAACCAATTTATACCAGCTACAGAGCCTAAAAGCAAAAATGTAACGAGTCCATAAAGTTTAAAGCTAAACCCAAAATCTTCATCTTTTTGAGTAACTTCGGGTGCAGACATGGGTATGCTTTTGCGTTTATTTGATTTGAAAAATCCAGCTGCAACGTTTCTAAAATTCATTTTCAATATTTTTTAGTAGATAAATTAAAACCTAAAATTGGAAATATAGAAATTCACTAACTCTGGAAAAACAAAGCAAGGAAAGTGAGGTTAAGCCTGCAATAATTACTGTCCAAATTTTATTCGGTCTCCAAGACAAATACTGCCAAAATCTTTGTTGCCATTGTGGTTGATGATACTCAACTAACTCAGTTGAGGTGGGATTATATTTTCCCATCCACTGTTGGATATTAGGAGTATACCAGGCAATAAATAACAAAATTAGAATCCCAAAAGTGGCATATTTTTGACTGATACCAACATTGACAGAAAAACCCAAAAATCCTATTCCCATATTTCTTAAAAATCCTAGATAAGTTTCTAAAAAAGGAGCTAATTGAATACCATTAAATCCAAACATCGACTTGATTATAGAAGTTGCAGTTGTAAAGTTATTGGCGCGGAAAAAGACCCAAGAAATAACGACGGCAATAAAAGTTGCTAACCAGCCAAGACCTCGCAATAACCAACCATCATTATTGAGATTATGTCCTAAGCTTTTACGTAGAGAGCGATAGAGATGATTAATTACTAAATAAACACCGTGTAGTATACCCCAAAAGATATAAGTCCAGCCAGCACCATGCCACAAACCTCCCAGCAACATAGTGATTACCAGATTCATGTAGCGTCTGAATGGTCCTTTACGGCTACCTCCTAAAGGTATATACAAATAGTCACGTAAAAAATGGGAGAGGGTAATGTGCCATCTCCGCCAAAAGTCAACAATACTAATTGCTTTGTAGGGTGAGTTGAAATTTAAAGGCAGTTGTACACCCAACATATAGGCTGCGCCAATTGCCATATCCGAATAACCTGAAAAATCGAAATACAACTGTAAGGTATAACCCAATGCCCCTACCCAAGCTTCAGAAAAAGTTAAATCAACACCCTGAGAAGCAGCAGCAAAAGCGAGATTAGAATATTCAGCAATGCGATCAGCAAAGATCACCTTTTTAAATAAACCAGCCACAAAAACAGTTAAGCCTATGGCTAAAGTCTGTTGACTAAATTTATAAATTGATGAGTTTTCAAATTGCGGTAAAAGTTCTTTATGATATACAATTGGTCCAGCGATTAGATGAGGAAAAAAACAAACAAACAAGATATATTGCTGCAAGTTATATTCTTTAGTTTCTCCTCTATATGCATCTACTAAGTAAGCTATTTGTTGAAACGTGTAAAATGAAATTGCCAAAGGAATTACAATTGTGGGCAGATAAAGATTAGTTCCAGCAACTTGATTTACATTATTAATTAAAAAATTGGCATATTTAAAATAACAAATTAACCCTAAGTTAAATATAATACCTAAAATAAATACTGTTTTCTTTTTTACTCCAGGTTCTAAAACATTACCGATTAAATATCCCAAACCATAGTTAACTAACATAGAGACAATAATTAGAGGTAGATTTAAAGGATTCCACCAACCATAGAAAAATAACGAAGCTATTACTAACCAAGTTATAGGAATTTGTTTTTTAATACGCTTGTTATCTTTAGCGAGCCAGAAAAATACTGCTATAGTGAGAGGCAAAAATAAAAAAATAAATTCAAAAGAGTTAAACAGCATAGTTTCAATTTAAAATTATAGATAACTATTAAACATCATTTTTTTTTCTCTATATCTTGGTAAAATAAATTACTATTAGGCTGAAATATGAATAGCAAAACTGAAGGCTTGATAATAGTCGATTGATTATAGTATCTATTATTTTTCTCTAAAACGTCAACTTCTTAAAAGTTAATTTAGTAAATCAATTATCGTCAATAACTGAGATGATTATCTAGGCTACAATAGCTATTAAATACAAGTTACTAAGTAATATTTAATCAATCCATGATAATATTTAGTCATATTAGCTTAATGGTTTATTGGTTTTACGATATAACCAAGCAACAATTAGCCATAAACAAACTAACTTGAAAAAATCGGAAACTAGAGTTGCCCAAGCAGCACCTTTCCAAGAAAACAGAGGAATCCACCAGATATTCAAAACAACATTGATAATAGCAGCAACCACTTGGACAAGACTGCGAGCTTTTTGATTTCCTGAACCAGTGAGAGTATCAGCAGCTAAAAATTGGATAGCAGAGATTGCTGGTAAGGGGGATAACCATAATAAAGCTCCAATTGCTTCACGATATTCTTCGCCTAAAATTGCTGGGATCAAGGGGGCAAGAAACCGATAGCCAATCAAACTGGCGATCGCATATAATACCAGAATCGGTAACAACCGTTTAGCAAAACCCAAACTACCTTTAATTCCCGCAACTCCATGCTGAAAAAATCTGGTGTACGTAGCACCAAAAATTGCAAACAAAGGAACATTACCGACATCAATAAAGCGATAAGCAGAGCCATAGATACCAGCAGCACCAACAGTAGATAATTTTCCGAGCATTGATTTGTCTAAGCTAGCGTTGATATTGGTTGCTGAAGCACTGATAGCAAAATAAAATCCTTCTTTAATATTGGATTTCAGTTCGGCCAAAGCTAATTTTGGTAATCCTACCATCTTGTTAACAGCAACAATGGCAATTACCGCAGTAATGATGGAGCTGGCAAAATATAAATAACTCCAAATAATTAGATTAGGCTCACTAAAAAATACCGCTAAAGACAAAGCAGCTAACAATTTACCACAGGTACTTAAAACTCCCAGTTGTGCCATCTTTTTAACCATATCAGCTGCCATTAGAGCTTTAGATGCCAAATCTAAAAGTGCTAAACAAATTAAATCAGCTAATAAAATTAGTAATTCTATACTTCTAGCAATATCTTTGGGAAAGATAATCGGCGCAATTAACAGCAAGATAATGGTTAACAAAGCACCGTTAGTAATTGCTAATAGCAAAGAATTACCCCAATGAGTACGAAAAGAAGCTTTATTGGTAGAGACATTTTGTACTAATACGTGTTCACTTCCCAAAGCAGTAAATGGAAAAACAATTGAGGCAACAGCAGCAATAACTACAAAAGAACCGTAATTATCTTTACCTAATAAGCGAGCTACAAGAATGAAATATCCTGCCTGCATTACGACATTAAATAATTTGGATAGCAGCATCCATAATGTATCGCGTGCCAGATTACTCTGAAATAGATTGGTCGCTTTTATTTTTATCTCTCCTAAATTCATAAATTTCTATTTCAAGTTCTGGTTATTAATAAGGTATAAATTATTCATTAATTGCATACTGTTTATTTTTGGCGATGATCAGAGAATAAGAAACTGCAACGTAGATTGCCCAGAAAAAATTATTCATGGTAGATATAGTTCCCTCGGTCAAATTTGATAATAGAACATAGGTTAAAAATAAAAGAGGCCAAAATCCTTCTGGGGTATTAGTTTTTCGGAGTAATTCTAAAGACTGAGTAGTGGTCAGCAAAAATCCCACCACAAAAACACTTAAACCTACCAATCCTATAGAGAGCCAAATATCGAGAAAGCCATTATGGGCATAAATTACGGGAATTCTCATTGCTAGTTGAACGTAGCCTGAAGGGCCTTCAAAACCGTTCCAAAAAGCCGATAATCCATAACCCAACCAAGGACGCACCTGTATTTGATCCCAAACATATTTCCAAATAAAAGTTCTACCTGACAGTGTCGTGTCTTTACCTACAGAACTAAATAACGAATCTGAACCAACATACCCAGCAATAAAAATTACCGTAGCTACAGCCACAATTGTCACAGCTAAGACGGCTGCAACCATGATTTCGTATCGCCAACGAAGAATGCGATAAATCAGACAGAGCATTAACATAAAGGCAAAAGTACCTACGGCAGTCGTGGACAAAGACATAATCATGGCACCGCAGCAAAAAGCCAGTAGAATCCAATTAACCCAACTGTATTCTTGCTTTCTTAGAGCATTTAAGAAAAAAACTACGCCTCCCAGCGACATAAAAGCACCAAATTGGTTTTTATGAGTAAATACCCCTCGTAAAGCCCCATCATGAACTCCCGCCATCAATCCATATTTTGGTATTGCCACCGCCAATAAAAGACTTAAAATTAACAAGATTCCATAAGTCCAACCCACCAAATCCATTTGCTCTGTTAGAGTGTAACGAGTAGCTAAATAGAGTCCAAAGGCAGTAGTACCAATGGCATAAATGCTAAATCTCAAAGTTTGCTCAGGGCTAACTGACCAAAAAACGGACAAGCTAATAATTCCCATGAGTATCCAGAGCAATAAATTGCTAGAGATCAAAGCTAACACCCGCTTCCATCTCATTATCAACAGCATAAAAGTAATAATGTAGATTAAAACTGACAATTGAGCATTAAAAGATAGATCAAAGCTACTAAGGTCAACTCCATCTCCTTCATTAGCACCTTTAGTTAAAATTAGCGGTGTAATTGCCTGGGATAGATGAATTAAAGAGGTGAGCGAAAAAATAAGTTCAAAAATGCTTAAAATTTTACCGTTGCTTTTAGTCATTACATAAAAATTGTTTGTTAAAAATATTAATTTACCTCAGTTCGGGTTAAGAACATTAGTCGGTGAAGGTAGCCCTTCGGGTTCGGCATTCGCTCTTTGCTGGAAACCAACAAGACCCTTTGGGTTCACCAGTTGCTCATGGGGGAAACCCCCAAGACCGCACTGGTTCACCGCGATGCCTCACCATAAGCCATAAGCTATAAGCTATAAGCTTTTAAGATATTTTAGACACAACTCTACCATGCAAGAATAGCGAAAAATAGTATTTTTCAAATGCTTTTGTCACCAGGGTTTCTGCTTATACCGAATTCAGGTTAATTTGTTAAATTTGGTGTTTTAATTAATTGTTGACAGGGATATAATCCATGATTTTCAAAATTACTGTATCAACATAATTTAAGTTTTATGTCTTTTTTAGCTTCTGCCTAGTGTATCGTACTAGACGATAGCCTAAGCATTAGACGACCATATAATTAGACAGAAGAATAGGTTGAACTAGATACATTGGGAATTAAAGTTTTACCATCTAAATGTTCAGGAATTTCTGCCTTCATCAAAGTTAAAATTGTCGGAGCTAAATCAACTACTTCTCCAGCAGGTAAATTAAATCCTGGTGGTATATCTGGGCCTTTTCCTAAGAAGAAACCTTGACCCTTATGACCTCCAGCACGACAATGAGTTAGGGGGCCAATTCTTCCTAATCTAGAACTATCAACAACATCTGTGATTGGCTCTTGCCAAATTACTACTATGTCTGCGTCAGGTAATTTAGGATTATTATCTAAAGGAACGGTGTGAGTTTTAACTACTTGTTTAACTATTTTGTTACCAGTTCTAGGATCTTTAAGGTCGTAAAGAATGTCAGTTAATTCAGCACATAAAGAATCATACTCTGAAGGTTTAACTACTCCATCTCGCTCTCTACCTCGAAGATTAATCCGAATGTGACCATTAGTAAAAGCAGGTAAAGCAAAAGCTTTAATTTCCGACCACAAAGGGGAATACCACATACTGGGCATCCAAGCCATAGCCAACTCTTGTTCAATCGGTTCATCTAGTAAACTATAGGGAGAAAGCAAACCGTGTTGTTTACCGCGCAAGAATTTTTTATGAGTCCAGGTATGAAATAATTTTTTGAGGGGATTAGGTTCATATATTTGACTCCAAATTTCTCCAGCCCAAGAATTTCTAACTGGTTTGGTAACTGTTAAACCCACGGGAGAGCCGACTTTTCCAGGAGCAAGTGCTGCTTTGCCATAATGAAAACGGTAAAGTAATTCTGGTAACACTGCCATACTCAAAAGATCAGTAAAGTTGGCTGCCATACCGTGAGCAGAGAAACAGACGATATTAGCATCTTGAGGAGCTACGGCTAAAATTTCGCCAATTGCTTGATCGACATATTTATAGATATTTAAAACAGGATCGGCTTGAGTCCCATTTTTACTTAGATAATTGTATAGAGGATGATCTGCTTGACTATAGTTATATAAATCATGACCGACGGTATGGGTTTCACCAAAGACCATCAAGAATAAATCCCAGTTATCTTGTTGTAAGAGTTCACGAGCGATCGCTGAATGTCCATCAATACTCTCTTTTAAGGCTTCTTGAATCCAGGTAACATACTGAGAATTCCACCACAGTCCATTATCATTGTGTAAAACTGGGTTTTTACCATATTTTTCTAAAATAGCTGGAAATAATTCAGGTGGATTTGAGGCACTGACAGTATAAGGATAATGTCCACCCCAGCCTAAAATTTGTACTCCATTAACAGCTTCTGAAAGAGTTGTGACAGGAACATCTAGAACAGCAACTTTATAGTCTACTCCCAAAGCATAAAAAGGAGGATATTCTTGATAGTCATAACCACTAGTAACTACATCACAGACAATTTCGTAATTTTTGGGATTATAACTAACTGTATCCCAGTAACCTAAAGTATCAGCGCGACATCCAGTAGAAAAGGTTGCCCACAAAGGTTCTGTAGTTGAATATTCTGTAGGAACACCACAGTAATTTACTGTATTGTCTAGACGAGAATAAGTTCCTGCTTGGCGGATTTTACTCAAGTTAGGAAGATGTCCTTCAAACATCCATTTTTCAATTAATCTCGGTTCAGCAGCATCTAAGCCAATTACAATAGTTGATTTGTTCATTTTTCTCTTAAAAAAGAATTTCCCTAAGCGATTAGTTGCTTTTGAACTAAATTAGGCAATTTTAGGCAGTCGCTGTCTTAGAAGGAGTATTTTCAGAGGAAGTAGTAAAATATTTTTTACTATATTTAGCATGGTACGAATAACGATCAAATTCGTTTGGTTTGACACCATTAATTACCATACCTAAGACTTTTTGAGAGAGATTGGCATTAGTTATAGTCTCTTGTGCCAACTCAGCACTTTCATGTTCGACAATTCCAGGGCGACTTACAAAAACAATACCATCAGCTAGTTTAGTTAAGGTTAAGACATCTGCGGTTACAGCTAAGGGAGGAGCATCAATAATAACTAGCTCGTATTCTTTTCTAGATGTTGCCACTAATTGACTCATTTCTACCGAATCTAACAAAGCCAGAGGATTAGGTGCAATTGTACCTGATGTTAGTAAGTCTAATTGTTTCATTGGTTGACTTACTACCTTAGCTAATGGTGTTTGGCTGGCAATTACATCTTTAACTCCTACTTTATTGTTTACTTGCCATAAATCATGTTGAGAAGCTTTTCTTAAGTCACCGTCAATCAGTAAAACCTTACGACCTAACTGAGCCATAGCTGCTGCTAGGTTAGCAGCAACAGTAGATTTACCTTCTCCTGGAACTGAACTGGTAATTAAAATAACCTTTGGTTGTCGCTTGACAGCTAAAAACTTAAGATTGGTTTGAATCATGCGGTAAATTTCACTGGCAAAAGAATCAGGTTCTCTTTGCACCACAATTCCTTTGTGACTATCCTGAAATGAATCAAAAGGCACAATTCCCAGAACTTGATAAGCAAATTTCTGTTTGACTTCGGGAATGGTTTTCAGAGTCCGATCTTGCATCTCGAGTAAAATTGCGGTCAAATTTGAGAGAAAAAGTCCCATCAAGACACCTAAAGCCATAAGGGCGACTCTGCCTGTACTACCTTCTTCGGGAACTTTACCTAACTCGATAACTTCCGCATTACCTGTTTGTTGATTAACTAGAATGTCTATTTCTTGTTTATTGTCTAGTAGGGTGTTGTAAGTAGAACGGGTACTCTCGACTTCACGTAGTAATGCTTGTTCTTCTTTTTCTAGTCTTGGTACTTCTTTGGCTCGATCTAAATAAACTTGCTGATATTGATAAAGAGAACCTAGTTCAGTTTGGAGACTCAATTCATCGATTTTCATAGTAATGAATTTTTCTAGTTGATTCTCCTTAACATCTCCTCCTTGTAACAAACCTTCAGAAACTTTAGCACCTACGTACTGACTAATCAGTCCTTGTAATTGAGAATTTAAAGCTTCTTTCTTTTCATTGAGACTAATGATTGTCGGGTGATTATCATTAAATCTTTGACGTTCTTGAGCTAATTGGGTTTCAGTCGCTCCCATTTGTTCTAAGATACTTTGTACTTGGGGAGTACTACCTAATTGATTAGCTGCGATCGCTTGTCTGAGATCTAAACCTAATTGATTTTGTAAGCTAGTAGTCTGGGCTTTTTTTCCCTCTAATTCTGCGCCTACGTCAGAAATTTGACGATTAAGATTACCAACTTCTCCTACTAAAATTCTTTTTTCTTCTTGTAAATCTACAACCTGATTTTTTTCATAGAAATTTTGTAATCGAGATTCTAGAGTCTGTAGTTTTTCTTCAATCTTCGGTATCGTACTGGTGACAAAACTATCAGCACTAGCAGTTGCTTTCCTGGTACTGTTAACTTGTTCTTTGATGTAAATATCCATTAAAGTGTTAATCACTTTCGATGCAGTCATAGGATCGGGATCTTTATATCCCAGAGATATGACATCTGTACCACCAACAATTTCAACGCTCAATCTTTTTTTGAAGTCTCTGGTTTTGAGCGGATTGCCTTCGGCATCTTCTAATTTTAGTTGGTCTATGGTTTGTTGCAGAACAGGCTCGGAAGTTATTCTTAGTTCCTCTGTACTCAAAGGCGTTTGATCTGGTAAAAGCGAGTCAAGCTGCTTGGGATTTGATTCTAAGTCAAGAAAAGAATCTACAGAGTTTTTCTTAAATAAGATTTTTCCTTCTGATTGATAGGTTTTTTCTAAGAAACTACTTAAAAAGGCAGTAGTACCAACAGTAAAAATAAAAACGGCTAACGCTGGTACCCAACGCCGTTTAAGTTTTAATAAATAATCTCCTATATTAATATCAAGTTCTTCTCGCTGGTTAGGATAAGAACCATTCGTTTTTTGCAAGTTAGTCATAGTATTTTCCTTAAACGTAATTTTAGCTGTAGTCGCTTTTTTACTTAAAATAATCTCTTAGTATTTACTGTTATAGAAAATTTATAGGCGATTAGACAGGTGGATATTTTAAAGTTTTAATGAAGTTGGGGGTTAATAATATAAAAATATTAATAAGCAACTTGAGATAAGAATTTACATGAATTGATTTACTTATATTATTATCTTTGTTTTAAATAAGAGTCAACAAAATTGACCTAGCTAATTTAATAAAAAATTTTAGGTAGATATTTTTCTAAGACATACATAATATATCAATTAATCTATGGTTATTGACTAAAAAAATAGTACAAAGATACTTAATAAGTTCGACTGTATTCTCTGGGTTAGTAAAGTAGAAAACAAAATTATTGTACTTTAAATAGTCTTGTAGCAAAAATCAAAGCTCAATAGTTAAAAATAAAGACTATTAACTAGGGGAAAATACTGAATTATGACTCTCTCACAAGTGGAACAAGAACCGTATAATCGGATTTGAAAATATAATACAATTCAGCTATATAGAGGCATACTTAAGCTAAATAAAATACATAGCAATCAACAATGATTAATTTACTTAAATTGAATACATTCAACACTATAGTTTTAACTATCGTAATTTTGCTCAATAACTTAGAGGTATGTATAGCAGAAATTGCTACTACCAAAATTCAATTAACTCAAGCAAATCAATTAATCAAAGGTCAATCTGGTGGTTCAGTTGATAGTCAGGGTTGTGGTTTTATTGCTACTAGTCCTAATTATGAAATGAATCTTAAAGAAAGAATTGACTATATGCGTTTAACAGTCCAAGCAACTGGTGGTCAACCGACTTTGTTGGTATTAGGGCCTGGTGATGGAGATAGTTTTTGTGTTTTGGGAGATGAAGTATCGGGATTAAAACCTGAAATTTCTGGTGTTTGGGAAGCAGGTAATTACCAAATTTATATTGGCGATCGCCTTGGTAGCCAGTATCAATTTACTCTCAATGTTTCTAAGGATAACTAAAGTTTTTTTAGTATTTTAATTCCCCTCTTCAAGAGTCTGAGTCGATACTTCTATTGCATCTACATCTATTGTCCCTGGAGGAGTCATACGGCTAAAATGATCCGCCTCTACTTTTAAGGTTTCGCCACAACTAGGGCAATTAAACTCGGTATTTTTAAAGCCTGTAAATTCATAGCTACATACTGGACATTGAGATTGAATTAATTTGCGTTTCAGCCACCACTGCAATCCCCAGAAGGTAATTATCGGACTAATCAAGAGCAAGGCAAATAAAATCACTAAGCCATTGACAACCCAACCCAAGCCAACGCTGGCTAAAATAAAAGCTATCAAAATTAGACTCAACCAGCATCCTAAACCAGATGTATTGTATTGAAGTACTTTGTTAAAGCGATCGTTCACTGTTATTAGTCACTCGTCTTTGCTAAAGGTTATCTTTTGTCTTCTAATTCTAGTTTAACTCCAGCGTCTAAAAGCAATCACAGCCACACTTTGTTGTAATTGAGTGTAACTGTGATTAATTGTTAATGTTTAAATTTTGACTGTGTTAATTTGAGATTTTAGATTGGCTTAGATGCAGTCCAATATTTACTAACAAAGTGGTTAGTTACCTCAACATTAGTAAAGCCTGCGTTTGTCAGACGCTCTTCTAAATTGTCAGTTGTATAGTTTCTGTAGTAAGGTTCATGGAAAATGGCAGGGAAATTATTCATCATTACCTGAAAATCAGGGGAATCGATCGCCTGCATTGAATCACAAATGACAAAGACTCCTCCTGGTTGGAGAATACGAAAGGCTTCGTTGATTACTTCTTGTCTTGCAGAAGCAGGAAGTTCGTGAAATAAAAAGACGGAAGTCAAACCCTGAAAATAGTTATCTAAAAAAGGTAACTTTTCGGCATTTGCTTGTAATAACTGCGGTAACTCACCAGGTATTTCGGAGAGTAACTGATTAGCTTTACGTAGATAGGCAGGAGATAAATCTGTACCAAATAAAGCTGCTTTGGGTAAAGCACCACGAATCATCTTTAAAGTACGTCCTGTGCCACAGGCTATATCTAATACTTTCAACTGTTGAGGTGGTAGATGGGAAAATGCTTGTAATCCTTGTTTGAGAGGGGCAAGAATTCGCCGACGCATCGCATCTGCTGCACCATTAAACAAAATTTCTGTCTGCAAGTCATAAAGATTGGCAGACATATCACTAAGATAGCCATCGGTTTGATAGTGAAAGTTTTGCAGATAGTAGTTAGGATAGCCTTCTTGATCTATGGACTGATCGAATCGCTGATATTCTTTTTTTTGTAGCCTTGACCAGATTTTGAACATATCCAGCCACACTTCAGGATAATAGCGGAAAAAGTCTGACCAGGGGTTATCAAATAGTAAACTGCTTGGATAAACTCCCCGTTGAGCATCCTGCCAATCTTGTTCTTCTAGTTTTTTGAGTCTAACTTGCAGCTTTTCAAATATTTCAGGAGAAAGAGGCTGACTTTTGCCTTTTTGTTCAGGAATAACAGTATTAGTAAGGCGATCGCCTACTTGTTTATGGAGAAAGCCGAAGACTTTTTTGCCTTCTTGCAAGCCTTGGTAGGCTAATTTGGTAAGAGAGTCGGGAACAAACTGTTCTAGATTTGGAGTTGATTGCATGAATGGTAGATAGAGATAATTGCAATATGCCAGATTAAAAGAATCTAGCAATTTGACTTAAGTTTTATTTTGTTTTGTCTATATATATTAAGTATAGTCAGGTATTTTTTAGAAAATAAACTTGAAAAAAAAAGCAACTAGATGACTAGTCACTATTTCTGAATCGATATTTTTATTAATTAATCTACATACTGCACTATGTCGTTGGTAGAATAACGAACTTTGGGGTTATCAGCATACTTATCATCTTCAGCCCGATATCCCGCAGCACATAAAACCACTGCGCTGTAGCCTTTACTATTTAAGTCCAAAACTTCGTCGTATTTAGCAGGAACAAAACCTTCCATTGGTAAGGTATCGATTTCCAACATCGCAGCACAAGTCATAAAAAAGCCCAAGGCAATATATGTTTGTCTAGCAGCCCATTGATCAATATCTAGGGGATAAGGAGGATTTTCCAGAAAACCTTTAACAACGTTGCCAAAGCCTGAAAGTTTTTCTCCAGGTACTTGTTGTACTTCTGACATTCTCTGTACATAGCGATCGACATCTTCAGTATCAATGTTTTGTTTGATCGCAAATACTATTAGGTGAGAAGCTTCAACTACTGGTTTTTGTCCCCAAGAATGCTCTAAAAGAGTTTGTCGTATTTCGGGGTTGCGAATGACAAAGAATTGCCACGGTTGTAAACCAAAAGAGGAAGGGGATAATACGAGACTTTGTTCTAGGGTTTTCCAGTTGGCTTCAGGAATTTTTTTACTCGCATCAAACTTTTTTGTGGCGTAACGCCAATAAAGTTGTTGAAGTGCCTGTTCGGGATTTAAGAGTGCATTGCTCATAGATCAAAATAGCAAATTTTTTAATTGAACATGATTGCTATATGTAAGATACAACTATCGGCCAAGTTCTGACCATTCATTGAACATTGACCATTAAACATTGAACAATGACTATGATAAATAAACCTGATCCTGTCCGCCTGGAAATTTTTAATAATCTCTATCAATTTATTGCCGAACAAATGGGTATTGTGCTGCAAAATACCGCAGCTTCGGTCAATATTAAGGAAAGACTAGATTTTTCCTGTGCTATTTTTGATGGTTTTGGTTCATTGGTAGCTAATGCCCCTCACATTCCCGTACATTTGGGTTCAATGAGTGCTAGTGTTAGCAGTTTAATTGAGGAACTAGGAAATCAAATTAAACCAGGTGATGTTTATATATCCAATAATCCCTACAACGGCGGAACACATTTACCTGACGTAACGATAATTACACCTGTTTTTGAGCAGCAAAATACAACTCAACCTACTCAAGCTATATTTTATGTGGCTTCTCGGGGACATCAGGCAGATATTGGGGGAATTACTCCAGGTTCAATGCCTCCTGAGAGTAAAAATATAGAAGAAGAGGGAATATTAATCAATAATTTTTTATTAGTGAAAGCAGGAGAATTTAGAGAAATTGCTATTAGAAAAATATTAGCAAATCATTCCTATCCTGCCCGTAACCCTGACCAAAATATTGCTGACTTTCAAGCGCAAATTGCAGCTAATAATCGTGGGGAAAAAGAACTTTTAAAAATGGTCAAGCAATATGGCTTAGAGACTGTACAAGCATATATGCAATTTGTGCAAGATAATGCGGAAGAGGCAGTACGATCAGCGATCGCTCTCTTACAGGATGGTGAGTTTACCTGCCAGATGGACAACGGGGCCAAAATTCAAGTCAAAATTACTATAGACCATGCTCATCGTCAGGCAACAATTGATTTTACAGGTACTTCTAAGCAACTAGAAAATAATTTTAATGCTCCTGCTGCTGTTTGTCAGGCTGCAATTTTATATGTTTTTCGGACTTTGGTGCGCGATCGCGCAGCGTACCCGAAGGGTAATCGCATTCCTCTCAATGCTGGTTGTCTTAAACCACTAAATATTATTATTCCTGAAGGCTGTATGCTCAATCCTCAATACCCCGCAGCAGTGGTAGCAGGTAATGTGGAAACTTCTCAAAATATTACTGATTGTTTATATGGTGCTTTAGGAGTGATGGCAGCTTCTCAAGGGACAATGAATAATTTTACTTTTGGGAACGAACAATATCAGTATTATGAAACTATTTGTGGTGGATCTGGTGCAGGTAAAAGTTTTAATGGCACAGATACCGTGCAAACTCAGATGACTAATTCTCGTCTGACTGATCCTGAAATTTTAGAGTTACGTTTTCCTGTACTTGTGGAAGAGTTTAGTATCCGTCCCCATAGCGGTGGTAAAGGAATTCATCATGGTGGTAATGGAGTTGTCAGAAAATTGCGTTTTCTAACTAAAATGACTGCGGGAATTTTATCAAACCGTCGCCGAATTCTCCCCTTTGGTTTAGCAGGCGGAAATCCTGGTAAACCAGGCAGGAATTATGTCAAAAGACAAGATAATACTATTGAGGAATTGGATAGTAAAGCGACGGTAGAAATGCAGCCAGGAGAGACTTTTATTATTGAAACTCCTGGTGGTGGTGGGTATGGGAAAGTAAAAAGTAATGAGTAATTAAAGTAGTGGAGTTATTGGAGTGGTGGAGTAATGAAGTGGTGGAATGGTGGAGTTATTGGAGTATTACCTCACTACCCCTCCATCTGACTTCTGACCTTTCATTGAACATTAAACATTAAACATTGTTGATAAATGATAAATGTTAAATGATAAATGAAGTGACTCCTGACTTCTTTAATCAGATTTATGCTGATGTAGTCGAATAGCTAGAAAAAGAAGAAGTTAACTGAAGCTTTTCACAATCAATTGTTTCAGTCAAAATCGAGCTTATAGCTGTACCTGTATGAATTTCTAGTTTAGCTGTAACTGGAGCATCAAAGATTAAACGCTGTCCAGGAAACACTACTCGTTCAAAATACCAATGGGGAATGTTGGTGATCCGAGCGATTTCTATGTGGGCAGTAGCATTTACATAACAACACAGGACAGATTTAGGAGTGGAACGTGTAAGGGGAGATATCATTGTTTAATTGCTCAATTAGCTAATATATGTCGGCAGGGGATATTATATTTCTGTAAATTTATTTAGATTAAGTACTCGTCATATATCTCATTTTAAAGAAAATAAAAAATAATTGAGTGGCAACTCCAAATACTCAATTTTTTATTAGTAGTATGAAGATAAAACTTGATCCCTAATGTATATTAATGTAATTTCATTAAATACTAGGTTGATTCAGTTTTTCTTAAGGATTGACTAAGAATATATTTAAATTTACTGATTAATCAAACCTGACATCAATACATTTTCTTCAAAACAGTTAGTAAAGCACTTAGCCTAATAATTAATTATGTAATTTCACTCAATGCCCAGCAACAGGGAATTTACTGATCCCTATGGTCTTTATACATTATCTACGTAAAAATACAGATAACTTAAATATTTTGACTCATTATTTTGTATCAATGAATACTATTTTTCTGTTGATAGATTTGCTGAATTTGCTAGTCAAAAAATTATTATAAATTATTATTGTCAAATCTTTTTAAGATTATTTTTATATTTGAGATATGTAATATATATTAAGTATATAGCAATTTTAATTCTAGAATGTAACTACTCACAAATAAAATTAGGATTGCTGTAGTAAATTAATATTCAAAAACTAAATAAACCTTTAACTACACTTACCCTATTGAACAAGATAAGCTTAAATAACTTTAACTTTAAATTGTTTATTTGAGGCCAAATATCATGCGGGTTTTATTGCTATACCCCTTATTTCCTAAGAGTTTCTGGTCATTTGAAAAAACTTTAGCTTTAGTAGACTGTAAAGCTCTCCTGCCACCTTTAGGTTTAATTACAGTAGCAGCTATCTTACCCCAAGCGTGGGAATTTAGATTGGTAGATCATAATATTCAAGAGATTACCGAAGCAGATTGGGATTGGGCAGAATTACTACTTATTTCTGGCATGATCGTGCAGAAGCAAGATATGTTAAACCAGATCGCTGCTGCTAAACAAAGAGATAAACTAGTAGCTGTCGGTGGCCCTTATGCTACAACTTCTCCCCATGAAATCGAAGCTGCTCAAGCTGATTTTCTAATCTTGGACGAAGGAGAAATTACTCTACCGATGTTTGTGGAAGCGATTGAACGTGGCGATCGCACTGGAGTATTTCGCTCAACAGAAAAACCGGCGGTTACAGAAACTCCCATCCCTCGTTATGACTTGCTGGATTTGAGTGCTTATGACAATATGTCCGTGCAGTTTTCTCGTGGTTGTCCTTTCCAATGTGAATTCTGTGATATTATTGTGCTTTATGGTCGCAAACCTCGTACCAAAACTCCCCAACAACTATTAGCAGAATTACAGTGTATTTACGATTTAGGTTGGCGTGGGGCAGTATTTATGGTGGATGATAACTTTATTGGCAATAAGCGGAACGTTAAATTATTGCTTCAAGAGTTAAAAGTTTGGATGGCAGCCAAAGACTATCCGTTTGGGATAACCACAGAAGCCTCAGTAGATCTAGCCAAAGATGATGAATTAATGGCATTGATGGTGGAATGTAACTTCAAAAAAGTCTTTCTCGGTATAGAAACCCCAGATCAAGACAGTTTAGCTTTAACCAGTAAATTTCAAAACACTCGCGATCCTTTAACTGAGTCGATTGATAAAATTACTAAAGCAGGAATGCAAGTCATGGCAGGGTTTATCATTGGCTTTGATGGCGAAAAACCCCAAGCAGGCGATCGCATTGTGCAATTTGTCGAACAAACAGCAATTCCTTTGGCAATGTTTAGTATGCTTCAGGCTTTGCCTAGCACAGCTTTGTGGAATCGACTAGAGAAAGAAGGAAGGTTACTAAATTCCAGCGCGAATATCAATCAGACGACTTTAATGAATTTTGTGCCTACAAGAGCAATTGAAGAGATTGCTACCGAATATGTGAATGCTTTTTGGCAACTCTACGATCCTGCTACTTATCTTGATCGTGTTTTTCGTTATTACATGAAATTAGGTGAGTCTAAAAATGCCAAATCCAAAAGAGCTAGTTGGAAATCAATTCGCGCTCTTTGCTTAATATTATGGAAACAGGGAGTAATAGCTCAAACTCGTTGGCAGTTTTGGCGTTATTTAATCCAAGTCTTAGTTAAGAAACCTCGTCAACTAGAAATATATTTAACTCTTTGTGCTTACCTTGAACACTTTATTGAATATCGCCTGATTGTTAAGGAACAAATTAATACTCAATTAGCTAACTATATGGCTTCCCGTCCTAAAGTTAAAAGTATGGCTAGTTAAGTCAGTGAGGACAGTTAAGACAATTGAAAACTGCGCTAACTGCTAGGTTATAGATGTAGTACTCAGTAACTTATGAATTTTATTTAGAATGACTATTAAGTAGGTGGGTGGAATTAAATATAAGACCTGAAATCTGGATTTTACTTCTAAACAATTATCCTAGAGAAATTCTATCTTATAAATAATTGCGCCTTCCTACTTATAAGGAGACAAGGGTTTTTGTACTCTCTCTCCTTTCGAGTTTATACTTCTTCCAAAAGAAGACCCTCACGTCTCGTCAAGGGGCGAGGTTTAATAACCTGCCTCGACTCTAACTAAACGCCTGGGAAACCAAATGAGTGTGATTGGACAAGCGGAAGAAACCTCCGCGTCCCTCACACTCAGGCGACAGTCCCTTATGAATTTTGGGCTGGGTTTTTCGATTTAAATTTGAGATTAAATATGGTATACTACAAAAAGCAGTAATGTGCATAAAAAATTCAAAAGATTAGCTACCTTGTTCTTAGTTCGTCGAGACAAATATCACCCTAGAAATTGTAATGGTGACGCGTAAGCGTAAAACAAAGTGATAACACACAGCTAAAAACAAATGAAATATTCAAATCCTTCTGCGGTCGGTACGATCGTGGAAGTAAAACAAATAGCCCAGTAATGGCGTTCTGGCGGGGACTTCTGTCTAGCTAAGAGTCTATATGGGAATCCCTCGCTTTTAGCGATGGTAGGTTCAAAGTTAGGATGCACAAATCATGGCTACTTTACAACGAAAAAGGTTAGAAAATACAGAGGGAAATTTCTACGTCGATTCAAGCTGTATTGATTGTGATACCTGCCGTTGGATGGCACCAGCTATTTTTAATCGTCAAGCATCTCAGTCTGCGGTTTATCAACAACCAACAACAGATAAAGAAAGGCTGTTGGCAATGCAAGCTCTTATAGCTTGTCCTACCGCTTCTATTGGTACAGTAGATAAACCCACAGATATTAAGCAAGTACAGCAAACATTTCCCATACCAGTAGAAGACAATGTTTATCACTCTGGTTATCATTCTGAAGCCTCTTATGGTGCTGCCAGTTACTTTATTCAAAGACCAGAAGGTAATATCCTCATTGATTCCCCTCGGTCTACTCCACCTCTAGTTAAACGTTTAGAAGCATTAGGTGGTATCAAATATCTCTATCTTACTCATCAAGATGATGTTGCCGATCATCAAAAGTTTCATGAACATTTTAATTGCGATCGCATCTTACACCAAGATGACATTCAACCATCTACCCAAGAAGTAGAAATTCAGCTATCTGGTACAGAAGTAGTAGAATTAACTCCAGATATCCTAATTATTCCTCAACCTGGTCATACCAAAGGACATACAGTCTTACTCTATAAAAACAAATTTTTATTTACAGGGGATCATTTAGCTTGGTCGCCCTATCTCAACAATCTTTACGCATTTAATGGTTTTTGTTGGTATTCTTGGTCAGAACAAATCAAATCAATGGAAAAACTGGCTCAATACTCTTTTGAATGGGTATTACCTGGTCATGGTCGTCGCTATCACGGCGATTTAAATACCACTAAAGAACAGATGCAGCAATGTATTAAATGGATGAAACAACAATAGCAACTTTAATCTTCTTCAAACATCAAGATTTATAATTAATTTATAATAAATTTAATTATTATTAAAGATTGTGTTGCAGGTTTCGATTATGATCATTGGTGAAATGCTTTGAGTGGAATCAGGATCATGGTAGTGATTGAAGATACAGTCAGTTCTCTTTTAGAGCCTTTCCAAGGTTTCGGTGTAAACTTGGGTTTAACCAGAATTGAAAAGCTACTAGCAGATTTAGGCAATCCTCAAAAACAAGTACCGATCATCCACGTTGCAGGAACTAATGGTAAAGGGTCGGTTTGTGCTTATTTATCATCCATTTTAACTGAAGGCGGATATAGAGTTGGACGTTACACCTCACCTCATTTAGTAGACTGGACGGAAAGAATTCACTTGAACGAACAAGCGATCGCCAATTCGACTCTAGTTGAAATTTTACGGGATATTCAAAAGGCTATTGATCCTGATAGTGAAAGTCCGACTCAGTTTGAAGTGATTACAGCAGCAGCCTGGCTCTATTTTGCTCGTTCCAAAGTCGATATTGCGGTCATGGAAGTAGGTTTAGGTGGTAGATTAGATGCTACTAATGTTTGCGATCGCCCTTTGATTAGTATTATCACCTCTCTCAGTCGCGAACATTGGCAACGTCTTGGCCCTACCCTAGCTGATATTGCCTGGGAAAAAGCAGGTATCATTAAACCTAATTGTCCTGTCATTGTTGGTCGACTTCCCCCCACAGCTAGAGAAGTAGTAGCAGCCAGAGCAAGAGACTTAAATGCGCCAATTACTTGGGTTAAACCAGCTAAGGAAGTTAATATTGCCTTGAATAACAATGCTAACTGGGCAAAATATGATGATCTCGAATACCCTTTACCTTTACTAGGAGAAGTTCAGCTAAATAATTCCGCACTGGCGATCGCTGCTATTAAAACTCTACAACAGCAGGGATGGGCAATTCCTGAACTAGCAATTCAAACAGGAATGAATAAAACTCGCTGGCTGGGAAGACTACAATGGACGACCTGGAAAAACCACCCTCTATTAATTGATGGCGCACATAATCCCGCAGCAGCCCAAGCTCTCAGAAAATATATTGATACTCTTAAACGTCCTATAATCTGGGTGATGGGTATGTTATCTAGCAAAGATCATCAAGACATTCTACAAGTCTTATTAAAACCGCAAGATGAGCTACACTTAGTACCTGTTCCTGACCATAGTAGTGCTGAACCAAAGGAATTGGCAACTTTAGCCAAGCAAGTTTGTCCTCGTTTAAGTAAGTGCGAAACTTACGACAACCTGTTTACAGCGTTGGATATTGCTCTAGAATCAGTAGAAAAATCGACAGATGACAAGTTGGTTGTTTTGTGTGGCTCTTTGTATTTAATTGGTTACTTTTTTCAGAAGTCAAAATAAAGTTATTGGGCTTTATTTTCAATGCTTTTTTCCAACTCCACGTAAGGAACAAGCCAAACCACGTCATAGGGCTGTAGAACTAAAGACAACTTTTGCTGTTTAACTCTCCAACCTCTATTACCGATTAAATCATACCAATAATTATCTTCTGGCGAAGTACAAACAAATGACTCACAGTTATCTAATTTTAGTTGGGCTAAAGGAATTTCCAATTGACAATTTTGGTTAGAAATATTGGTAATAGTTAAAATATGTTCTTGATAATCGGGGGAAGCCCTGAGAACAATAAAACATTTATTAGTAAGAGTCAGAATTTGTTGTTCTCCTTGAGGATGGAAAGCGCGTTGTTGTACTCGGGTTTCTAGTAATTTACCTAAAGCTGTAGTTAATTGCGATAATTTAGAATTGGGTAATTTTAATTCCTCATATAAAGTGTTTTCAGAAATTATCTGGCGGTTGATATCGCGTTTAGACTTGGTTTTAATTGCTGTGTCTACATCATTACTAGTACCAATTAAGCCATGTAAATAAATTCCTGGTACACCTTTTAACACTAAAGCGATACTGCGAGAGGCTATAAAACGTTTAATCTGAATCTCTAATGGCTCATCACCACTCTCGAAATTTAAAGCACTAAACCAGGTTGTATTAATTTCGTAGGGTTCATCCTGACCATTTGTACCTGTACGATAAGAGATAAAAGCACCATGTTCTCTAGCTCTACGGGTTAAATATTGAATCTCTTCAGCCGGCAGAATATTTTTAACTCCCATTAAGCCAATACCGTCATGAGTATCTAGAATATTGAGATAGGTGCAAGCTTTAGATGGAAATTCTAGGTTTTTTGCCCACTGAGCTAAAGCTGTGGTATTTTCACGATAAAAAGTATGTAGTACCAAAGGAGGGAGCGCAAAATTATAGACCATTTGAGCTTCATCTTCCCCATTACCAAAATAGGCAATATTCTGCTCATGAGGAATATTAGTTTCGGTAATTAAAGCCACGCCAGGAGCAACTATATCAAAAATATCGCGAAATAGTTTAATCGTTTCGTGGGTTTGTTTTAAATTAGCGCAAGAAGTTCCAGGAATCTCCCAGAGATAAGTAACAGCATCCAAACGAATTAAATCTGCTCCTCGACGGACGTATAGCAAGAGGGTTTCAATTATCCAGAGCAATACTTTAGGATTACGGTAATTTAAATCTACTTGATCGGCAGAAAAGGTAGTCCAAACCCAAATAGGCCCATTAATGCTTTGGAATTTAGTCAAAACATCGCTGGTACGTGGACGTACAATTAATTTACGCTCTTCAGGACTCAATTCATCAGGAGAAAGATAAACATTAGCAATATCCTGATATTCAGGGTTGCCATTGAGTAATTTTTGAAAAGCCTTACTTTTAGACGAAGTATGATTACAAACAGCATCAAACATCAATTGATATGAATCACCAATTTCGGCAAGATCTGTCCAAGAACCTAATTGCGGATCTACTGTCCGAAAGTCAGTCACAGAAAATCCTCGATCAGAAGAATAAGGGAAAAAAGGCAGGATATGCAGAGTGTTGATTGCTTTTTTAAATCCTGGTACTTTCTCTAAAATATGAATCAAACTAGCTAAAGGTGAAGATTTTTCGCTACGCACAACATCCCCATAGGTGATTAAAATCACATCTTGTTGGCTAAAACGCTCTTCAGGAATAATATTTTGTTCAGCTGCAATTCTAGCGGGTGGTTTATGAGCATAGTAAACTTTTAGAATTCGCTCTAGTTCAGGTAAGCATTGCTTGGCTTCTTCCTCTCCATACAGAAAACACAAGCGGTCAAAGATTTTACGACGGGCTTCAGGCGGTATCTCTAGCAGTGGTCGATAGTAATCTGGGTATTCCCAGTGGCGAATTTTTGTCCAATGTTTGGATTCAGAGGTGGAGGTTATCTCTGTTGTCTCTGTTAATGTGACCCTATTCTGACTAGCAACCATGCTTATTTGTTATTACCTCTAACTAAATTAACTAACTTAAAAAAAATTCCACAAAACTGGGAATGAACACAACAAATCAAAACAGATAAATTTTGACTTTTTGAGGGCGTAATTTGAGGAGCGACCCCGCGTCGGCGTAAGACGCAAGGGAATGCGCTCCGATTGAGGTCTCCTCAAAATGTTGACGAAGTCAAAGCAGCACTGTTTCGTTTAGGAACTGTGAACTTTGACCGCCCGAATTGACTTGACTTTACCAAGGTTTTGGAGACTTATGCAAGAGAAATACTATGCTCAGTATCTAATTTCAAAATCTTGATTTCTTGCCAGCCCTAAAGAAATTTTGTTATCAAACTGTAGTTTAACCTGCCTTTTATCCTTAAGGGATAACTACTATATTATAATTTTTGTAATTTTTTAAAGAAATTTGAAGTTAACCTGACCCATGAAATACATCGTCGTCACTGACTTAGACGGAACTCTCTTAGATCATCAAACTTACGAGTTTACGCCAGCTAAGAAAGCGATCGCACAATTACAACAGCAGCAAATTCCTATTATTCTTAACTCTAGTAAAACTCAAGCAGAAATCTCAGCAATTAGAAGTAAACTAAATAATCAAGAACCTTTTGTTTGTGAAAATGGTGGAGTTATATGTGGTCTTGATTCTACAACAGATATTCAACATTTAGGAATACCGAGACAGGAATTTTTAGGCAGTTTACGACTAATTAAACAAAAATTACAGCTTAATTATCAAGGATTCGCTGAAGCCACAGTAGAGGATGTAGTACGGTGGACAGGATTGACTGTAACAGCAGCACAACAAGCAATGCAGCGAGAGGCTACTGAACCTCTATTATGGCAGGATACAGAACAGGCATTAAGCAACTTTCGTCAAGAATTAGAGCAGTTAGGATTACAGTGTGTCAAGGGTGGACGCTTCTATCATGTTATGGGCATTTTTAACAAGGCAAGTTGTTTTAGCAAGTTAAAAGCATATTACTCTCAAGGACATCCAGAAGCAATCGGCATTATTGCTTTAGGGGACAGTCCCAACGATCTGCCAATGTTAGAACAAGCGGATTATGCAGTTGTTATTCCTGCTGCCAAAGGAAATAATTTATCACTCAATCATAGTTCTGTATTCTTGGCTACTGAACCAGGCCCTTATGGTTGGCAGTCAGGTATCGAACATCTCTTAAATAGCATATTATAAGTACATTTAAGAAAATTTGTTGAGTTCAACAAAACAGTTTTAAAACTTTCTTTTAGATATATTTTTAGATATGTAGTTTATTTAGGGGAGGTGTAAAATCGCTGACTTTTTCCAAAATGGAGAGATAACCACTTTACATGATTTACACAACCGTTCTCTTGCCTCCTTAGAAGCGGAACTGTTGCAGATCTCGAAGACTTCAAGTCCTATGGCACTAGTTCTTCCTTGCTTATTCTCCGAATTAGAAAGACCTGCATTAAGTAAAATAGTCGATGAACTCTCCCAAGTTAAATATTTAAACCAAATTATTATTGGTTTGGATCAAGCCACAGAAGCACAATTTGAGTATGCTAAACAATATTTTGCTCGCCTACCCCAAAAACACAAAATTTTGTGGAACGATGGGCCCCGCATGAAAGGTGTGCATCACTTGTTGCTAGAAGAAGGTTTAGCCCCCAGTGAAAGAGGAAAAGGATACAATGTCTGGTATTGTATGGGCTATTTTCTTGCCTGTGGTACAGCCAAGATTATGGCACTGCATGATTGTGATATTTTGACCTACGATAGAGCTTTACTAGCGAAATTACTATACCCGATCGCCAAGCCGACATTTGAGTTTAAATTTTGTAAGGGCTACTACTATCGTCAGGCTAACAATAAATTAAATGGCAGAGTCATGCGCTTATTGGTTAGTCCCCTGGTGCGATCGCTCAAAAAGATGTTTAAGGATAATGCTTTTTTGGATTATATCGACAGCTTTCGTTATCCTTTGTCGGGAGAGTTTTCGATGGTTGCCGATGTAGTTAATAACATCCGTATTCCCTATGATTGGGGTTTAGAAATTGGGGTACTTCATGAAGTTTATCGCACCTATCATGTAAATAAAATTTGCCAGGTGGATATTGCCAATGCCTACGATCATAAACATCAAGAAATGTTCTTTCAAGATCGTGAGCGAGGACTATCTAAAATGTCTATCGATATTTGTAAGGCTTTATTTCGTAAAATGGCGATCGATGGTGAAATATTTTCTCAAGAAATTTTTAGAACCTTGAAAGCTAGCTACTATCGTACTGCCCTTGATTATATAGAACGTTATTATAGTGATGCGATCATGAATGGATTGACTCTAGATCGTCACAATGAAGAAAAAGCGATCGAACTTTTTTCACAAGCGATCGTTCATGCTGGTAATGCTTTTTTACAAAACCCTCAAATGACCCCTGTAATACCTAGTTGGAATCGAGTTGTGAGTGCTGATGCTAATATTTTGCAAAAAATCTATGATGCAGTAGAAGCTGATAATTATCAGGTGAGGGAAGTAGTTAGTAATAATTAAAGTCAAAAGTCAAAAGCTAAAAGCTATAAATTTTGATTCAGAATTTATTTTTGCAAAGCAAGGTAAATCTCAAAAATTATGCACGATATCGCAATTTAGATCCAAAAATAAATAATAGTAAAGATAAGCTCAAGCACATTTAAATTGTGTATTATTCTGTTAGTGAATTAGGATATAAACTCTTTTTCTGACTCCTGACCTTTCATTGAACATTAAACATTAAAACATTGAACCTCGTTGATAAATGATAAATGTTAAATGATAAATGAAGTGACTCCTCTCTCAACTAGTGATTTGAGTGCCTAACAGCTTATTTTACTCAAATAATAATTAAACGTGAATTTTTAACTACAATCCCAATGATATAAAATCTCCGAAAAATCACATTTTTTTAAGGCTGATTCTTTAATCCAAAAGTTACATACACCTATATCTCCCCATTGGATATAAATCTTTTCAAATGCACTATCATCTGAATCTATTTGAAATAATAAAACATACGGTTCTTCTTCATCAAGAAATTCTCTCGGATCGTCTTGAGTAAACTTAGCATAACCACCAAGTTTATGTCCTGACATAAATCGACTTTGATACCAATTTTCAAGTTGATAGTTATTGTCACTGAGTACATCCCAGATATCAGAACCAATTAATTGCTCAAATTGATAATCAGCACAAGAAATCGGAGCAAAATTTAATGCAAATTTTAAGGAAAAACAATCATTTCGATGGGGACTATATGAGGGACAAACATAAAAAGGAATTACATAATCATTATTAGATTCCCAAAGCGTGGGTAAAAAGTCAAAATTTGTAATGATATTTTCTTCATTTAAAGTTGGGTTAGGAAAATAAAGAACACGAAATTCTGACTGGTTTTTCTGATTATAGAAATCCTTCCCATACGAACCATTTTTAGCTAGATAAAATTGCAAAATACCTTGAGTGGGAAAACCTTTAAGCGAAGGAATTTCTTCAAAGTTAATTTGTGCTAAAAGATCTAAATAATCACCCTGTTCTGTTTTGGGATAATCAAAATTCTTTGGTAAATATGGAAACCCAGCTATTTTGCTTTGCCACCAACTTGTTGTCTGAGTTAAATGAGTTTGAATTTTGATATAAGGTTTAACTGTCGCTTCTAGCTTTTCTCTGTAATCTTCTAATTCTGAAGGTAGTTCTAAACGTCGATTAGATTGAACTATGAGAGGATTTAAATTTTCTTGTTGCTATTTAACTCCTTTAGCAATTAAAACTGCATCATAAAATGCTGTTAAATCAGCTTCGTTAAATAATTGCCCATTTTCTTTAGTTTTTACACTGTAATAACCGCATCGTATAGCTAGTTCATTACGGGGCAATTGTGCTAGTTCTTTGATCATTTCTATCAAAGCTTGTCCTTGTAAAGGTTTATTGGGCAATTGGGTCATACTTCTATTTTGAGTTTAATAGATAATAAAACGCTTATTGCGCTAGTTTACTCAATAGATCGCGATCTTGACGCATAATAGATTCTGCTATTTCCATCTGCGTAGCAAAATCTTGATCGTAAGGACTCAGTTCAACTCCTCTGGATGTTTCTGTAACGTACAAAGTATCACCTTTGCCAATACGTAATTTTTCAAGAAGCTCTTTGGGCAAGATTACCCCAGTTGAGTTACCTACTGTAGTTACTTTTAATTTCATGGTTTTAACCAAAATCTATTTTGTCATAACAAATTATATATAGTAAGCCCACTATAGTTTAGAGCATTTTTTAAATTGCTACTTCCTACTTCCTATTTCCTATTTCCGTCTTACGAAATTTCCTCAACCCGGGGGACCCGCGCAACGGAATTTCGCGCTACTTACGAGCCGATTATTATTGATGTCCTAACTTAATCTTGTACGACTATATTATGTCCCAACATGAATATCCCTTACCCTGACTGGTACACAAGCATGAGTCATTTGAGCAACTTGCATTGGTTCGCCTTTACCACACATATTAGTGCCATACTGAACTAATTCTGATTCGTCACCCAAAGCATCGATGCTATTCCAAAAGTCAGTAGTCATACTATGGTAAGTGACATTTTTCAGCATTCCCGTAATTTTGCCGTTTTTAATCTGCCAAAAAGCATCCCCACCAAATTGAAAGTTACGTCGTTGTTGATCGATCGAATAACTACCAATGCCATCAATTAAAATTCCTTCTTGGGTATCAGCAATCATGGCTTCTAGAGTTGCAGTATGAGCATCTCCTGGTTTACCTGGTTCTAAACCCAAATTGGGGATACGTACCATCGGGGTACTTGACCAACTATCAGCATAGGCACTACCGTTACTACTACCACGTCCTAAACGATAAGCGGTTTCTCGATCAGTTAGATAATCATTGAGAATTCCATCTTTAACTACATACCATTTTTGGGCTGGTACACCCTCATCATCATAAGCCATAGTACCTCGTCCGTGAGGTTGAGTGCGATCGGCAACGAAGTTAACCCAAGGCGCAGCATATTGTAATTTATGAAGTTGATCGGTAGTTGCAAAGCTTGTACCTGCAAAGTTTGCCTCGTAACCATAAACGCGATCCAACTCGGTGGGATGTCCTACAGATTCATGAATCGTTAGGAATAAATTACTTGGTTTTAAAATTAAAGTTGTTTTACCATCGCTGCTCAATTCAGGAGCGTAAACCTTTTCAATTGCTTCGTTAGCAACTCGTTCTATATTTCCCAGCAAATCATTAGCATCAATGTGTTCATAACCAATATTGAGAGGTGGACGTTCATAATTTCTACTTTTAGCATCCCCATTAGCGATCGCTGTACAACCCATCCCTGGAAAACTACGATAAATGATTTGTTCGATCATTGAACCGACAGTAGAAGCAAATATTTTGTCTTCTTTGGTAAAACTGAGGAAGGAATAGGCTTTTTTGAGACCCTGTTGCTCATAAGCGAGGAATTTATCGTTAATTTCTAATAATAGCTCCGCTTTAGTTGACATCGAAACTTCAAAAGGATCAATTTGAATCGGCGTAATATATTGATCTTGATAAGCTGCTACGGGTGCTAGTTTGACTGGTTCTTGTTGAGTGAGACGACTACCTTTAGCAGTTTCGACGGCTAAATTGACAATGCGTTCAATCTCTTCTGAAGTTAGACGATGAGAGGCTACAAAACCCCAAGCACCATCGAGTAAGACTCTAACTCCAAAACCAGAACTGACATTATCCGTGAGTCTGCTTAAAGAGCGATCGCTTGCCATCAAACTTTGTTGGCGATAGTTACACAAGCGAATATCACCATATTCACAGCCAGTCTGTTTAATTAAGGCGATCGCCAGATTTGCTAATTCTTGGTTAGTTGCGTGTGCGGAAGCTTGTATCATCTAGGACTTGAAGTTTAAAAATTTGAATTTAGCTTTATTTTAAACAAAAGCCAATTATTCATGCTTTTAATTCAATTAGAAACGAAGTATCTAGCTATATTTACCTAAAAGAAATCAACTAAGCAAAAATCCTGAAAATCTTGTGTCTAAACCTGTAAAATATTAAATAGAGAGTTTTATTATCTGACTTCTCAGAATCACGAATGCTTGTGATAGTGTCATTTCAAGAGTTATTAAGTGAATTCACAGATTATTTACATAAATATCCCAATAATTACGTAAACTTTATACCATGCCCACATATTCACGGATATACTAAATTTAAGCACTAAAAAAAATGCCAGTTATTCTATCATAATCAATCAACATATCAGTAAATCCATGGAAGATATTAACAATTACATTACCTCTATTCAACAAGAAGTTGTTGCTGAAGAAAAAACAGTAAAAGTGGCTAGATTGATTATTTTGTTAATTAAAATTGAAAAAGAACTAGCTACTGTTAAAGAAACTTTGGCAAAATTACAAAATCATCAGCAAAAATATAATCAAAACTCTCAACTATCGGAACAAATAGAACAAAAAATAGCCACTGTTAATCGTCTTTCAGATAAAATTAGTAAAGCTAGACTAAACTTGAACTACTATTTTATTTAGTATTTGACTTGTAGAGCTATATTAATTATTAGTCAAATACTTAGGTAAGTTATCAAGCTCGTTTTACTATACTGCAAGATAATTATAACTAGTAATAACTGGTATCTTAAAATATTAGCGTATATAAAACACTATTTAGTAAGTTTAATATAAATATAGAAACAGATAACTTAGAATCTATTCTTGAAGGGTTGGCATTTGTCAACCCTTTATTAGTTTAAGTTTTTTTTAAAAATTAAATTAACTTTAACTCGAACTAAGATTGGTTAAGTGCCAGAGACCATAAGGATTATATAGTAAAGTATCATCTGTTTCAGATTGATTAGATTCTATCCATTGCATCTGATACATTGGGGATGCAAGATCGGGTTGAAAAGTTTGTCCGTCTAAAAGTACAGGAAATTCAGTCAAACGATAATAATTAAAGACATTTAACACATAAATCGCCAAGTTAATATCTTCAGTAAGCTCTACCATTACATCCGCTTTGCCAAAATTTTGCATTCCACAAGAATAATAATATTTGTCCCCTTCTACTAAAACGACAAATAAGGAATAAAGGTCAAATAGATCTTGAGAATTATAATTAGCTAACCATTTATCCCGCTCATGGACAATCCCTGCGGACTCTACCTTGACTGCAATACCACCTATACTGAGAAAGACCTGTGTAAACTTGGCAATTTCTAAACAGCCATCGTAGCCGACATCATTAGAAATTAAATAAATAACTTGTTGATAATTATCGATTTGTTTTAAAGTAGTATGAGAAATCTGCTCTTGTCCTAAAAGTGCAAATAAATGGGCAAGATTTGTCTTAAGATTGAGCTTTATTTGAGTTTCGTGAGCGTATTGTATCCACACTGAGTCCTGTGGACTTGTTCGGCAAATTTGGTTATCCGAAGTAGGAGTTTGGCGATCGCGGAGCGTACCCAAAGGGCGATCGCCAATATCAACTAGACAATACTGATCAGTTGTTCTGTCTTGAAAAATATTTCCTAAAAGCATATAGTTTGTACCATATTTTTTTAGTACAGCCAAAGCTATTTCTTCTCTATTATTCAAACTTATTGGTATGGAAACCACTATTTTATGAGCTAATGAATCTTGTTTATGTAAATACATTTATTTAATCTTTAATCATTAGTAAAATTAAAATTGACAGACCACTTATTGCCTCTTGTTTATAATCGATTCTGAAAAGATGCTAGCAAAACGTTCAAAAGATAGGTTAGCAGTTAAAGATGATGTTTCAATCCTGTATTCTGCTGATAAGCTTAAGTTAATCAAATTGGGGAGGGGAAATAAAGCTATGTCCAAGCAAAATTCTACAGGGGTGTTTATTGGTGGGTTGATGATTGGTAGTGCAGTTGGCACAGTATTAGGATTAGTGCTTGCCCCACGCACAGGCAAGGAAACCAGAAAAGTGATCAAGAAATCGGCGGATGCTTTACCAGAGATAGCTGAAGATTTAACTACCAGTCTGCAACTGCAAGCAGATCGTCTTTCGGAATCAACTCTGGAAAACTGGGAAATTACACTTAATAGATTACGACAAGCGATCGCTGCTGGTATCGAAGCTAGTCGAGAAACTAGCCAAGCGACTAAATCGAAAACTGCCCAGCAAGATTTAAACTCGTCGATTACTGATCGCTTTTAAAATTAAAAGATGCGATCCAACGCTCATTATTTATGATAGACCCTTTATTCTGGCTAGGACTTTCTTTATTTTTAGTTGCTTTTAGTTTATTTGCTGTCTTGTTAGTGACTATTCCCACTCTCCAAGAAGTGGCTAGGGCAGCTCGTAGTGCCGAAAGATTATTTGATACTCTTAATCGCGAATTTCCCCCTACATTAGAAGCTATCCGCTTAACAGGCAGAGAAGTCGGAGAATTATCCGATGAGGTTAACCAAGGAATTAATAGTGCGACAGGGGTAGTCAAACAAGTAGATCAAGGATTAGCTAAAGCGCAACAACAAGTACAGCAGGTGCAACAAAATAGCCGTGGTTTGGTAGCTGGGGTTAGGGTTGCTTGGCAAGTTTGGCGCAATCCTGACCTACAAAATACTGTTATTTCCCCCAATCAGCAAGTAAACGGTCTTAAGCGAGATAATTCCAATGATCGCGATTATCCTTAGTTAAGTAGCAGATAGCAGATAGCAATTACGTAAAATCTTCGTTTGCGTACTAACGCGATCGCTTAAGCGTACGCGACTAGCGTAATCGCCAATAATATACTTAATTTTTTTATAGATAGTTTTCACTAAGACTCATAACTGATAACCTTAAGTTAAAGTAAATAAATGTAACAAAAATAAGAGCGTTATAAACAAAATTAAAAAATTGTATATCAAAAAATTTTTACATCAAACAATCATGAGTAATAGGTTAATCAAGCCTTTCTTAGTTACCTTCGGTGCTTGTTTACTGGTTTTGGTTACTTGGTTTACTCCTCCTGCTTTAGCAGTTAATAATCCAGAATTACTACCCGATGTTGTCACTCCTGTAGTAGATTTAGCCAACTTTTTACCCGAATTACAAGAAAAATCTTTAAATACCAAATTAGAAGAATTTGAAGCCGAAACAGGCTGGAAAATGCGAGTTTTAACCCAATATGATCGCTCTCCTGGTCGAGCAGTTAAACAATTTTGGGGTTTAGACGATAAAAGTATTCTGCTAGTAGCTGATGGTAGAGGTGGCAATCTATTAGCTTTTAGTATTGGGGACGATGTTTACGAACTATTGCCCCGTAATTTCTGGATTGAACTACAAACTCGCTTTGGTAATATGTACTATATTCGCGAGCATGGCGAAAATAACTCCATTGTCGAGGCTCTAGAAGCTGTAAAAGGCTGTTTATTACAAAATGGTTGTAACGTCGTCCCAGGTTTACCCCAGGAACAGTGGATTTTAACTTTAATTAGTTCTATTGTTGGGGGAATAATTTTGGGTGTTGCCGTCATACCACGCAAAAAAGGTCAAGTAATTGCTTGGCAGTGGGGTCTAATCATGTCACCTCTATGGGGAATCTTGTTTATTGCTTTTGGTATTGGCCCAGTGGTAACTCGTACAGCCGAATTTCTACCTCTGTTTCGTAACATCATTGGTTTTCTTCTAGGGGCAGTTGTCGCGTTTCTTTCTCCTTCATTTGTTCAAACTTCTACCTCAGATTCGGAAACGTAGTGATCTTTGACACTCCCCCGCACACATTTTCGGGGGGTTCTCCTCGGCAGGAATAATATATTTTGCACCTTTTTCTTGATTGAGGATAGCGATCAAAACCGAACTATCGAACACAATTGCCGACATTAGGAAATCTCACCTTGTTTTAGTTCTCGCTCTTCCTTGACAGTTTCTTCTTTACGCCATTTTAAGAAATCGTCTACTGACGAATTTGAAGATGATAAATAGGGTTTAACCAAAGAACGAGCATAATCTAAAGCCTGCTTAGAAGTGATAATTTTCAACTCGTTATTTTCTTGGCGAATTGTCAAAATATCTCCTTCTTCAATATTAAACTCTTTGCGTAGTTCAATGGGTATAGTTATGCGTCCTGCTTTATGTACTTCTGCTTTATAGTCCATTTTTATTCAATTTCCCATGCTATATAAAAGTATACTCATTTGATTTTCTATACTCAAGAAAAAAATTGTGTTGTCCACTCCACAATAGGGGCATGAAATTTTCTGAATCAACAATCTAAAATCTAAAATCTAAAATATCAATAATTACTAATTGCTGCTTGCAACAACAAACGTCTTTCAGCACGAGCGATCGCTTGATAGGTTCTTTCTACTGCTTCTGGTTCAACAGAAATGCTAGTAATTCCCCAATTGATTAGTTTATCAATCAGACTGGGATAGTCTACTGGTGCTTGACCACAAATACAGCATTCTATATTGTTAGCTTGGGCAGTGGCGATTAATTGGGCGATCGCTTGATGCATGGCAGGGTGATTGGCATTTAAACCGCGATCGCTGAACTCAGTTTTTTCACGATCAACCCCTAAAAGTAACTGGGTTAAATCATTAGTACCAATCGCAATTCCTTGAACACCAGCACGAACATATTCAGGCAATAAAAAGATTACAGATGGGACTTCTGCCATGATCCACACTTGCAAGGAATTGTTAGCAGTTAAACCAATGTTTTCTAGACGACGATAGCAAAATTTAAATTCTTCAACACTGCGAACAAAGGGCAAAATTAAATTGAGATTGTTGTAACCTTCGGTTTTAATAACGGCTAAGGCTTTTAACTCCAAATCAAATAAAGTTGGATCGGCTAGATAACTGTAAGTACCTCGATTACTCAGAATGGGATTCATTGAATTGTGAGGATACCAATCAAGAGAGCGATAAAAAACAGGACGAGGGGCAAAAGCACTCACAAACTGTCGGAGATAATCGCTTAAAGTTCTCACCAACTCACTACGAAATGATTTGTCTTGCCATTGTGCTGAAGTTCGAGAAGTCAACAAGTCTGCTAATAATAAATCAGCGCGTAACAAACCAATCCCATCCACAGGTAAATTCTGAGTTTTAACAATACTGGCTGGCTGCGATAAATTGACCATTAACTTAGTGGCAATGGGAGCATTGGGAGCAAGTAAATGCTTAGTAGATAAATTAGCTAAAGACGACTTTTGCCTGGTGGTTGGGTGATAGATTTTACCCTCGTCTCCATTTAATAAAACCTTAACTCCTGTCTGAAGAATGCTAGTTGCATCAGTCACATTAACGACAGCAGGAATATTTAACTCTCTGGCTACTATTGCCCCGTGACTAGTTTTGCCTCCCTTTTCGGTAATAATCCCAGCAACCTGTTGAATTAAAGGGATATGATGAGGAGCGATCGCCTTAGTGACCAAAATCGAGCCAGGCGGAATTGATTGTGATTGTCGATTCTCGTCAAGAATCACCACGTCAGCTATCACTTGTCCAGGAGAAGCAGCCACTCCAGTTAAGAGGGGTTTTGGGGATAATGAAGACATTAAAGTGTGAGTTACTCGCTCTGGCACTAGCTCATTAGTAGCTAAATCCTCATCCAGGTAGGTAAAGTAAAAATTGGGTGTTGATGTAGCCTGATGGGTTACTGCTGGTATAGTCCAAACCAAATAACGGATTTGAGGTTGTTGCTGGAGAATTACTTGGGTTGACTGTAGTAACTGGGCAATCGTCTTTGGCTCTAAAACATAGGTTTCTGTGTGATTTTCACTTGGAGTATAGGCTTCTAAGCAATCTGTTAAAGATGTAGCTGCACTAACATTTTGCGGTCGATAAGCATAGTTTTTATGACCCAAAGATCGCGAAATAATTTGTTCAGTCTGACGATTTATATAATATTCATCAGGTTCAACATCTCCTTGAAGTAAACTCGTTTCTAAACCCCACGTAGCTTTTATTCGGATTAAATTTGAATCTAACTCAATTGTGCCTGAAGCATAGGCAGCTTTAAGTGGTCTAATTAACAGTGCTAAGTTAATTTGCTCGCTACTTATACCCAATTTTTGCCAATAAAATAAACTGCTGGCAGTAAATAATTGCGAGTAAACTTGTTTGATTGCTATAACTAAGGCTTCAGGATTGGCACTACAAGTACGCGATCGCCATAAGCTATTATTAACCTGATGTTGTCGATGGGAAATGGTCACAAAAGGTTGGATAATCAAACTCTCGGAATTTAATTGTTGTGTTGCCTGATATATTTCACTCTGCCATGAGGGGTGAAATACTGCCTGATGAATTATCTGACGGCTACGTGTAGCAACTGCCTGAAGAGCTTGATAATCATCGACATTTAAGTTAGTTAAAGACTGATTAATTTCTAAACTAGCCAAAAAATCTTTGAATAAATTATTACCCAAAACCAAACCTGGTAAGATTGGGCATTCATGCTGAAGTAATTGGCTGAGAATAAATAATTTATCCCCAACCAATAGTTGTTCTGAATTTTGAATTTGTGAAAGCCAATAAATATAATTCACTTAGTTCACTGTTGTTAATTAACAGCAACTAGCTCTTGATCTTTAACAGCAGCTTTGGTTAAAAATTCCTCGGTTAGTTTAATAAATGCCTTTGAACCAGCCGAATTGGGCATAGCTACCGAAACAGGAGTAAATAAATCCACTGCTTTAGCAACATTAACATCCATCGGAATTGTTTGCTCAAACAATTGTTCTGGATAAAAGTCGTCTTTGACTCTTTTCATTACCTGTTTGTAATATCTACCCATTAGTCCACCTGCCGATAGAATAAAGACAATGCCTAAAAGATTGACATTTAAAGGCTGAATGTTTTTGTGACTTTCTTTTAATTTAGCAATTCTTCTCTCTAAAAGTTGAATCCCTACCAAAGAAAGAGGCTCAGGACGAGCAGGTAAAAGGTAGTAATTACTAGCAGCAATACCACTACGGGTTAATAGATTATATCCTGGAGCGCAATCAAGAAGAATAAAATCGTACTCATCGATCACAGTATCAAGAATTTGTTTAATCAAAACACGCTCAAAATTATCCCAAACTCTTTGAAACTCTTTTTCGTCATTTTCAACAGCTTGTTGATGGAGCATTTCTGAGACTTGATATTCATCATAAAGCTCAATATCTCCTGGCAACAATTCTAAACCGTTGATATTGCAAATATTGGGAACGATAATATCTTGAATTTCTAATTTACTCCAAGGATTAGGATTGATTAAGTTTTCAAGCAAATAACTTAAAGTATGTTTTTTCTTACGTAATTTAGCAAATTCGTGGGGCGATATTAAACTTAAAGTGGCACTGATTTGTGAGTCTAAATCTAGAACTAGTACGCGTTTATTATGATGTTTAGCCAAACAGGTAGCAAGATTAACAGTCAGAGTAGTTTTACCGACTCCACCTTTCATGTTGACGGTGCTGATGATAGTTCCCATGTTTGAAATTCCTAACAGTCTTAGTTAACGTTAGTTTGCCAGAAGATTTCGCAACTAGGACAAATCATAATATTTCCTAAAGTTTTTTGAAAAAACTAAATGATTAATAAAAGCTTGTAATTGATGATTTAGCTTAACAAACAATAACACCCAAGCTATACTCACTGAGTAATTTTCTTTAATAACTAAGTAATCTTGGAGTTCTGCTAAATAATATTTTACAGCAGAGTATCTCCCTTTTTTTGCACTTAAGAAAATATCAGTTTTTTAGATGGGTGTTACTGCTTTTGTTGAACGAGACAGATATTAAATCAGTCAGGCTTTTACCTCCTTATATTGAATATGGATTAACCTGTAACTCTGTCAGGGAAGCTTTTTTAGCTTCAATTATTAATTTATCATTTTCTAGTTTAGATATTAATAAATGATACATAAGTTAACCATAGTTTTGAATCAAAACCAACCTTTGATCATTCATTATTTTTTGAGAAATTAAGATATTTTCTTCAACTTTAGTCACACTCACAACAACGAACACAAATCCGAAAGACAGCAATAACTGCAATAATTTCTGCTGCTAGTAGATACATTGAGGGGGTTAGACATAGCCCCCAGATTAAAAGAATTGCACCGATAATCGCCCCTGCAAGTTGAGCTACTTCATCTGTCGCCCTCACTCCCCAAGTAATTGTCCCTAAACCTAAACCAATAAAAATCAAAAAGCTCATGATCAATAGTCTAAAACTCTAACTAAAGTGCGATCGCTCGTTAAATAAGATTTTTTAACTTCAAAGCGATCGCGTCCCACCTGAGCAACTTCTAGATCCTTGACCAGACTCAAAAATTCGTCCACTGGAGCTAAATCACAAGCATCGGACTTCGAGGCTGCTGTGCGATATTGTGTGGGAATTACCATTTTAGGGTTGAGAACATCGACTGCTTGTTTGGCTTCTTGAGGATTATAGGCTTTTACCCCACCACCAACAGGAACTAAGAGGATATCTGCACCATTTAATAAAATTTTATCTTCTGTGGTTAACGGCGCAGCAGCACCACCTAAATGGACAATACTTACTCCTCCCTGAGTCCATCGCCAAGCAATATTATTCCCAAAACGTCTACCGCCTTCGCGATCGTGAGGTAAAGAGAAACCTTGAAACTTTATTCCTTTAAATTGATGAGAACCACGTTCTGTAATTACCTGAGGACTACCCTTAACCGCGTCAATTGCTCCTTCATCCAACAGGAAACTACTAACTAAAACTACATCTGGTTGCACATCAGGCAAAGTATAACCAGCAGTACAACCTTGGGATTTATAAGGATTAACTAAAACTTTTAAACCACTACCTGTAAATAAGAAGCAAGTATGTCCTAAATATTGAACCACAACTCCATCATTATCTTGGGCAGCAGCAGATGAGTGGAAAATTGTACTTGTGGCGATCGCGGAGATCAAACTTATTCCACCATAACGGATTAATTGTCGCCGTTTCATATATCTATTTACTACTTAAAGATTTTAAAAAGTTACGTAATAAGAATTTACCATTAGTCGTCAAAATACTTTCAGGATGAAATTGTACTCCTTGAAGATGCGGGTAATCGCGGTGACGCACACCCATAATTGTACCGTCTTCAACCCAGGCTGTAATTTCTAAAGTGTGGGGAATAGTCTGTTTGGCGATGACTAGACTATGGTATCTAGTAGCTGTAAAAGGAGATTCTAAACCTTCAAATACCCCTGTATTGTGATGATGAACTTCAGAGGTTTTACCATGCATTAAAACTGGGGCTGAAACTATCTTTCCCCCAAAAACCTGTCCAATGCTCTGATGACCTAAACAAACGCCTAAAATTGGAATTTGAGAGCCAAGCTGCTCTATTAACTGAAGAGAAATTCCTGCGTCTTCAGGACGACCAGGGCCAGGAGAGATAACAATACCATCGGGTTTTAGTTGAGTAATAGTGTCAATATCTATAGCATCATTACGATAAACACGGATATCTGAAGCTACGGGTAATTCTGAACCTAATTCCCCTAAATATTGCACCAAATTGTAAGTAAAACTATCGTAGTTATCAATGACTAGAATCAAGTCAAAACTCCATTACAACACGAGTAAAAAACGTTGCGCCAGAGGTGGAAGCAAAATAAAAGCTGCTACCAACACTGCTGCGATCGCACTAACAAGAACTGCACCAGCAGCACAGTCTTTAGCTATTTTAGCTAGCTCGTGGTAACTTTGCTTAACTGTCAGATCGACTACTGATTCGATTGCCGTATTAATTAACTCCAAAACCATAACAATCGCTGAAGTCATAACGATTACAGCCATTTCTATAGCCGAAATTTCCAGCAACAGACCCAAGCTGACAGCAAGGATTCCAATGGTGGTATGAATCCGAAAGTTTCTTTGGGTGACAAAAGCATAACGTACTCCCGCCCAAGCGTATTTGAAACTAAGAAATAAATTTGGTGCTACCTGCCAAGCTAAACGACGAATAATTTTTTTATTGGGTGAAGGTAATTCGGGACTGGGGACAGCAATAGTAGAAGATTTCATATTGATATTGATTAAAGATAATGTCGGATTGGCAGTTTGATTTGGTTCAATCATGGTGAAAGATTCACTTAAAATCCGTATATGTACTTTTATATTACGTAATCATAACTTAACTAAAAATAAGGTAAATGTTCAAAATACACAACAAAAATCATGGAATTAGTTTAGTCATTTCTTTCAAGTGCTAGCAATTGAATTAATTCCGACTGTCGCTGTAACATTTGCTCCAAACTCAGATCATCAGGATGATCCCAACCCAGAAGATGTAATAAACCATGACTAGCTAGCCAAGCCAACTCTACTGTCAAAGAATGTTTTTGTTCTGTTGCCTGTTTAGCAGCAGTATCGAGAGAAATAACTATATCTCCAAGATACAGAGGTTCTGTAAAATCTGTGGGTAGATTAATTGCTGATTCTGTAGCTGCAAAGGCTAAAACATCAGTAGGTTGATCTAAAGAGCGATATTGTTGGTTAAGTGCTTGAATTTGGCGATCGCCTGTCAATCTTAAGCTTATTTCGCAATTTTGTATTAGATTATTACTTAAACTCAACGACTCTAACCAAATTTGCAGCCAATCAACCCAGGGAATAAACTCAACTATTGCTATTTCGGCAGCTAAATCGCCATCATAAAGATTTTCGACATATATTTCAGCCTTTACAGATTGTTGAGCGGTTAAATCGATCATATCAATACTGATTTAAGGTTTAGTTAAATAAGCTAGACCTACCAGCAACCCTAGTAGACCAACGGTAGTCAAAAAAAAGTGCCACAAAGATTGTCTACCTTTGCGAACCATATTTCGCATCGCTAATTTAACATAGCTGTCTTGAGGTTTAGAAGTTGTTTGAGAATCGGCAGGAGGGGAATTATTTATCTCTACAGTGGTTTCTGGCATTGATTGGTCAGAAGATTCAGTCATTATTCCAATTTAATATAGTTATTTTAAATTGATATTATTAAGTAACAGTTAAGTCAATGATAGTGCCTGGACACAAAAAAAACAGAGAAACCCAGTACCCAAAGGTACAGTTAGGTTATCTATCCCTAGTTTAGAAAAAGCTTCTAATATAGTGGCGACCACTGCAACCAGTAATGAAATTGACCATAGCTGCCAGTGATTACCCTCAACAAATAATAGAATTAGTCCCGTTACTAAAAAAGTAACTCCTGCCATCGCTAGTGAACCTTCCCAACTTTTGTGAATCTGACCTACTTGATAGCGATGCTTACCAAAACGTTGACCAATAATAGCTGCCATCCCATCCCCCCAAGCCATAACTAAAATACCAATGGCGACATATCGAGGATAATTCTGCCAAAAACAAGCAGCTAAAACACCGATACTAATAGCATAAAACAGTGTACCGAAGCTTTTACGACCTACACTTTCGATACTAGGCAGTATTGGCACAATATAAGATGTTATTGCGATCGCTGCTGCAATAATCGCTGCACTGACAATTACCGTCCTTGAAATGTCAAACCACCAAGCCAACAAGATGACATTCCCACTGCCAATATGAACAACTTTACGAGTTAATTCGGGATCATCGGTAATTAAGCGATTCAGAAACTCAGCTAAAATTACGAGAAGTGTCAGGTAAACAAATACAGCACCCAAAGGATAAACAAAACTGGTAATAGCAGTATTTATCGGCAGTGAGACTTCTAAATCATACATATTACCTATTACTTATTACCTATTACTTAATCCCTAGATTACTGCTACAGCTTTCAAATCAAATATTCTTTCAATCACATCAGCCACTACTTTATCGGGGGTAGAAGCACCAGAAGTGATCCCTACAGTAATTGCCCCATCTTGAAGCCAGTTTTCAGCGATCGCAATTTCTTGATCGAGTGGTTTATGTTCCAGGCGATCTCGACTGATAATTCGTTCTACACTATCTATATGGTAGGAAGGAATGTTGTATTCTATGGCAATTTCTTGTAAATGAGTGGTGTTTGAGGAGTTAAAACCACCGATAACGATCATTAACGACAAGTCTTGTTTTACTAAATCAAACATCGCGTCCTGTCTTTCTTGGGTGGCATCACAGATAGTATTGAAGCTCATAAAATGTTCGTCAAGTTTTGTTGGGCCATATTTTTTCAACATGGTTTGTTCCAGTAGTTTACCGATTTGCTCGGTTTCGCTTTTGAGCATGGTAGTTTGATTAGCAATACCAACTCTGACTAAATCTTGATCTGGATCAAAACCTTCAGAATAGGCATTTTTAAATTTAGCTAGAAATTCTTGGCGGTTGCCACCATTAATAATATAGTTGCTGACATATCGCGCCTGTTCCAGATTCAGGACTACCAAATAGCGATCAGCAAAGGAACTAGTAGCTACAGTTTCTTCATGGGCATATTTACCGTGAATAATTGAGGTGTAATCACGTTTTTTGTGCTTTTCGACAGAATTCCAGACTTTAGACACCCAAGGACAAGTCGTATCGACAATTTTACAGCCCTTATCATTTAGTAGCTGCATCTCCTGAACACTAGCCCCGAAAGCAGGTAAAATAACCACGTCACCCTGATTAACAACACCAAAGTCTTTTTCTCCCTCAACAACTTCAATAAACCCCACGTTCATTTCTTGTAAACGCTGATTAACCGAAGGATTATGAATAATTTCATTAGTAATCCAAATCTTTTCCGTTGGGAAATGCTGGCGAGTTTCATAAGCCATAGCTACCGCTCTTTCTACCCCCCAACAAAAACCAAAAGACTCTGCCAAATGAATAGTGACATCTCCTTGTTGTAGACGATAATTGCGATCGCGAATAGTTTGAATCAAATCACTTTGATATTCCGTATTCATTGTCCCAGCAACTTCCGCATCATGTCCAAATCCCCGACGATGATAATTTTCCGACTGTTGCAAAGAGCGTTTAAAAGCTTTGGTATCTATTTTTTGATCAGTCATATTTGTTTAAAATAAAGATATTCTATAAAAATAGTGTAGGTGATTTCAGTGATCAGTTATCAGTGACCAGTGACCAAAGTAGAAAGTAGGAAGTTTCTTTTAGGTAGTGGGTAGTAGGTAATAAGTAGCAAGTAGCAGATAGCACATAGCAAGTAACGGAATAGGTTATAGATTATAGGTTATAGATTATAGGTTATAGGTTAATGAATAAAGTCGTTGTTGGCTTATCTGGTGGCGTAGACAGTTCAGTTGCTGCTGCCACTTTGCACCATCAAGGTTATGAAGTAATTGGTCTTACCCTCTGGTTGATGAAGGGTAAAGGTCAGTGCTGTTCTGAAGGTATGGTTGATGCAGCTAGACTTTGTGAAGAATTAAAGATTCCCCATCATATTGTCGATAGCCGAGATGTTTTCCAAGCCAATATTATTGATTATCTAGTTAGCGGTTATGAAGCAGGGGTGACTCCTCTACCTTGTTCTCAGTGTAATCGAGCCGTAAAATTTGCGCCGATGTTAGCCTATGCTCAAAAAGAACTAGGAACAAATAAAATTGCCACTGGTCATTATGCTCGTATTCATTATGACGAAATGAGCGATCGCTATCAACTGTTAAGGGCTGTAGATCGTCATAAAGATCAGTCTTATTTTCTCTATGATTTAACTCAAGAATTATTGGCAGGTACGGTTTTTCCTTTGGGTAATCAAACTAAAGAAGAAACTCGACGGGTTGCGGGTGAATTTGGTTTGGCAACTGCGGAGAAACCCGAAAGTCAGGATTTATGCTTAATTGAAGCTCATGGCTCGATGCGAACTTTTCTTGATCGCTATATCAATCAAAAAGAAGGAGATATTGTTGATATGGCGGGTAACGTCTTGGGTAAACACCAAGGAATTCATCATTACACTATTGGACAAAGAAGAGGTTTAGGTATTGCTGCTTCTGAACCTTTATATGTAGTTAAATTAGATGCCGTAATGAATCGGGTGGTTGTGGGCGATCGCCATGCAGGTGGACGTTTAGAATGTTCTGTCTCTAGGATGAATTGGGTTTCTATTGCTGAACCTACTACCCCCATTCAAGCTGAAGTGCAAATCCGTTATCGTTCTCAACCTGTTACAGCCCAAATAATTCCCCTGGAAAACTCCAGGATTAAAATTATGTTTGATGAACACCAGTTTGGTGTAACTCCTGGTCAAGCTGCGGTACTATATAACGGCGATCTGGTTCTTGGTGGTGGAATTATTGAAGCGTACACAGATTAATTAACGAAAAATATGGCAAGAGGGTTATTGTGGCTACCTTTGTTGGTAGCATTTATTTGGTTAGCCTGGAGTGGCTGGAATGAATATCAAAAGCTAGAAGCCTATAAAATCTGGGCAGCGGACTTTGATAATGCCAAATTTGATATCTATGCTGTCTTGGGAATCAAAGATGGTCAAATCACTTGGGGAAAGCCAACTCGTAAGGGAATGAGCGATTTAGCTAGTTTTTCTTTAGATAAAGTTCAAAAAATTAATCTTTTAGTAGGCGATAAACCTATCGGTATGGTGGATAACCTACCTAATAAAGGTAAACCAGTCATAGAATTTGAACTAAAAGATCAAAACCAAACCATCAAAATTCCCTTTACTGATATATCTTTAGCTGCTAAATGGACTAATTATTTACAGCAAGCATTTAAGTAACGAATAATGATTGATAGACTACTAGAACAGTTTCGGCTGCCTCATCACCTCATCAGTTTCATAACCTAAATGTTGATAGGCTTTAGCTGTAATCATTCTGCCTCGATGGGTACGACTAAGATAGCCGATTTGTAACAAATACGGCTCATAAACCTCTTCTATAGTTTTCCGATCTTCTCCTGTAGCAGCAGCGATCGCTTCTAAACCCACAGGGCCACCCTTAAATTGTTCAATAATGGTATTTAAAACCAAGCGATCTGTCCAATCTAAACCTTGAGCATCGACATCAAGCACATCCAGAGCGATTGCTGCTAATTCTTCGGTAATAGTTTCCTCCTTCTGCACTTCGACATAATCCCTCACTCGTCGTAATAAACGATTGGCAATACGGGGTGTGCCACGAGAGCGACGGGCAATTTCTGTTGCCCCAGTTAGAGTAATTGAGGTATTGATAATTTCAGCAGTACGTTGAACGATCGCAGTCAATTCATCAATTTCATAAAAACGTAGTCTTTGAATTAAACCAAAGCGATCGCGTAAAGGCGACGAAAGTGAACCTGCTTTAGTAGTTGCCCCCACTAAGGTAAAAGGTGGTAGAGGAAGACTACGAATTTTAGCAGTTTGACCTTTCCCTACCGTGATATCTAAACGAAAATCTTCCATCGCTGGATAGAGTAATTCTTCCGTCATGCGATTTAAACGGTGAATTTCATCAACAAACAAAATATCACCTGGTTTGAGGTTAACTAACAACCCTGTAATGTCTCTAGGACGTTCTAAAGCTGGTGCAGAAGTAATCTTGCAGTTAACTCCCATCTCGGCTGCCAAAATTATGGACATCGTAGTTTTGCCTAAACCTGGAGGCCCATAAAGTAACAAATGATCTAAAGGATCTTTTCTGCCTTTAGCAGCAGCGATCGCAATATTGAGAATTGTCTTTAAGTCTTTTTGTCCAATATAGTCTGCTAATCGCTGAGGGCGAATTTTTTCTTCGTTTTGCTCTATTTCCTCAGTGTTTGCCTGAGCAGACATTAAGTTAACTTCTGGATCTTGTCTCTTTGGTTGAGGAGACGGTTTAGGGCTGGAATTTTGGGTGTCGGAAGATCTTTTAATTGCCATTGCAACTTTTTCAGTAGCTCTTGCTATTAGTTTCTTGATAGTAACAAAATCTTAAAAAAGCTAATAACCTAAGTTGCTACTTACAATAAACAATCAGCATCAATGATACAAAGCGTTTAAATAATTAGGGTATGTATGTATCGTTTACTCGCGTTTTAGGTTGTGTTATTTTCCTAAGTGAGCAAGTTTTGAGCATAAGTGTCACTGTGACGTTGTGAAGTCGGCAGTGAAAGTACCGCAATTTAAAGCGCGTAATCAAGTTGGGCTAGGCGGACTCGAACCGCCGACTTCCACAATGTCAATGTGACACTCTAACCAACTGAGTTATAGCCCAATAACACTGAATTATTATATCAAATAAAAGTCTTAAAATTACATTGTCATGTTGGTTGATTAATCAAAATGACTATTTTTTCTTCAAGACCGAGCGTTCCCAAGTAAGAGAACGCTTATTATTGGGTCAATTATCTTCTTTCAACAAATCTTTAATAGCTTTGTGTTCATCTGGTTCATTTTCGGCAGGATTCTTGCGAGTATCAGTAATCAACCAATCCAAGGCTGCTGCTTGTAAATCGATCGCTGCGCCTGTTTTATCAACACAATAACGTCCAAAAACTAGTTTATCAACCAAGCGAATGCTTTCTCCTAAACGTGAATATTCAAAAATTACACTGTTATCGACAGTTGCACCACTACAGATATAGCAATTAGGGCCAATCATGCTTGGGCCAATAATTTTTGCCCCATCCTCAATTTTAGTCATACCGCCAATATAAACAGGGCCAGTAATATCTACTTTGTCCCAATTAACAGCCACATTTAAGCCTGTATAGATACCAGGAAAAACTTCTGTACCTGGAATATTGACATTTTTAATTTCTCTAGTGAGAACACCACGGACAGCGTGCCAATAGTCAGGAACTTTACCAATATCAACCCATTCAAAGTCCATCGAGACGGCATAAAAAGGAGCTTGCTTGGCTACTAATTTAGGAAATAGTTCACCCCCAATGTCATATTCTTGATTGGGAGGAATAAAATCAAATATTTCTGGTTCAAAAATATAAATCCCTGTATTAATTTCAGTGCTTAAAGCTTCTGCTACTGAGGGTTTTTCTTGAAAAGATTGAATCCGTCCTTCGCTATCAGTGACTACAACACCATAACTAGAAACTTCTTCTTTGGGTACTTTTTTAGTAATAATAGTAGCGATCGCACCCAGAGCTTTATGTTGCTGAACTGCTGAGGTTAAGTCTAAATCAATTAGAGCATCACCACACATAACCACAAAAGTCTCATCAAAAAAAGCATTAAAGTCTTGGATCTTGCGTAACCCACCAGCCGAACCAACTGCCTGGCCTACCAATTTACCATCAACAATACTGCCTTCAAAGGAATAGCCGATATCTACCCCAAAACGTTGACCATCACGAAAATAACCTTCAATTTCATGAGCTAGGTGACTAACATTAACCATAATCTGATCAAAACCATGTTGTCTTAGAAGTTCTAACAAAAACTCCATGACTGGCTTTTGCAAAATTGGAATCAAAGGTTTGGGAATTGTATATGTTATGGGACGAACACGAGTGCCTTTACCAGCAGCCAGAATCATGGCTTTCATTAAAGCTTCTCCTCAACCAGACTTGTAATAAATGTTTAAACTATTCCAGTTTATCAATAATGACTACCGAAGACTCAATTTTACGTACAGGAATTTAATGGACGAATACTTAAGTCTTGATAAAATTCTTCTTGGAATAATTCTACTTTTGATTGCGCTGACAGCAACAATAATGCCCAAAAGACCCCTGCACGGTCTGAATTGGGAGATTCTAAATGTTCGGAATCGCTTACTTTTGCTGATTCAGTCGTATGCCATCTTTGTAATAAATTTTCCCAATCGACATAATCTTGTTCTGAGCTTAATTGAGTTAAATTTAAAATTAAAAAGCTTTCTAACTGAGCAGCCAATTCAGTTAAATTTTCATTATGAGCAAGTTGGGCGATCGCTTTAATCGCTGCACTTCGAGAACGAGCAGAGCGACGGGGAGAACTATCGGTAGCTGCTGCTTCGATTTCAGCAGCAATATGTTCTAGCTGTTCAATTAATTCTTGTAAGGTGACACGGCGTTTGCCTACAGGTTGAAAAGAAGTACGACGACGCAAATGCTGTTCCAAATTAGCTGGTAGCGATCGCACTGACGATTCAACTAGAATTTCTGCTTCTAAAAATTCTTCTTCTTCTACTTCTGCCAGTTCTGATTGTAATAAATGGAGACTGTCAGCTTTGAATAATACCAACATTGATGCCCACAAAAAAGCTTGACCAGAACGGGGTAGATCGGCTTCTGCTTGGAGTGAGGTGGTCTCGCCCATTAGCCCTAATTCAGCTAAAAAGCGGTCAATAATATTAATCACGGGGACATCCCAAGGATCAATTTCCCCTCTTTCTGCGAGATTTATTAAGTTGGCGATCGCCTCTTGGGCAGGAGTTATATTCATAATCAATCAGTTATAATCTATAATTTTTAATTTTTCCAACTAATTTTCTATTAAAATAATTTTGCCAAAACGCCACAACCCGATAAACTAAAACTTGTTTATCGCTCTTTATGAGTATTAGGATCTTATTAGCTTAAGAACGCACCTGTAGTAGGTGTTAAAACTTTTAAATTACAGCTTTACTCAAACACTACAAGATAAATCATGACTGCAACAAGTACTCGTTTCCCTATCGATTTAGACGCATATAAACCTTTAGCCTTAGATCCCAGCAATTCCACTCTAACAAACGAACAAAGAGAGGCATTAAAAGCCAATATCCAACTTTGTCGTGAGGCGATCGTCTTTTTTACTGCTACTGGCGCAGCTAGAGGAGTTGGTGGTCATACTGGAGGCCCATTTGATACTGTTCCCGAAGTCATGATCCTTGATGCATTTTTCCGTGGTGCGCCTGATAAATTTGTGCCGATCTTTTTTGATGAAGCAGGACACCGTGTTGCTACTCAGTATTTAATGGCAGTATTGGATGGTGACTTACCCAAGGAAGATTTACTGAGTTACCGTGGAGCTAATTCTCGATTACCTGGACACCCCGAATTAGGCTTAACTCCTGGAATTAAATTTAGTTCTGGTCGCTTGGGACATATGTGGCCCTACATTAATGGTATAGCCTTAGCTAACCCTGATAAGGTAGTAGTTTGTTTGGGTTCTGATGGTTCTCAACAAGAAGGTAATGATGCGGAAGCTGCTCGTTTAGCAGTAGCTCAAAATCTCAATGTCAAGCTATTTATCGATGATAACGATGTTACGATCGCTGGTCACCCTTCGGAATATTTAAAAGGTTACAGTGTCGAAAAAACTTTAGTTGGTCATGGTTTGAGTGTTAACGAAGGAGATGGCGAAGATCTTGATTCACTCTATAGCCGTATGTGTGCTGCGGTTATGAGTGATGGGCCAGTTGCTCTAATTAATAAGCGTCCCATGTGTCCTGGAATAGAAGGAATAGAAGGGTCTACCCACGGACATGATGTAATTGCTGTAGATAAAGCGATCGCTTACCTCGAAAAACACGGACAAGGTGCAGCAGCAGATTATCTCAAAAATATTAAAAAACCCAGCAATGATTATAAATTCTTAGGCGTAAGTGACAAACTTGGTTCTAATCGTAATGTCTTTGGGGAAGCGGTAGTGTCTGTTCTGGGTAAAATGAGCGATGTTGAACGTAAAGAGAAAGTTATCTTTATTGACAGTGACTTAGAAGGTTCTTGTGGTTTCAAACAAATCCACGATGCCTATCCTGATGTTTTTATCCCTTCTGGGATTATGGAACGGGGTAATCTTTCTGCTGCTGCTGGTTTTGGGATGGCAGAAGGTAAACAGGGTGTCTTTGCTACCTTTAGTGCTTTCTTAGAGATGTGTATTTCTGAAATTACTATGGCACGTCTAAATAAATCCAATCTTCTGTGTCACTTTTCCCACGCTGGTATCGACGACATGGCAGATAATACCTGTCACTTTGGTATCAATAATATGTTTGCGGACAACGGACTAGATGATGGCTATGAAACTCGTCTCTATTTCCCTGCTGACGCTAACCAAATGCGTGCCTGTGTAGACAAAGTATTTCATAACCCTGGAATGCGCTTTATTTTCTCCACTCGCTCGAAAGTACCAATGATTTTAGATGAGTCGGGTAATGAATTATTTGGTAGCAATTACACCTTTACTCCTGGTAAAGACGAAGTAATTCGCGAAGGAGATGCTGGTTATATTGTTAGCTTTGGAGATGCTCTTTATCGCGCTTTAGATGCAGTAGAACTTCTCAAAAAAGAAGGAATTAACGTTGGATTAATTAACAAGTCTACCCTTAACGTTATCGATGAAGAGATGATGACCAAAATCGGTAAAGCACCTTTCGTCATGGTAGTTGAATCTTTTAACCGTCGTACTGGTTTAGGTAGCCGTTTTGGTTCTTGGTTGCTAGAGCGTGGTTTGACTCCCAAATATGGTTATCTTGGTGTCCATGAAGAAGGTTGTGGTGGACTTTGGGAACAGTTCCCCTTCCAAGGACTAGATGCAGAAGGTATCATCAGTCATGTAAAAGGATTTATTAATTGATAATTAATAATTAATTCGGTTCAAGATTTCTATAATTTATTAGGTGGGCAGATGCCCACTTTTTTTTGTAGCTACAGCACTAAGCAAAAACATTAAAACATTTTTATTTTATTCCTACTTCCTATTTCCTATTTCCTATTTCCTACTAATAAAGCCAATACTCTATGTGTCTTAATTTAACTTGTACGACTTTTTGGTGAATCGAGATATGATAGCTTATCATCGTTTTTAATCAAATCATCAAAAGCTTATAGCTTAGAGCTTATAGCTTAGAGCTTAAATTATGACTTACAAACTATTAATTATTACTACTGTTCCCATTACTATTCGCAGTTTCTTATTACCATTTATCCGACATTTCAAAAGCTTAGGCTGGCAGGTGGATGGGATGGCACAGGGATTGACGACTGATTTAGAAGTTGTTACAGCTTGCGATCGCGTTTGGGATATTCAATGGTCAAGAAATGTTCTAGATCCCAGAAATCTTTTGGCAGGAGTCTCAAGAGTTAAGGAAGTAGTAGCGCAAGAAAACTATGATTTAGTTCATGTCCATACTCCCATTGCTGCCTTTGTTACCCGTTATGCCCTTAAGGATTTTCCCAACACCAAAGTCATCTATACTGCTCACGGTTTTCACTTCTATCGTGGTGGTAGTCTGCTAAAAAATGCTATTTTCTTAGGCTTAGAAAAATTAGCTGGTGCTTGGACTGATTATTTAATTACCATCAACCAAGAGGATGAAACGGCTGCTAAACAATATCGTTTCTTACCTTCAGAGCGAATTTATTACACTCGTGGAATTGGAGTTGATACCAATTACTATACTTCCCGCCAAGTTACCGAAGCAGAAGTACTAAAAATACGCCAAGAGCTAAATCTATCTGACTCTGATTCTTTGTTACTGGCGATCGCTGAATTTACCCCTCGCAAACGACATCGAGATCTGCTTAATGCTCTAGCTAAACTCTCCAAGCCTCAAGTTCATTTAGCTTTAGCAGGAGAAGGCCCTTTAAAAGCAGAAATGGAACAATTGGCCACCCAACTAGGTATTGCCCAACAAGTCCATTTTCTCGGATTTCGGACTGATATACCGACTTTAATTCAGGCTGCTAATGCTGTTTTATTAGTATCTCAGCAAGAAGGCTTACCCCGCAGCATTATGGAGGCGATGTGTTTAGATACTCCCGTCATAGGCTCAAATATACGCGGTACAAAAGATTTACTTACAGATGGTTGTGGTATTTTAGTCGAGTTAGGAGATACCGACGCGATCGCCCAAGCAATGGCGCAAGTAGTTGATGATCCTCAATCAGCAGCAATGGCACAAAAAGCCCAAGCAAAAATGCAGCATTATGATATTAAACAGATCATTGAGCAATATACAGAAATATATAATTTAGCTCTAGCTGAACTTTACCCCAATTCAAAAGTTAAAAGTCAAAAGCCAAAAGTCAAAAATCAGTAATTATTTATCAATAGTAGCCATGATTTCTTTTCCTACAGCTTTATATTGATTCCAACCAATATAAGCTCGGCGATCTGGGAAATCTTTGACGATGACTCCACGACTGGGCGATCGCTGAAAAGCTACCAACAGAGGAATTTCATCTTTAAATATTGGTAGTTGGGCAGCTTCTAAAAATTGTTTGGCATCCCTGCCATTGGTAGTGCGCGAATCTACCTTGGTAAGTAACACCTTATAGTTAGCATTCAAAGGCTTGAGTAACTCGATCGCCTTCACTGTCGTGTCTAAATCGAGGTGATTAGGGGTGGTTGGTAGAATTAACATATCGCTACCAGCAGCCAAATCTTCTAACTCTTCAGGTTCAGGTCTGGCTTGAGTATCTATAACAATGTGGGTGAACTTGGAAATCAAACTAGGCGCACCCGCTTGGGAAGCTACATAAAAGGGCAACTTGTCTTCTTTTGACCACACCAAAGCAGAACGGTTTTTATCCCCATCAATTAAAAGTGTTGGTGCTAGGGTCTGAAAATATGCTGCCAAGTGAACTGCGGTTGTGGTTTTCCCCACTCCTCCCTTCAAAGCAGTAATTGCAATAATCATCGGCTGCCAATGAAATTAGTATATTGAGTAGTAGTAGTTTACCTAGAAGTGGGTCTTACAGGTCTGAATCTGGCAATACCTTGCTAAATATATAACTTTTTTGTTACATTAATTTACATAAATTAAACTGTTGACAGTACTATCGAATAGATATGCTGGCTTAATACCTTATTCCTAAGTTAATTTGCTGTCATTACTGGTTCAAGATACTCCGCCCTTCGGGTTCAACAGTTTGCTTATGTCGGTGAAACCGTCCACCGCAACTGTCTCACCGTGCAACGACGGAGCCTGCTTGAACTTCGTCAACATTGATTTCTCCTGAATTTTTTATACTCCTTGGACTTCGTCAGCCAAGGATTTTTTTTTGACAACCAATTATTTGTTTGAGATTGCTACAATTATCGATCTATTATTAAAAACTTGACTTTCTGTTGAATTGCAGTAGCCTACTAATCATAATCAAATCATTGCTTGTAATGCTCTCTGGAGGAAAACAAAACACGTGTCTTCTGAAATAATGTTACAGAAACCAGACCCTCAAAATTCTCAAGCGATCGCCAAGTCATTTCTTGCAGGAGTGGCAAAAGCAGCAGGAGGGACAATGTTGGGCATTGCGATGATTACTAGTGCGGTTGCTGCTGGAGGATTAGTGGGTTTAGCTGTTAGTTTTCGTAACCTTCCTGATGTGAGAATGTTGCGCAATTATGTACCAGCAGAAACCAGTTATATCTATGACATCAAAGGGAAACTATTAACTAGTTTACATGGGGAAGCCAATCGAGAAATTGCCTCCCTAGAGCAAGTAGCTCCTGAACTAAAATTAGCAGTAGTGGCGATCGAAGATAGTAGTTTTTATCGCCATAATGGACTAAATCCCTACAGTATTGGTCGTGCTGCTCTAGCTAACTTCAAACAAGGAGGAGTATCAGAAGGTGCTTCTACCTTGACTATGCAGTTAGTTAAAAATCTGTTTTTAACTCGTGAACGTACCTTTAGTCGTAAATTGGCTGAAGCTATTCTAGCTATTCGTGTTGAGCAGGTTTTTTCCAAAGATGAAATTTTAGAAATGTACCTCAATAATATTTACTGGGGTCATAATAACTATGGAATTCAAACTGCTGCTGAAAGCTATTTTAATAAGAGTGCTGCGGAACTTAATTTAGCTGAAGCTGCGGTCTTAGCTGGTTTAATTCAAGCTCCAGAACAGCACAGCCCTTTTTTAGACTATTCCAGTACGAAAGCCAGACAAGCACAAGTGTTAGCACGAATGCGGACTTTAAATTGGATTACTGCCGAAGAAGAACAAGCTGCGCTGCAAACCCCTTTATTTATCGGCAAACCTACCGCTTGGCGCAAAAGTAAGTCGCCTTTTATCACCGAAGCTGTAATTAAAGAATTAGAAGCTCGTTTTGGTAAAGAAAAGTTACTTCAAGGAGGCATTCGAGTTCAGACAACAATTGACATGAACTTCCAAAAAATGGCGGAAGAATCGGTCAAAGAAAGTCATGATATGTTACGTAGCTGGGGATTACAAGCAGATCAGATAGCTTTGGCAGCCGTAGATCCTCGCACTCATTTTGTCAAAGCTTTGGTAGGAGGTGTGGACTACGAATCAAGCCAATTTAATCGTGCAGTTCAATCTCGTAGACAACCAGGTTCAGCTTTTAAACCCTTTGTTTATTATGCTGCTTTAGCAAGCGGAGATTACAGCCCCAGTACGATTATTAATGATGCTCCGATTAGTTATTCAATCCCTGGAGGTATTTATCAGCCTCAAAACTACGGTGGCAAAGGTGATTTTGCTGGCATGATGTCTCTGGCGACAGCTTTGAAACAATCTCGCAATATTCCTGTTATCAAATTAGGTCAATCAATAGGACTCGAAAAGGTTATTGACATCTGCCGTACTCTGGGAATTAAAAGCCCAATGCAGCCAGTAATCTCTTTACCTTTGGGTTCTATTGGTGTTACTCCCTTAGAAATAGCAGGAGCTTTTGCCACCTTTGCTAATAGTGGTTGGTATTCCGAATCAACGGTTATTCTGCAAGTTACTGACAGTAAAGGTAATATTTTGTTAGATAATACCCCTAAACCCCAACAAATTCTCGATCCTTGGGCAACAGCCAATTTAACTGCCATGATGCAAGGGGTTTTACAGCCAGGAGGAACTGGTACTAGTGCCAATATTGGTCGTCCTGCTGCGGGGAAAACAGGAACTACTTCTTCTGAGCGAGATGTTTGGTTTGTCGGCTATGTACCCCAATTATCTACTGCCGTCTGGGTAGGTAATGATAATTATGCAAGTATGGGTAAAGGGATTACAGGTGGAACTTTTGCTGCCCCTGTTTGGCGTTCTTTTATGCTCAAAGCACTTGAGGATCAGCCTGTTAAATATTTTCCTTCAACCTCTAAATTTGAGCGTCCCTAGTACTGCTGCGCAGAAGTCAAAAGTTAAAAGTCAAAAGTTAGAAGTTTTAAAGTTTTAAATAGTATTTTTGAACTATATAAATCCCAGAAATTGTTATGTTTCGTAAGAATTTATAGCTAGGTAGGTTTGATAAACTTGACAATGAAGTTTAATGGTTAATATCTTATATAACCAAAAACCGACAACTTAGAAAAATTACCTTTGGTGTTTTTCTGTTTTAAACAAAATAAAATTTATTTTCAGGAGACTAATCAATTATGGTTCAACGAGGTTCTAAGGTCAGAATTCTCCGTCCAGAATCCTATTGGTACAATGAGGTTGGCTCAGTCGCATCGGTAGATCCAGGTGGTATTCGTTACCCTGTCGTCGTGCGCTTTGACAAAGTTAACTATGCTGGCGTAAATACTAACAACTTTGCAGAATCAGAACTGAAGGAAGTTAGTGGCCCTGCTAAAAAAGCTGCCAAAAAATAAAGTACCAGCAAAAGCTTAAAACTTAATCTAATCCCTTAGTTTTTCAAATAACTCTGAGGGATTATTTTATTGTGATCATAATTGATCTGTGATCTCAGCCAAAGCACAATAGCCAAAAATCAACCAAAGTATAGAAGAAAGTAACCGCACAATACAGATAGTATGTGAATAGGGTTGATGATATGGCTAACAAAGAAAGCATTAATAAAATTAATAATATTAAATTTACCCTGTCATTAATAGCTTTGTGCTTACCGTTATTTGTTAAATATTATGCGCAGGCAGAAAAAAGTTGTCCTTATGAAACCTATTTACGCCTTGATGGTAAGTGTTTAGATATTTCGGCAGAAGGATGGAACGATATTACCAAAGAATTAAATACTCATTCCGCTAACGAAGTAAACCAAGAAATAGCAGATATTAATCAAGGGTTAGAAAATATCACTGAAAAGCTTGATGAATTGTGTGTTAAAGAAGTTCCCGAAACATCAACTCAGGATGATATCGTCGAAAATATTTGTCAATATTAATCTTGACACTGAATTCAGCCCTTAAACATAGTATTCTGATTATAGAGGATACAAATTGTTTATTTTTTCATGTCATCTCAAGTTCCTTCAATTGAGTTCTTTCAAGGTGTTGCCGAAGAATTAAGCGGTGTTAGTTTACGGCGCAACAAAAGAACAGGAATACGCAATGTTTTAATGATCTTTGAGTCTTTAAAAGCTTTAGAGAAGTTCAACAGCTTTACTAAAGGGTCAGCCCAAAATCTAAGTTTAATCGATTCTGAAGGGGAAATATTAGTTACACCCCATTCTTTAAAAATGATCTTTGGCGGAGATGAAGGGGACGAACTAAAACGAGTAGAATGTATCTTTGAAATTGAGTCTGATAGCCACTGGGAAAGGTTTAGCCGTTTCATGGATCGTTATGCCGAGGCTAACGGGATGGAATTTGGTAGCAGGTAATAAACTGTTAAGTATCTAATTTACTGATTGAGACTGACAAGGAGACGAGGGGACGGGGAGACTGAGAGAAGCTTTTATGGTTTGTATTCTAATTTAATAATATTTAATTTAAATGCATAAGAGCTTATAAACAACAATTTTATTTTATTTATTGAAATATGAAAATCGTAATTACAGGTGCAACAGGCTTAGTTGGTAGTCGTTTAATAGAAAAATTACAGCAAGCAGGACACGAAATCTTAGTTTTTACTCGTAATCCTAATAAAGCTCAAAAACTTTTTCCTACCTCTGCTTTTCCTAAACTAGAAATTGTGCAATATACTCCTCAAGAGTCGGGAGATTGGCAACAGAAGGTATCGGGTTGTGATGCTGTGATTAATCTCGCAGGTGAACCGATCGCTGAACGTTGGACATCTCAGCAAAAACAGGCAATTATGGAAAGTCGCCAACTAGGGACAAGAAAACTAGTAGAAGCGATCGCAATGGCAGCAGAAAAACCCCAAGTATTAGTTAGTGGTTCGGCGATCGGTTATTATGGCACAAGTGAAACTACTATGTTTGATGAAAATAGCCCTTCGGGTAACGATTTTCTCGCTCAAGTCTGTCAAAATTGGGAAGCAGAAGCGCAAAAAGTAACAGAATTCGGTGTGCGTTTAGTTATCTTCCGCATAGGGATTGTTTTAGCTAACGGTGGCGCATTGGGTAAAATGATTGGGCCATTTAAAATGTTCGCAGGTGGCCCTATTGGTAGTGGGAAACAATGGTTTTCTTGGATACATCGGGATGATTTAGTCAATTTAATCTCTCAAGCTATTGAACGTCCTGATATGTCTGGAGTGTATAACGCTACGTCTCCTAATCCTGTCCGCATGAGTAAACTATGCCAAACTTTAGGTGAGGTCATGAACCGACCTTCTTGGCTACCTGTCCCTGACTTTGTTTTAGAAATTTTATTAGGGGATGGCGCGATCGTAGTTTTGCAAGGACAACAGGTAATACCTCAAAGAACCCAAGCTACAGGTTTTAATTATCAATACAGCGAACTTAAACCTGCATTAGCTGAAATAGTTAAGTGAATATTTCTTAACTTGTCACGGTTGAAATCAGAGAAAAAATCGATGGTCGAACGCCGATATGTTTGACAACTAGATGATGCAACCAAATATTCCAAATTATCATCGTTGTAGCAGTAGCGATCGCGCCACCGAGAATTCCCAATAAAGGAATGAGAATTAGAGATAAAACTAAGTTGATTAGAGTTCCCCAACAATAAACATAGGTACATTGATAATTATGTCCTGTAATCTGCATCAGATAACCGACACAACCAGAACCCACATTAACTATTTGCCCAACTACCAAAACCAGCATTGCCCATTTTGCTTCTAGAAATTCAGTTCCAAATAAAACCAAGACATCATCGCCAAAAATAAATAAGTAGCAGCTAGCTATTAAAGCAGGAACAAAGATCCAACCGATAATTTTAGTTAGCAAATCTTGTAATTCTTTTTGCTTTCCTTGAAAGTATAAAGAACTAAATGTAGTTGCTAGAACTGTACTGCTTGCCGTTAATAAAATATTTACCCAGCCAGCAGTTTTAAGTGCAGCACTATAGATTCCTACTTGTTTGGCATCTAAAAAAGCTCCAATCATAAAAATATCAGCTTGATTAAGAATTAGATAAGCTCCATCACCAAGCAAAAAAGGAAGAGATACAGATAACCATTCTTTTGGGACACAAATAGACTGACAATCAAACCATTTTTGCGGTAGTTTTTGACAAAATAACCACAATTGTACAGCTAACAAAATAAAAAGATTAACCAGAAAAATAGCGATCGCGTCAGTACTAGTTATGGGAAAAAGATAATCTTGTAAATAATAAATTCCTACAACTAATAAGATAGGAGCTATTATTACAGATGGTAAGTATGCCAAGAGAAATCGGTTCAACACTTTTGCCATTTCTAATTGCTGTTTTAACAAAGCCAAAAGTGGAATTGTCCAGATTCCTAATAACATTGTTGGTAATTTAAAAGAAACTTTTTGCCCTAAACAAACAACAACTAGAGTTACTATAATTGACAATAAAATACTAGCGATCGCTATATAAAGCCAACTATTCCAAATCAAACCCTGCAAGCGACCCCAATCTTTTTTTACTTCGTATTCAGGAATTAACCTTAACAAAGCATTAGGTAATCCTAATCCTGCTATGTAACTTAAAAAAATACTTAAATTAATAATATAGTCATAAGTTCCGTACTCTGTTGCTCCTAGCCAGCGAGCGAGGAAAATTTGACAACTATAGCTAATAACTATTCCCGAGATTTGTAATCCTGAAACAATGCCTATACTCGTGAACAATGAGACTATCGAAACTGGTTGTTCATAACCAGAAAATAGCCAATTTTTCATACTTAATTAGAAAAAATATTTCTTCACAAGTATAATCACATTAAATTAAATTGCCAGCTTTTTTTTGCGCTTTTTTTGATGAATATATAAATGGAATTTTTAGCTGATATTGTATTTCTAAAAATTCGATTTCAAGAAAATTTAAATATTAATTGTCAAGAGTATTTTCACTATACTTTTTCTTCACTGCTAAATTCTGAAGTCTATCTCAGGTTATATCAGAAAGTTTTCTAACTGTGAAAAAATAAGATTATTGCTAACTATAAATGTAATAACAATGAGTGTAAAAAATCAACCACCGAGTTCCAGACCTCGCTTAATTTCTAATATTTTATTTTTAATTGCAGGGCTATTTTTATTTGTCAATCTATTTTTTCCGCAATTGTTTGGTAATCCAGTTCCTCAAGTACCCTATAGTATGTTCATCGACCAAGTGGAAGATGGCAATGTTGCTAGAGCTTCAGTGGGTCAAAATGAAATTATCTACGAACTGAAAACAGTAGCCGAACAGCAGCCTAAAGTATTAAGAACTAATCCTATCTTTGATTTAGAATTACCCAAACGCTTAGAAGCTAATGGCGTAGAATTTGCTGCTACACCACCACCAAAAAATGGTTGGTTAGGTAATATTTTAAGTTGGGTCATTCCACCACTAATCTTTGTTGCTATCTGGCAATTCTTTATTAGTCGCAGTGGAGGTGGGGCGCAAGGCGCATTATCTCTAACTAAAAGTCGAGCCAAAGTATATGTCGAAGGAGATTCAACCAAAGTTACTTTTGATGATGTAGCTGGTGTGGAAGAAGCCAAGGCAGAATTAACTGAGATTGTTGAATTTCTCAAAACTCCAGAAAGATACAAAGCCATTGGAGCGAGAATTCCTAAAGGAGTGCTGTTAGTAGGGCCTCCTGGGACAGGTAAAACCTTAATGGCAAAAGCCGTAGCTGGAGAAGCTGGTGTAGCTTTCTTTAGTATTTCTGGTTCGGAATTTGTCGAATTATTTGTTGGTGCTGGTGCAGCTAGAGTCAGAGACTTATTTGAGCAAGCAAAACAAAAAGCCCCCTGTATTATCTTTATCGATGAGCTAGATGCCATTGGTAAATCTCGTGCTGGTGGTGCAGGTTTTGTTGGTGGTAACGACGAGCGAGAACAAACTCTTAATCAGTTACTAGCAGAAATGGATGGTTTTGCTGCGGGTGATGCTACAGTAATTGTCTTAGCTGCTACCAACCGTCCAGAAATCCTTGATCCTGCCTTAATGCGCCCTGGTAGATTTGACCGTCAAGTTTTAGTAGACCGTCCTGATTTAGCTGGTCGTCAAAAAATTCTCGAAATATATGCAGCCAAAGTTAAGCTAGACGTAGATGTTGATCTTAAACAGATTGCCACTCGCACCCCTGGATTTGCAGGTGCAGATTTAGCTAACTTGGTTAACGAAGCTGCCTTATTAGCTGCTAGAAACCAAAGAACCAAAGTAACTCAAGTAGATTTTAATGAAGCTATAGAAAGAGTAATTGCTGGTTTAGAAAAGAAAAGCCGTGTTCTTGCCGATAAAGAAAAGAAAATTGTCGCCTATCACGAAGTCGGTCATGCTCTCGTTGGTGCAGTAATGCCAGGAGGGGGCAAAGTTTCTAAAATCTCGATTGTTCCTCGTGGAATGGCAGCCTTGGGTTATACTCTTCAAACACCTACCGAAGATCGCTTTTTAATGTCGGAATCAGAATTAAGAGATCAAATTGCCACGATGCTCGGTGGACGTTCGGCAGAAGAAATTGTGTTTAATAGTATCACTACTGGCGCAGCTAATGACCTACAACGGGCAACTGATTTAGCAGAAAGAATGGTTACAACCTATGGGATGAGCAAGGTTTTAGGCCCTTTGGCTTATGAGAAAGGACAACAAAATAACTTTTTGGGACAAGAGATGATGAATCCTCGGCGGATGGTTAGTGATGAAACAGCAAAAGCCATTGACGAAGAGGTAAAAGATATTGTGGAAACTGCTCACCAACAAGCCCTCGATATTCTCAAACACAATCAAGATTTGCTAGAACAAATTGCTCAAGAAATTCTAGAGGTAGAAGTAATTGAAGGGGAAAAATTACACTCTTTATTAGAACAAGCGGAATTACCGCAACAGCAGACTGAGCAACAGAGGGAACATTCAATAGCTTAAAAGAACAGTTAGAGCAGTTAGAACTGTACTTACTGTAGTCCAGTAGGGTGGGCAACACTCAGATTCAATTTATAAAGTGTTTAAAAATAATTTTGCCCACCTGAATTCTATAAAATTCAAATAATTGCTAGATTTAAGGCAAATAATTAATTAAATTTTGCTTGTTTAATAGTTGGTTTAAAAAAACCATAAAACTTATCTGTACCAAACCACCAACCTGCTATTATTTCATTAGAAATTGTATACCCATCAAATTTTTTTTCTGTCTGTATTTTTCCACCAAAAGGAATATGCTGCCAAGAGCCATTTTTACTATCTTCTCTCCAACGTAATAAAGATAATTGTAGAAGTTTCCCCTTGGCATCGATAGTCAAAGTCAAGTTAACAGGTTCATTGTCAATTTTCCAATCAGCTTGAATGATATTATTACTAATTGCCTGCCAAGTAACGCCATTTTGAGGTAATAAAGCAGAAGGAAGCCAAATATGTTCAGCAGCTAATCTACCAATAGCAGAACGATTAATATGCTCATTTTGGGCATTAACCAGTGGAATTAAACCCCAGAGAGAAAATCTCATTCTTCCCCTGCCGTGGAAATAATAATCTGCCCCACTAAAGGTTTGAAAACCTTTGCCGATAGTAGCTTTCCAGACAAATCCAGGAAGGGTAGAAATAATTTGTGATGCTTGCATTGGTAGCCACTGAGCATCAGGTTTGAGTTTAAACTCACCACTCATTTCTAATTCTACATATGAAGCCAAAGGAGTTCCAGGCGCGATCGCGTGTAAAAAATATCTTTGCACTGGTTCATCTAAGTTCTCAACCATGTCCTGAGTAAAAATAGTTTGAGTAGGCTCAGATTGAAGAGATAACCAAATTTGTCTAATCAGGCGATCATATTTTAGATGAACTACCATGAGAATTACTAAAAGCGTAATTAAACTTGCAATTATCAATAGAAAGATTTTCATGATCAAGTTATTGACTTTTTGTATCAAAGCAGTTCCATAGTTGACTTTAAAAATTATATTGAAAATAGATAGCTCGTTTTTAGATTAGTTGCCTCACGACTATCTTTAATTCATTTATAATTCACTGTTTTAGAACAACAATTTGAGGAAGTTGTGAACGTCTTGCTAGCCATTGGTGACTGACAGCAATCTCAGTACCAAGCCATTGCAGATTGCTCCTGATCATAAGAGTGCGAGGCTTGAAGATTTTAAATGGACAATTATTAGTAATGCTGAGTTGACACAAACAACTTGGCAGGAGTTGAACACAAATTATGACTACTCAGAACACACAAAAGCTGCAACACTTTTGCATTTATGACTACTATTTAGATGGAGTTTATTTGAAATGGGAAGAAGTAGAAGGAGAATGCCCAATCTTAGTTCACGGACAAGATTTGGTCATTGATCTTGAAGATGGAACTCAAATTACGGCTAAAATCGTTGAAACTGAAGCAGTTAGCGAAAATGAACGCCGAGTTTTTCTCAATTCTCGTTAAATTAGCCTAAAGCCTCAAGCTTAGAGCTTATAGCTTTTGCTAAACCATTAATCGCTAATGGCTAACTGTTTTCTTCACAATATCCTCAAAATATTTTTCTAATCTTTTAGACAAACCTCGAAGCCAGAGAAAAACTACAGAATTGGAGGTTAATTAAGATCGTAATTACTATTTTCAAGTATTACTAGTACAGCATGGCAATTTTTTTAATTGGCGAAATTAACTATGAATAATTTTGATTATGTAATTTTGGGTGCTGGGTTAGGGGGGCTTTCCGCAGCAGCCTGTTTAACTCGTCAGGGATATCGAGTAGCTGTATTAGAACAGCATTATTTGCCTGGGGGATGTTGTCATACTTTTGAATATGGTGACTATAACTTTTGTGCCGATGTTCACTATATTTATCAATGTGGTGCAGGACAAGCAGTGCAACAATTTCTTGACTATATTGAACAGGATGTTCCCTTTAATTCTCTTAATCCAGATTGTATTGATAGGGTAATTACTCCTGAAGTAGATTTTCGCATTCCTCTAAATTGGGAGAAATTTCGCGATCGCACCCTTGCCACCTTTGCTGAAGAAACTAGGGCAATTAATCTGTACTGTGACGAAATCAAACAATTACATCAAGAAATAAGACAGTTAACTCAACAAGTACACTTATTTGATTTAGACTGGGTAGATTGGTTATCTCTGCCTAAACATTGGCATTTATTTACTAGGCGTAATTGGACTTTACAAGATCTCTACGATCACATTGGGTTATCTCCTAAACTACAAACACTTTTTGCAGGTCAAAGTGGAGATTACGGGTTGCCCCCCTCAGAAATTGCTCTCATTACCCATACATCCTTGGTTTGGGACTATTCGGAAGGGGCTTATTATCCCCAACATCATTTTAAACACCTAGTTGATGCGATCGTTTCAGTGATTACTGATGGCGGTGGGGAGGTTAAATACTCTACACCTGTGCAGCATATTGAAGTAGATAATCATCAAGTAGTTAGTGTCACCGCAGGGGGAGAAACCTATCAAGCTGATAACGCTTATATCAGCGATCTTGACCCTAAATTAACTGTCAAATTAATGCACAATTGTTTGGCTTTAAGTAAACCTGAATATCATCGTTTAACTAATTATGAATATTCCGCTAGTGCCTTTAATATTTATCTTGGTTTAGATTCACGGTTTGACCCTCAAGCCTACGGTATCGGTAATTGGAATATTTGGTACTATCCCCATAGCGATCTTAATCAGGCTTATCAACAGCAACTTGCAGGCAATTTAGAACAGCCTTGGATCTTTTTATCCTGTCCAACCTTAAAATCTAATGAACCTGGTATAGCACCACCAGGACATCAGGTTTTAGAAATTACTACTGTTTGTCCTTATGAATCATTCAAACAACTGCACAAGCAAGATCCTCAAACTTATAAAATACAAAAACGAGCGGTATATCAACAGGTGATGGCAAGTGTGCGAGATTTAATTCCCGACATAGATCGCTATATTCGCATAAAAATTTATGGTACACCTACTACCAGCGAATATTATCTCGGACAACCCCAGGGCAATATGTACGGCGCGAAACTGATTCCGCAACAAATTGGTTTAAATCGTCTAGGTTATAAAACTGAGTTACCTAATCTATTTTTAGTCGGTGCTAGTGCTGGCTATCCTAGTGTTCCTGGAGTAATTAGTAACGGTATGGATGTGGCGGAAATGTTAACAGGAAAATTTATTTGGAGTTCGCAGTTGGTGGCGAGATAAAGAAGGACTTGGTTAAACTTTATTCATGCGATCGCCGATTTATTAGTTAAGCTATTACGCACTTAAATCAATAATTGAGAGAGGAGTCAGGTAGGGGAGCCGTAAGTTTGGCGACGTACAGGAGTCAGGAGTCAGAACAAGGGTTTATAGCCTAATTCACTAATAGAATAATACACAATTTAAATGCGCTTTAGCTTACTCCTATTGCTTGGTATCAAATTACTTTAATGATACTGTTGTTTTTAATTGGCATTTTACTTAAATCTTGTCGCTTATCAATGGCTGCAAGATGTATTTTTAAGGCTAAAAGCTAATAACTAAGAACCAATCTATCTGAACGAAGCTATTTCACATCAGACGTTTTTAATGACTAAAAAATATCTCTACCCTTTAATAATTTGTATATCTCTAATTACAGCAATTATAGTAATCACTCCTAGAGTTAATTCTGCGGCTAATACCTGTAGCTATCATCCAGAAGCCTATCAAGGTTTAAACATGAATCAATTAACTCGAGAATTAACTAGCACAGGATTAATAGGTAGAGTTCACGGCGCAGCAGAAACGTCTCAAATGTATGTTATGTCTGTACGAGAACCAAATGATTTTTTTAGTCATCGTGAATTTTCTTTATTGCCAAACCCAGCAATTAGCAAAACTTTAAAGCAACTTAATCGTCACGATCTTGTCTGTATTCAAGGCAATTTAATTGCTAATCCTAGCCCTCAAAAACATATTGCCGTCAATTCCCTTCAAGTTTTAGAACCTTGGGCGCAGCCAGGGAAGTTTGAACCTTATCAAAGAAAAAAATTACCTAATGAATCAACACAAACTAATTTAATCGGTCAAGTTCACGCCATTGGTAAAGACGGCAAAGTTTTAGTAGTAGAATATCAAGATAATATAATACCCATTTTTGTCACAGCCACAGAATATACTAAAGACCTGTATCGGGGAGATATTATCAAGCTGGCATATCAAATTCAACAAAATCCCCAAAAACCAGTTCATTTTCAATTAGACACAACAGTTGCCAAACCTTTAGAAGTTATAGATGCGATCGCAGGTTGGAATAATCAAAAGAAAACCCTTACAGGACATCTCGTTAAATTCCCCCAAAGTCCTCAACTTAAGTTTGATGTCTACGCGATGGAAGTGGACACCCAAGGCTTAAAACGCTACTTTACCTTAGTTAACTTCGATAATATGGTTGAATTTGAGAATATTCGTCAAAAGCTGGCTAAAATCTGGGATGACAATGCTGCCACAGCTAAATCTGGCAGAAATATGTTGATTAATCCAGAAGTCACTATCGAAGCTACTGGTTCGATTAGTATTATCTCAAGCGAGCAAGCTAATCCGCAAATTTTATTAGATAGTGCCGAACAAATTAAGCATAAATAATCAACAAATTGTCTCGTAGTGGTTTTCAAACCAACATTAAGTTATAAATTAGAAAGTCTTTTTAAACTTCAACCATAACTACTGTTAGCCATTATTTTTAATCTTATGTCGATTATTGAAGAAATAAAACCTGCTGGCAAAGCAGATGTGATCATTTATGTACCTTATTACGCTAAAAATAAACATAATTGGCTACCTCATGCGATCGCACTTTATCGTCAAGCATCATTAGAAGGAATACGTCAAATAGAGGGAGGAGAAGGTGTTCCGTTCGTAGCTAGTTGGTATGTATCCAAACTACCATCGGAATTAACTCGTTGTCGTTTGCAGTTTGATGGACAAGCAGAATTGAGTTACGAGGTAACATTGTCTAACTCAGAGTTTATTGATTACTTAATTGATGTCATCATAAATTTTAAGCGTTCTAAAATAACAGATTTTCCACCAGGATTTTATAGAAAACTGTTGCGCTTTGAGTAGTAAAAGCAAATAACATCAGTAAAGAAGGAGTGCGTGCGTGGCTACATCGGCTAAACATCTTTTGATAGCTTCAACTGAAGCTTATAGTGGTAAAACAGCGACTATTTTGGGTTTGAGCTATTTATCATTAGAACGAGACATATCGATTGGTTATGGACAGCCTTTAGCCACCAATCTTTCTCAGAATGATAATGATACCCAACAGACAGAAGATTCTAATTTTATAGCAACTACTTTAGGATTACCATCTCAACAGGCAAAGTCACCTTTTCTGTTTCTTGACCGTCAGACAATTAATCAACGTCTAAAAGGAAAAGATCAAAAAGACTATACCCAAACTTTGCAGGAATATGTAAAACAGATTGAGGGTGACTTAATTATCTTAGAAGGGCCTGGTAATCTTTGGGAAGGTAGTATTTTCAATTTATCAGTACCAGAAATAGCAACAGAGGTAGATGCTTCGATTCTTTTGGTAGCTCGTTATCATCCTCTGTTGTTAGTAGGAAGTTTGGTAACAGCGAAAAAGTTTTTGGGCGATCGCTTGTTGGGAGTTGTAATTAATGATATTCCTTCCACAGAATTAGAGACAGCTAAGGAAACGATTAAACCCTATCTTGACGCTCAAGGAATTCCTGTTTTGGGCATGATACCGAAAGATCGTATTCTTAACAGCGTTAGCGTCAGAGAAATTGCTACACGCTTAAATGCGCAAGTTTTATGTTGCTCAGAACATCTAGACTGGATGGTAGAAAGTCTCAGTATTGGGGCAATGAATGTAAATTCAGCTTTAGGTTATTTTCGCCAGCGAGAAAATATGGCAGTTGTCACAGGTGGCGATCGCGCAGAACTACAAATGGCAGCCTTGGAGACTTCTACTCAATGTTTAATCTTAACTGGTCGTATTCCTCCCAAAGAATTAATTATTGAACGTGCCGAAAATCTAGAAATTCCCATATTGTCTGTAGACACTGATACTTTAACAACAGTGGAAATAATTGATAGTGCCTTTGGTAAAGTTCCAGTTAAAGAAGCAATTAAAGTTAGACAAATTCAACATTTAATGCGACAGCACTTTGATATTCAGCGATTACTTAAACAACTGGGTTTAGAAGTTGCTAAGTCAGTATAATCAATCGACTTATTGTTTTATAAGGCTCTATGAAACTTACAAGACAACAAAATGCTTATGATAGTCACTATTGAGGCTTTGTACCACAAGACTTGATTATTGGGAGGGCGACAAAAATATTTTGGCCACCTAAAAGAATTGGGGTAATCAAGTAATTAAAATTAAGTTCAGATCAGAGTTTTATAAAGCTTTGATGAAGATCTTTATGATTGCAACAAGATTAGATGAATAAACTTCAAGACCAGAAAAGCTATGAAATAATAAATTTAAGACTAGATATTCATTATTATTTACCAATCTTCAAGGGTGCGTTTATTTATATGACGCGCTTTTTTTTTGACAATTTTTAGTAGTGATTTAAGACAGTTAATTGTAATCTATTTAACATTAATAATTGTAATTTAGTTGACAGTACTAGGCTCTAGTGTAGACTAATGACTACTATGAACTACCGAGAATTGATTTGAAAAATTCCTCTAGCTACTGGCAGTTAATTCCTTTTATTCGTCCTCAAAGCCCAACAATAATTTTGGCTTTTGTTTGTACTCTCTTGTTTACGATTTTTTGGCCTATTCAGGCATGGTTAGCAGGAGAAATGACTGAATATATAGGCAAGGGAGATACTAATAGTATTGCGCGACTAGCAGGATTAGCAGCAGTTATTTATCTGTTGCGAGGTATTGCTCAATATGGACAGGATTCTTTGATGGCAAAGGCTGCATTGAGTATTGCTTTGAATTTGCGTCAGGTTGTTTATGGTCATTTGCAAAGGCTGAGTTTGAATTATTTTGAGATAGCCAAAACAGGAGATCTAACTTATCGCTTAACAGAAGATATTGATCGCATTGGGGAAGTAATTAATAAGTTTTTTCATGATTTTATTCCCTGTATTTTGCAGTTGATTGTAGTTTTGGGCTATATGTTGTGGCTTAACTGGCAATTAACAGCAGCAACCTTGATTTTAGCTCCTTTAATGGCATTTATCATTGGTGGATTTGGGGATAAATTATTACAGTTTTCACGGCGTAGTCAAAATCGTATTTCTAATTTATCGGCTTTATTAACTGAAGTTTTAGGGGGAATTCGTTTAGTTCAAGCTTTTGCTGCCGAAAGTTACGAACTAGAGCGTTTTAGTCAGGAAGCAGAAGCTAATCGTCAGGCTAAATATTTAGCAGAAAAAGCAAAGGCAATTCAATTTGTGGTTGTTGGTTTTCTGCTGGCAATGAGTGTTATTTTTATCTTTTTTTTAGGTGGTTGGCAGATTTCTCAAGGTAATATAACAGGTAAAGAATTTGTTAGTTATATTGCAGGAGTAGCATTATTAATTGATCCTATTAGTCATACTACTAGTAATTATAATAGCTTTAAAGAAGGACAAGCTTCATTAGATAGAATCCTGGAATTATTAGCTATTCAACCAATAGTAGTCGAACAAAAAAATGCGATCGCTTTACAAGTAACCCAGGGAAAAGTTGAATATAATTCAGTAAGTTTTAGTTATACGGATAAAACACCAGTAATTAATAATTTAAGTTTAACTGCTTATCCTGGAGAAACGATCGCTCTAGTAGGTGCTTCGGGAGCAGGTAAGTCTACTTTAGTTAATTTGTTACCTCGCTTTTATAATGCTGATAGCGGTGCAATTTTAATTGATGGAGTTAATATTCAAGATGTTACTCTTAAAAGTCTTAGACAACAAATAGGAATAGTACCTCAAGAAACCACTTTATTTTCTGGCACAATTGCCCAAAATATTGCTTTTGGTAAAACCGATTTTGAACTTAAAAACGTTGAAGCAGCAGCTAAGATTGCTAATGCTCATCAGTTTATTACGGAACTTTCCCAAGGCTATTTTACCTATGTAGGAGAAAGAGGAGTTAACCTATCAGGAGGACAACGCCAAAGAATTGCGATCGCTCGTGCAATTTTTCTTAATCCTCGTATTCTTATTTTAGATGAAGCCACCTCAGCCTTAGATTCAGAATCGGAAGCTTTAGTACAAGAAGCTTTAGAACGTATTATGCAAAAACGTACTGTATTTATCATCGCTCACCGTTTAACTACAGTACGACGAGTAGATCGGATTTTAGTATTAGAAAAAGGTCAAATAGTTGAATCGGGTAATCATCAGGAATTATTAGCAAAAAATGGAGTTTATGCTAGTTTTTATGATCGACAATTTCAAGATCATTCGTGACAAGTTAAGGGACTAAGCTGTCAAGTATTTAATTTGTTTATTGAGGTTGACGAGGAGATTAGGTGACGGGGAGACTGGGAGAAGGTTTGATGGTTTGTTGCCTAATGGCATAATACACAATTTAAATGCTCATAAGCTTACGATGTTTGTTAATTGGTTTTTAGCTTTTAGCCTTGAAGATATAATGAAGGCTAGATTTCTTTTAAAAACGCGATCGCCAATAAATTAATCGTTGATCTATTTTCAGGATTTTAGAGCTATGAGTCAACTATTGCAGGAGTTATTGAGAAAAGCCGAACAATTAAGTCCAGAAGAACAAGTTCAATTAATAGAACATTTAGTACATAGAATTAAGAGGCAGCAGCAAAATAAGCCAAAGCGCAAGCTTAGTGACTTTTATGGTATTGCTCCAAATTTACTAGGTGGACAAGATGCACAGGAATGGGTAAATGAGTTGCGACAAGAGTGGCAAGAACGAGAAAATAGCTTAAGAAAAAATCAATGAAGATAGAAAATGTTTTTCAAGCAATATCTCAGGTTTTCTTGGACACCGCTCCAGTGATTTATTATGTAGAAGCAACCGAAGGATTTACAGAAATTATACGAGAAGTTTTTAGACTTTTGGCTGAAGAAAATTTTCACGCTGTCACATCTCCAGTAACTTTAGCTGAGTGTTTGATAGTTCCTGTTAAAATGAAACAAATAGAATTTCAACAAGCTTTTATAGATCTATTAACCAATTCAGAAGAGATTGCATTTACCATCACAGATTCCGAAATAAGCAAACTCGCTGCGGAAATAAGAGTCAAATACAATTTAAAACTGCCAGATGCATTACAAATAGCAACAGCACTTCAGACAAGATGTGATGCTTTTTTGACTAATGATAAAGTATTGAAACGGGTGAAAGAGTTACGAGTTTTAGTTTTGGATGAATTAGAAATTTAATCTTCAATTTTGGGTTGAGTTCTTTGGAGGAAGTAACATTCTGTCTTCAATTTCTGACCAAGTTTGAGGCGATACTCGTACTGCTGCTTCTTTACATTGCACCATCAACCAATTTATATAAAAATACTGCTGGTCAATTTCTTCTAATTCTTCTCTAGATAAATCAATTAACTCTGGGCTGAGATAAAAAGCTTTTAGCCAAGTATTAATAATGCGTCGAGCAAATTCCTGATGAATTTTTATTGATTGCTCTTTATCTGGTACTTGAGTTTTAAGTTCTTGTAATTGAGCAATTAATTTATCGTAATCTAAATTATTAAAAACTTCTGGCAATTTTTGTAATTCACGGAGATATTCGATAAATTTGTCGAGGGCGTTGGCGAGGGCGTTGGCGTTGGCGTTGGCGTTGGCGAGGGCGTTGGCGAGGGCGTTGGCGTTGGCGTTGGCGTTGGCGAGGGCGTTGGCGTTGGCGTTGGCGTTGGCGAGGGCGTTGGCAACTGCTTTTTTTGCTACTGGTTTTAAATCTCCTTGAGAATCTTTAGTTACTTCGTCTGCCCAATATAGCAAAGGAATGAGTTTCTGTTTGCCTGTAGGGGTATCGAGATAATTTCGCGCTTGTTTTTCCATTAATAACAGTAAGTCATCTGCCCCACGATTCATTAATCCAGCTACTAGCAAAAATACTTCTTTCCAGCGTGTATCGTTGAGATGATTGGTGACTAAATACTCGATGCGGTTATTATCAACAATATATTGAGCAGTCAGATATTCTTGCAGTGTTAGATGGGAAAAAGAAAAAATCTCTTCCACTCTTTCGACTAAAATTCCCTGTTGTACGGCAATAGCATTCAAAACAGCTTCTCCATTTAAATGCTGAGGTGCATTGAGATTTCCTGAGAGAAAGGTTTTGATTTGTTTAACAACATCTTTTTTAGCAAAAAATAATCGATCTGCCTCGAAGCTTTTAACTGCAATTTCTGATAAAAGTATTTCTTCTAATTCCGTATGCAATCCTTCATAAATTTCTTCTCGATTTATTCGTTTTTCTGCTGCCCATTCTTCTAGCAAAATTCTGAGAGCTTTCTTGTAAAGAACGCTACGATTATTAGGAAAATTCTGAGACTTGTCATAACCCTCTTCTGTCAGTCTCCGAGATTTCCTATTAATAAAAAATTTTCAAAAGCAAGGACATCAATTCTTTGAGTCGTTTGTA
>JBOFLX010000022.1:0-7840 GCA_051658085.1 Waterburya sp.
CCCAACTGGAATTAAAGTTACAGATCTTGAACTTGATGCTATTGCTCTTGAGCGAGACACTTTTCATGGCGAGTGGAACTATAGAATCAAACCTCAAATTGTCAGCTAATTGTTCAATTTATTTTTACATAGCTCCTTAGATACTCAACGAGCTAAATAATTAAAAAATCATTAATTTTATTATTTTTGGGCTTTATATTAATAGGCTTTCAAAACTGTATGGAAATATTTTGTAGTAATTGTTGAAAACCTAGAGTAATATATTGAAGTTTCCTAAAAAATCGTCGTTTTTAGAATAAAAGTATCTAAAATAGCTGTGTTGCAGATTAATTCGACTGTTACAGTTTTATTACTAGAAAATAATTGCCAACCCTCAGAATCAATTGGCGATTATTTCAATCAAATAAATTCTCAAAAATTTAAATTAGTTGCAAGTAAACAGCTAAAAAAGGGATTAAAATATTTACAGCAAAACCACGTAGATATCATCATACTTAATCTTGATTTAAGTGAAAATACTGAGCTAAATATCTTTCAGCAAATATACGCAATTAATCCCAATATTTCCTTGATACTCATAACCGCAAATAATCAAGAAAATACGGTTATTCAAAACAAGAATTTAGCAATTGACCAGACTATCTCAGAACTAAAAATTCAAGATTACTTAAGCAGAGAATTAATATCTCCAGCCTTATTAGAAAAATCAATTATTTCTGTTATCGGGCAACAACAACTAGCAGAACTCCAGCAAAGTAATCTGGAACTAAAAACTAAACTGCAAGAAACCCAGGAGTTATTTAAAACTGTAGTCGATACAAATTCATCTCTCATATGGATGATCGATGCTCATGAAAATTACACCTTTTTAAATCAAGCTTGGTTAAGTTTTACTGGTCAAACTTTAGAGACAGGCTTCCAAGAAAATTGGCGCGATCGCATTCATCCAGAAGATTTACCTCAATGTATTGCCGTTTATCAATCTGCACTTACTAAAGAACAAGGATTTGAAGTTGAGTATCGTCTTAGACGCTTTGACAACTCTTACCGCATGATGTTAAACGCTGGTGTGCGCCGATATAACTCCCAGGGAGAATTTGCAGGCTTTCTTTGTTCGTGTCTGGATATTAATCAGCGTAAACAGATGGAACAACAAGTAATTAAACAAGCAAACACTGACCGCCTTTTAGCAGACATTAGTCAGAAGATTCATAGTTCTTTAGATCTTGAGATCATTATTCAAACCACAGCGGAAGCGGTTAATCATTTTTTACAAGCAGAAAAGATCTTAATTACAAAAGTTATTAATAATCCTTCATTAACAAATAGCGGAATTAACTGTGAGTTAAGTTTATTATTTGAATCTAAATTAGTGACCTTTCCTTTTTGTTGTGATATTGATACACCAGAAACTTTACCAAATCAAACATTATTAAATAATTATGAACAACTAGCTCAAGGAGAAATTACTGCCCAGATCAAAAATTATGTTTATACAATTGATACTATTATTGATGAAAATATTGCTGACTTAATTGATTTTACCTGTACGCTGTTATTAGTTCCAATTATTGTTAACAATAAACTGTGGGGATTACTTTGTGTTGAAGAGCATCTGTATCCCAAATATTGGCAATTAGAAGAAATTAAACTATTAAAACTAGTTGCCTTACAACTAGGAATTGCAATTAAACAATCAGAACTCTATCAACATTTAGAACAAGCTAATCAAGAGTTGGAAGCATTAGCAGTCCTAGATGGTTTAACTAAAATTGCTAATCGCCGTAAATTCGATCAATATTTAGAAGGGGAATGGAAACGATTAACTAGAGAAAGAAGTCCTCTGTCTTTAATTCTTTGTGATATTGACTACTTTAAACTCTATAACGATACCTATGGTCATCAAGCTGGCGATCGCTGTTTACAAAAAGTTGCTCAGGCAATTAGTAAAGTAATTAAACGTCCTGCGGATTTGGTCGCTCGTTATGGAGGCGAAGAATTTGCAGTCATTTTACCCAATACGGATGCAGGTGGGGCAAAATATCTAGCACGGCAGATTCGTTTACAAATAGAAGCTCTCAAAATACCTCATATCAACTCTAAGGTAGATCTTTACGTTACTCTTTCTCTGGGGGTTGCTAGTTGTATTCCCAATGGTGGCTTAGGTTTCTATGCTCTTGTCGCAGCAGCGGATAAAGGTTTATATCAGGCAAAAGACTTGGGACGTAATAAAGTTGAGCTATTTGAGATGGAAAAGTGATGAATGAAGGCAGAGGGCAGAAGGTTCAATAAAATGCAAAAAGTCTACCCTTATGAAGGTCTTAAAATAAAATATAGTCAGACCAGGACAAACCACTTATAATTACGGCATTGGTGAATGCGTAATGTTTTAATTATATATCTGCTAATAATGACTAATTAAAAGCTAAGAGCTAAAAGCTAAGAGCCAATAGCTACGAATAGTAATATTTTGTACGTCATTACTTAAATCAGCAACGCCCATAGTTCATTATGGGCAGTTTTTGAACCAGATAAATACCTCAACAAAATTAATTACACATTTTATTTTCCCCTTTTCCCTTTCCCCTTTTCCCTGTCTCAACCAGGAAATTAATTTTGCACAACCACTTAATTTCTACAAATGCCGACTGGATATACTTTACCTGTTTTTGCTTGTGCTAGTGCGATCGCAGCTTTGCGTCATCTCCAGCAAGATTTGATTCAAGATACTGTCACAGTTAATTTAATTAAACCTGCCCAAATAGTTGATATTACAGTAGAACAAGTGGCAAAGATTGATGAGCATTCGGCGATCGCTATTACTCGGAGTGATCCTGGGGATCATCTGGATTTAACCCGTAATACCCCTGTGTGGGCAAAGGTTAGTTTAACTAAAGTTCCATCAGTCGAACAAATTACGATTGAGGGAGGGGAAGGAATTGGTAGACAAAGCCAATATCAAAATCAAGCAGCAATTTATAGTTATGCTCAAGAATTAATTACAACAAATCTCCAACCCCTACTAGATCCTGATGAAAATATTACAGTTACGATTATTTTACCTGAAGGACAAAGATTAGCCCAACGCACTTCTAATAAGGCTTTTGGGGTACTTGAAGGACTGTCTTTATTAGGAACAACAGGTATTGTCCAACCTTTGATTGCTCCCAGTCAGTTAGAAGCCTATCAAGCCGAAATTCGAGCTAAAGCAGCCTTATATGATTCTTTAGTATTTTGTCTTGGGGAAAATGGACTTGATTTGTCACAAAAATTAGGGATTAATCCCGAAAGAATAGTTAAGACGGCTAATTGGTTGGGTTCAATGTTAGTCACAGCAGGATTAGCAGAAGTAAAATCAATCCTACTCTTTGGCTATCACGGCAAACTAATTAAATTAGCAGGGGGAATTTTCCATACCCATAATCATCTTGCTGATGGCAGACTAGAAATCTTAACCGCCTACTGTGCCAAACTTGGTTTACCACTAGCACAAATCAATCAAATTTTTAACTGTAGTACAACAGAATCCGCTTTAAATTTACTACGCAAGATAGACTTAAATAATCAAGACGATTCTAGCTGGGTGGACTTAGTTTATCAAGAATTAACTCAAGCGATCGACTCAAAATCTCAAGAATATGTTCTTAAATATACAGAAAAAAAACTCTGTGTTGGGTCGGTATTGTTTGATCGCCAACGAAAAATTATCAAAAAAAGCAATAATGCTGTTCTTCTGCTACCTAACTTATGCTAGTGTAATAAGAATATTTATTTAACACTCTATTTGAGTTTAGATAAGGCATAGCTCACAAGCATCGTAACCGTTATCTATCAAAACTAGTATAAAAACCTCAGCTTCTTCACATTTTGTTACTTAAATTACTCACACGAACTTTCTAGCAATTATAGTGACTATTCAGACAGAATCAATCTCCCCTATGAATGAGACTTTATCCCCAGAGTCTCTAGTTGATAAAGATAACTACCGCCAAAAGATTATTATCCTTGATTTCGGTTCTCAGTACTCTGAGTTAATTGCTCGTAGAATTCGAGAAACGCAAGTATATTCAGAGGTACTGTCTTATCGAACTACTGCCGAAAAGCTACGTGAAATAGATCCTCAAGGAATTATTCTCTCTGGTGGCCCAAATTCTGTATATGACGAAGATGCTCCCAAGTGTGATCCTGAAATTTGGAACTTAGGTATTCCCGTGTTAGGTGTATGTTACGGGATGCAGTTGATGGTTAAGCAATTGGGTGGAACAGTTGAAAAAGTTAAGCTAGGAGAATACGGTAAAGCGCAGATCTTTATTGAAGATCCAACAGATTTGCTTACTAATGTCGAAGACGGCGCAACCATGTGGATGAGTCATGGTGATTCTTGCATTCAATTACCTGAAGGATTTTCGGTTTTAGCTTATACCAAAAATACTGCCTGTGCTGCTATTTCCAATCCTGAACGAAAACATTTTGGGGTACAATTTCACCCAGAAGTAGTTCACTCACAGGGAGGCATCGCTTTAATTCGCAATTTTGTCTATCATATCTGCGAATGTGAACCAAGCTGGACAACTGAAGTTTTCGTTGAAGAATCGATTCGCGAAATTAGAGCCAAGGTAGGCGATAAAAGGGTTTTATTAGCTTTATCTGGAGGTGTAGACTCTTCTACCCTAGCTTTTCTTTTGCATCGGGCAATCGGTGAACAAGTAACTTGTATGTTTATCGATCAGGGGTTCATGCGTAAAGGTGAGCCAGAAAGATTAGTAGAAATTTTTAAAGACAAGTTCCATATTCCCGTAGAATATGTCATGGCGCGCGATCGCTTTTTAGAACAAGTTAAAGGAGTAACCGATCCTGAACTCAAACGCCGTCGTATTGGGCATGAATTTATCAAAGTTTTTGAAGAAGAATCCAAAAAGCTAGGCCCTTTTGACTATCTCGCTCAAGGAACTCTCTATCCTGATGTCATTGAGTCTGCCGATAGTAATGTCGATCCCAAAACAGGAGAAAGGGTAGCTGTAAAAATAAAAAGTCATCATAATGTCGGTGGTTTGCCTGAAGATCTGCGTTTCAAATTGGTTGAACCATTGCGTAAGCTATTTAAAGACGAGGTGCGTAACGTTGCTCGTGCGATCGGTTTACCTGAAGAAATTGTTCGTCGTCATCCCTTTCCAGGCCCAGGTTTAGCGATTCGGATTGTCGGCGAAGTTACCGCAGAAAGATTAAATATTTTACGGGATGCTGATTTTATTGTTCGCGATGAAATTAGTAAGCAGGGTATGTACCACGATTACTGGCAAGCTTTTGCGGTGCTGTTACCGATTCGCAGTGTAGGTGTCATGGGAGATAAACGTACCTACGCTCATCCTATAGTACTGCGCTTTATTAGTAGTGAAGATGGAATGACAGCAGATTGGTCAAGAGTCCCCTATGATTTGTTAGAAACCATTTCTAATCGCATTGTCAACGAAGTCAAGGGAGTAAATCGCGTAGTTTATGATATTACCTCTAAACCCCCTGGAACAATTGAATGGGAGTAGGTTTGAAGGGATGAATGATAAAGGATAAAAAAGATAAATTGAATTTGAATTGAACAATGTGGCGTTGCATTATTTTTCTGTTAGTGCAACGTCTTTTTTCTGAGTAATAGTGTATTTATTCAACAAGTTATTGAAGATTTGGAAGCTCTTAGCAATTTTACTTAAAAGACTCATAATTGTATTGCTTTGAATATTCTTTTTCTCGATAAAAATACGGTATTTTTATAGATATAAATACGGTAGGAAAGCTAACAAAATAAAATATATATTAAGGAACAAATTTATTGCGATTTTCACTGTTAGGTTAGATGAATTATAAGACAGATAATTATTCAATATGAAATACGATCAAAATGAAATATTACTTATTGATAATAATTCAAATAATTTAAGTGATTTGACTTTAAATCTTATTCAAAAAGGATACAAAACTCAAAAGCTACGATATGGACAAAAAGCAATAAAAGTTGCTGAACAAAATCAACCAAATTTAATTTTGCTTAATGTGACAGCTTCTTTGCTTGATGGATATCAAGCGTGTTCTTCTCTAAAAGAAAGCGAACTTACGAATAGAATTCCTATTATATTCTTTAGCGATTCTAATAATAAACAAGATAAAGTCAAAGCCATCGAAATGGGAGGAGTTGATTATATTGCCAAACCTTTTTATCTTGAAGAAGCAGTAGCTCGCGTCGAAAGACAATTAGAAAATCAGCACTTACAAAAACAACTTCAAGAACAAAATATACTACTACAAAAAGAAATAAAACTACGTACTAAAGTAGAAACTGCTTTACGTTGCGCTAACCAAGAATTGCTTTATTTAGCCACAACTGATGGTTTGACGGGAGTAGCTAATCGCCGTAAGTTCGACCAAAATATTACTCAAGAATGGCGAAGACTTGCCAGGGAGAAAGCTCCTATATCCTTGATTATTGCCGATATAGATTATTTCAAATTATATAACGACATCAATGGTCATCAAGCAGGAGATATTTGTTTAGAAAGGATTGCTCAGTCTATTTCTCATGTTGTTCAACGTCCTGGTGATTTAGTCGCTCGTTATGGGGGAGAAGAGTTTGTAATTGTTCTACCTCATACCAAATTAACTGGTGCCATTCATGTTGCTAATAACATTAGATCTGCAATACGAAATCTAAATATTTCCCATCCGTCATCTTCTGTCAGTGACTATGTAACTCTTAGCCAAGGGATAAGCAGTACAATTCCTCTTCCCAAGACTAATCCAGAAGTATTAATTGGTGCTGCTGATATGGCACTTTATGATGCCAAAGATCGAGGTAGAGACTGTATTATTTCTCAAAGTTTATAGAAGTCCAACGATGTCTTATATATAGTTTACAGAGTCTAGCGATCGCAAGTGAGCAAAACAACAGAGCAGTATAATAAATAGTTATGTACCGTAAACTTCTAAAGGGGTAAGCATGGATCCAAGTTTTTGGCTTCAGCGATGGGAAAACAATAACATTGGTTTCCACAAAAGTGAAGCTAACCCGTTGCTGGTGAAATATTTGGGAGAGCTTTTGTGACTGGAAGCATAATATTGCCACAATCGGAAGCATAACTTTGCCATTTTTAGCTACAAAATGCCGATTATTACGTTGAGAGATTTTAATAATTTTATTTTTTGAGGAAGCATAATATTGCCGAAAGTTTTAAAAGGAAGCATAAATATGCCCTAAGTATCAAAGATCAAATCAAACTATTAAAAGTACTGCTATTACTAGCTCTAATGATACTTTTCAAAAAAAAACAATGGTTTGAGAAACATCTAATAACGGGACTTAGACAAAAAACAACAAGAAAAAAACTAAATCGAAGTAAAAGCCTTGCTGTATATAAGCTTGAGGCTATTTTTGACAAAAAAATGTCTAAGTCCCGCTAGTCTTCAGTTAGCAGAATCAGATAATCAGCACCAAATTCTTGATGGTATTAGTCTGGGCGATAATATGAAGCCCTATAGTAAAGAAGTAATCGATTGGATCGTTAACTTACGCAAGCGTCGCAATGATTTAAATATTCCCTTAGAAAATCTACATCGTTTTATTGAGGTAGCTCAACAGAAGTACGACCCCCATTTTAATGATAGCGATACCGATCCTCGACGCTGGAGCGATTATTTTCAGAAAATGTGGGATAACTGGACTTTAGGAAAAAAATGAAAATAATCGGCTAAAAGCTTGGTATAGTAATACTTGTACTTGAGTCAAGTTTTGCCAATCCAAAATGAAAGAAACAACCCTATCGGCGATGCCACCATGCTTTGAAAAATGGTGTGC
>JBOFLX010000023.1:0-145910 GCA_051658085.1 Waterburya sp.
GGCTTTGGCTAATTTACTTTCGTGGTCTGAAAATTTACTTGCTCAGGGTCAATCAAGTCAAAATATTCTGGAGTTACTTATGCCTACTTAAAGTTGTTTTTTTTCTTCATTTCAATCTCAATTTTGCCAAGTCGTGTCTTTAATGATACTACTGCTACTACTTCTGTAGACTATACCGTCACCGCAGGAGATGGGAAACTCAAAGATGCTAATGGTAATCCTATAACTGAATCTGGAGGTGGAAATAACGAAGATCCCTTGGAAAGAATACGGGATGGTAGTGATACTGACGATGATATTACTTTGGGTTATGGTGACAGAGGTGCAAACGGCGGTGCTGGCAGTGATTACATTATCGGTAACAAACGAGATAATATCTTGGATGGGGGAGATGGCAACGATACTATAAAAGGTCATGAAGGTTATGACACCATTACCACTGGTGCAGGTACTAATAAAGTTGATGGAGGTGAAGGGATTGATACTGTACTTTATGGCAATGTCGCTTATCAAGGTAACAGTAATATATTTCTGCGTCAAGCAGCCGATACAGTTAATTACAATAACACCGATATCCTCACTGATATCGAATATATCCAATTTTCCGATGTCAGAATTAATGCTGAAACTTTACAAATTACGCCAATTTTAGAAGTAGCGTCAACTAGCTTAACTGAAGGAGATTCAGGCAGTACAACTGCGCCGATTACCTTGAACCTCTCTACTCCTGCGCCAGTAAACGTAACATTTGACTACAGCACCGCCGATATCGATGCAGTTGCAGGGTCAGATTATCTTGCTACTTCGGGACAAGTAACTATTCCCGCAGGACAGACAAGTGCAACTGTCAACGTTACCATCAAAGGTGATATTATCTACGAGCCTAATGAAGAATTTGGTTTAACTCTCTCTGGAATATCTGGAGCAACTTTTAAAGATAATGTCACTGAATATGCTACCGTTGCTCAAATTGCCAATGACGATCCAGTTAACTATCCACCTTTTAGTTTGGGTATTCCCAATACTATAACAACTACCAATGCTCCCAATCAAAGTATTAATCTAACTGAAGCTTTTCAAGATCTAGAAGATACCACTCTTACCTATGCAGTTCAAAATAATACCAACTCAGCCTTATTTGATGCCGTTACCGTAGATCAAGCTAATAAAATTTTGCTTCTTGATTACAAAGCCAATACCACAGGCACTTCCGAGTTAACTATTCGCGCTACTGATAGCCAAGGTTTTTTTGTAGATACTAGTTTTACTGTCTCCGCGATTTCTACCACTAGTAATAACGACACCATAGTTGGTGGTGATAGTGCAGACTATCTAGATGGCGGTGCTGGCAATGACAATATATCTGGATTGGGTAAAGACGATACCCTTACTGGTGGTGCTGGTGTGGATACCTTGATTGGCGGTGCTGGTAATGATACTTATTTTGTGGACACTGCTACAGATACTATTACAGAGAATGTCTCAGAAGGAACAGATAGGGTTTCTGCTCGTGTTACTTACACTTTGGGAAACCAGATCGAAAATCTGACTTTGGGTGGTACGAATGTGATTAACGGCACTGGTAATACTCTTAATAATAGTATCGCAGGTAATGCTGCTAATAATAGACTCGTAGGTGGTACTGGCGATGATACCATGACTGGTGCTGCTGGAATTGATACGCTCCTTGGCGGTGTTGGCAATGACACTTATATGGTTGATCTTACTACAGATACCCTGACAGAGAATGCGAATGAAGGCACAGATAGCGTTGACTCCAATGTTACTTATACTCTAGTCAACAACATCGAAAATCTCACCCTGACTGGCACAAGTGCAATTAACGGCACAGGTAACACGCTTAATAATAGTCTTACAGGTAATACTGCCAATAATACTCTGTCGGGTAGTACTGGTAATGATTCTCTTAATGGTGATGCTGGAATTGATACGCTTATTGGCGGTGCTGGCAATGACACTTATATTGTCGATACTACTACCGATACCTTGACAGAAAATGCGAATGAAGGAACTGATCAAGTTGATTCTAATGTGACTTATATTCTAGGAAGTAACCTAGAAAATTTAACCCTGACTAGTACGAGTGCGATTGACGCAACTGGTAACTCTCTCAACAATAATCTTACAGGTAATACTGCCAATAATTACCTCTCGGGTGGTAATGGCAATGATACCATCGGCGGTGGTACTGGTGATGACCTCTTAATAGGAGGTGCTGGCAATGATAGTCTGACAGGTGGAATTGGTAGCGATCGCTTTATTTATAATACTAACGCAGCCTTTGCTACCAGTGCAGTGGGTATTGATTTATTGGCTGACTTTACTAGTGGCACTGACAAGATTGTGCTGGATAAAACCACTTTTATCACGCTAACTAGTATTGCTGGTAGTAGATTTAGTGTCAATAGCGAGTTCGCTGTTGTTGGTAGTGATACTGCGGTGGCTACTGCTTCTGCCTTGATTGTCTATAGCAGTGGTACTGGTAACTTGTTCTACAACCAAAACGGGGTGACAACTGGTTTGGGTTCAGGAGGGCAATTTGCGACTTTGAGCGACATTCCTGCTTTGAATGCTGATGATTTTATCCTTCAAGCTTAGTTCAAGTAAACTGTCTCATTAAATTGATTAATTTAAATCGCCTGACAACAAGTTGAAAGGAGTTTGGCGATTTTTTTTATGATTTTGCTTGTCATTCTTCATATTGATAATAATTACTCATCGATGTGATCTAAATCTGATTCTCAGGGGTTGTGAAGTCACTGTAAAGTCAGTGTCAAGCTTTTATAAATGTAATTAAGTTAAACAAACTTAAATTGACGAATTACAAATAAAAGTTACTTAACATGGCTAATAATACATCCAAATCTCTTTTCAATACAAACGCTCAAATAGTAGAAGATTGGAATGGAGGGTACAAATTAGAATTTGATTTAACAGCCAACTCAGCAGCAAATAACTGGAAACTAGATTTCAGCCTCCCCTACAAAATCACAGCAGCCTATGGGGTAGATCTAGTCGATAAAGGCAATGGGAACTACAGCATCGATGGACAAAACGACCAAGTAAATCTCAAAAGCGGACAAACCATCAAACCCGTCTTCATTATCAATGATGGTGGTAAACAAGCCATCCTACCCAAATTCAGCAATACAGGTTCAGGTATGACTCCCAACCCTAACCCTGTGACTCCACCCAAACCCACAACTTCCCTGATGGCAAGTCCCTCAGTCGTCGAAGATTGGAATGGCGGTTACAAACTCGCAGTAGATCTCAAAGCTTCTTCTGCTGCCAACAACTGGAAAGCCAACTTCAACCTTCCCTACACCATCAAAGAAGCATATGGAGTTAATCTCGTTAACAACGGCAACGGCAACTACACAATTAGCGGTCAAAACGACCAAGTAAATCTCAAAGCAGGACAAGCAATTCAACCCCTTTTTATTATTGACGACGGCGGTAAAAACGCTCTCTTACCCAAATTCGATAGTTCAGTTACACTCGGTTCAGGTTCAGGTTCTACTCCCAAACCCACACCCACAGATCCCGTTACTATTCCTGGTGGCGAAGGCAAACCAGTCGGACAACGTGGCAAATTCGCTTACGGAGAAGCACTACAGAAAAACTTCCTTTTCTATGAAGCCAATCGTTCAGGTGACTTAGGCCCAGATAACCGTTTAGAGTGGCGCAAAGATTCCACCCTCAAAGATGGTAGCACTGTCGGTCGTGACTTAGAAGGTGGTTACTTCGATGCAGGAGACCATGTAAAATTCGGTCAACCAATGGCAGCTTCAGTCAATATGCTTGCCTGGGGTGGTGTCGAATATAAAAATGCTTACCAACAATCAGGACAACTAGACGAATTACTCGAAGCAGTTAAATGGGGAACCGATTATTTCCTCAAAGCTCATGAAGTTGATAGTAGTGGTAAAACCAGTCGTTTCTGGGTACAAGTAGGAGAAGGAGGTAGTCAAAACGATCATGGTTTTTGGGGGCCAGCTGAGAAAGTAGAACAAAATACGACTCGCAGAGCTTTTGCTATTGATCGCGCTAATCCTGGTACAGATGTAGCTGCTTCAACTTCAAGTGCTTTAGCAGCAGCTTCAATGCTGTTCCGTGGTGTGGATAATGCCTATGCGGATAAGTTACTCAACAATGCTAAACAACTGTATGAGTTTGCCGAAACTTATCAGGGTAAATATTCTGATTCTGTCTCTGCTGCTAATCCTTTTTATACTAGCTGGAGTGGTTATGGTGATGAGTTGGCTTCGGGTGCAGCTTGGTTACATAAAGCTACAGGTCAACAGTCTTATCTGACTAAAGCGGAAAATTATTTTAAAACTAAAATTGGTGGTTTAGGGGATTGGTCTTGGGCAAGTGATGATCATTCTTATGGTGCAGCCGTTCTGTTAGCTCAATCTAGTAAAGATTCGTTCTTTAAAGGTCAAGTCGAAGGCTGGTTGAATAATTGGATGAATGGTACTGGCAGCATCAAGTATACCAGTGGTGGTTTTGCCCACCGTGCAGCTTGGGGTTCGGTCACTCTCACTGGTGCAACTGCTTTCTTGGCGGAATTGTATAACGATACGGTGAAGCAGGATAGTCGTTATAGTAAGTTTGCGACTCGACAAATGGATTATATTTTGGGTGATAATCCCAAAGGCTATAGTTACATGGTCGGGTTTGGTAAGAATCATCCACAACGTCCTCACCATCGGGGTAGTGCTGGTTCTCAGCCTCTAGATGGCAGTTCGACTCCTAATGATCATATTCTTTATGGTGCGATTGTCGGTGGCCCTGGTAAGGCGGATGATTATTCTCACAACGATCGCCGTAATGATTGGATTACTAATGAAGTTGGTACTAGTTATAATGCGCCTATAGCTTCAGCTTTGATTCAACAGTATCAGAATCTCGGTGGTGATCCTTTATCGGAATCGCAATTGGATCAGTTGATTGGCGTTGATGCTAATGGTGTTGGTTTTTAATTTTTGATTTAATTAATTATTAATTTGATTAAGGCGATCGCACATATATAAGGCGATCGCTTTTTTTTGTTTTGATTATCTCTAACTATGAATAATCTCGATATTCCGACTATTCATAGCAGCAACAAATAATTCAGTAGATAAAGCTTGTTCAATGGGATAAATCCCTGGTTTTTGGAGTTTCCCTGTTAAAATCAACTCGACAACTGCGCCAGTACCAGCCCCTGCTGCAATCGCTGTATTTTTATGTACCATAGTGGCACAGTAAGTTTGGGGTTTACCTGCTTTTTCACCTGTAATTTCTGCCCGCATTGCCACCCCAATACCACTCAATTTATCAGTTACACTGGTCATTAGATAGCTAACATTAGCAAAGAATTCAATTCCTTTAGGACTGCTAACCCAAGCTTCAGGAAAAATATGAGCAGTAATCCAGGTAAGATGATTGTACCAGTCAGGAATTGAACCAAATTTGGTAATTACTGTCTCTACTGGAAAAGAATCAGCAAAAGTATAGGTTTCAGGAACATCAAACCAATAGACTCCCGTTTTGCCATAGGGTTGAGGAAATTCAATTACTTCTCTTTGAGTGTAGGGTAAAACATCTTGCCATTTACCATCAATCCAAGCAGCAAATTTATGGCGTAAACCTAAAAAGGTAGTCCGCATCACTGTCAAGCCTGCACCACCAGATCCAGCGACAACATAACTTAAATGAATTTTTTGGGGATGATCAAACTGCTCAACTCCCTGCTTAACCATACTGTTAGAAATACCTGGAAAAATACCTGTATTTAAGATTGCTGTTACACCTTGCGCGATCGCTTTTTCTTGGTGCTTAATTACTCGCTCATAAAAAGAACGATGATCACTCACATCTACATAATCAACTCCCATAGCGATACAATTTTCTATTACTCTCCCATCTCGATGATGAAATGGCCCTGCACAATGAACTACTAAATCCATTGGCGCGATCGCTTTCAATAACTGTTCTTGATCTGCTAAGTCGAGAATCAGAAATTTAAAGGGAGAATGAACCTCAGATTTAGGATAACGGGAGGTTATAGTAATTTCAGCATCGGTATGATTAGCAATATCTTGAGCTACACTCCTGCCAATTCTGCCACAACCGCCAATCACTAAAACTTTTTTAGTCATATTTATTTTATAAATTATTAATGTATAATCTGTATTTTTTAACAGTTAATTATAATTCTAGTTGTTTAATTAAACGTTTACTGCAATCTCTACCTAAGCAATCTCAAGATAATTATCAAGTCCTAATTGTTAATAATTCTTATAATGATCAAGAAATATTTAAGTTACAAAATGATTATATAAAAATTATCGAATCTGGTAAGAATTTAGGGTTTGGTCAGGCTTGTAATCTCGGTTTAAATTGGATTAAGCGTCAAAACAGTCAAGCAATTATTTGGCTAATAAATCCCGATGCTTACTTTAGCGAGGATACTTTAATCACAGCAATTAATTTTTTTAAACAATATTCACACATCTCAATTCTGGGTACTATTGTTTATAATTCTGAGGGAAAAATCACATCGGCTGGAGGAACTTTTACCCCTGATCTTGCTGCTTTTAATACTATATATTCATTATCTCAAGATTTAACTCAAGACTATGTTTATACTGATTGGGTGAGTGGGTGTAGTTTATTAATTAATTTAGCTAATTTTATAGAAATACCTCAATTCGATTCTCGTTATTTTTTATATTACGAAGATTTGGATTTTTGTCTCCGTTATAGGCAACAAGGACATCAAATTGCAGTCACTCACTTATTAAAGATAATACATGACACTTCTAGTATTACTAACCGTAATGTATTCCAGAAATATCGACACATTACTAACAGCTATTTAATCCATATCGAAAAATATGGTAACTTGTCTATTTTTATTCTGACCAATATCAGAATGTTTCTTAATACTCTCAGATTACTCTTAATCAAACCTCAACAGGGCTTAGGAAAATTAGTTGGTTTTTATCAATATTGGCAGACAAGAATAATAGACATCTTGTATCAATCTGATAAACTTTGGTTAAGTTTAGGGGAAAAGGGAAAAGGGAAAGGGGAAAATGATTAATTATAATTTGCAATTTATTTTGATCTATATCTTGATATAGTAGTCTTAAATTATTCCTGATTGCTATATTTACTGAAGTCAAGAGATTTTTTGTTGTGCTAGCATTTTGAATATTTTGAGTTTATTACTATTATTAATTACTTATGAAACGGCGAGAATTTATTAATTGGGTGGGATTAGGATTGTTGGCTAGCTATTTTCCTGTTGCTTTAGCTGCTTGTTCTAAAACTAGTAGTAATGATAATAATACTGCTTTATCTAATGGTTCTGATGCAGGTAAGTTTGTATCGATAGGAACTAGCGAAGAATTACAAAAAAATGGTTATCTTTTGGATAAAAACTCTAAAGTTATTGTTGTCAAAGATAGTAATAATCAAATTTTAGCAGTCAACTCAGTTTGTACTCATCGAGGCTGTACTGTCGAGTGGCAAAAAGACTCTAATATCTTGTTTTGTCCTTGTCACAAGGCGAAATTTGCTCCTGATGGTCAAGTGTTAGCAAAACCTGCCAAAACACCACTAGCTAGCTACGAAGTTAAAGAAGAAAATGGTGCAGTGTTGGTGAAAACTAGTTAGTAAATAATCTTTAAAACTCTTCAAGAAAAATCTATTTGTAAGATTGACAAATCATCTTCAAACTGAAAATTGGGATGCCAACTTCTAATATATTGCAGTAAACGTTTTAGATCTCTTTCTGGTGTTTGCTGGTATTTTTTTAAGATAGTAATTAGTCGATCTAATCCCCAGTGAGGATTAGCTTGTGCTTCAATTTCATATATACCATCGCTAAATACGTACAGGCTTGAGTTGGCAGCGATTTCACAAGAAGCAGTTACATACTTAATATTAGGAAACATACCTACAGGGACTCCTGGTGTTTTGAGGCGTTGTTCAGGAGTTTTCATTTTTGATGTAAAGAGAATTGCAGGAGGATGTCCTGCGCTTGAGTAGGTTAATTTACGATTCTGTCGATCATAAACACCATACCAAATAGTAAAATATTTATCATTGCGATCGCTCATCTGAAAAGCTTGGTTTAACCCTTGTAAGACTGTATCAGGCTGATAATAATTCACATTACTCAAACCACGAGATCTTAAAAGATTAACTACCGCCAAAGAAGGTAAAGAAGCCCTTAAACCATGTCCTGAAACGTCTAATAAATAAAACACTAAATGGCGATCATCTAGCCAAAAATAATCGAAACTATCTCCCCCTAATTGCCGAGAAGGAATAAAACAAACATCAATACTTAAGGATGGATGGTGTAGAGGCTCAGGTAAAATAGTGCTAACGTATTCTGCTGCTTCTGCTAATTCAGCTTCTAGTAGTTGTTTTTGATTTTGCAGATCCTTGCTTAACTGATGTAACCTCAACCCTGCTCTAACTCTAGCTTTAAGCTCATTCATTTCAATCGGCTTGCACAGAAAATCATCTGCACCAGCATCCAACCCTTTAACTCGATCTTCTATTGAATCTAAAGAAGTCAGAAGAATAAAAAATGTCGTCGATAATTCAGGAATAGACTTAATCTGGCTACATACTTCTAGTCCGTTTTTACGAGGCATAATCCAGTCACAAATAATCAAAGCTGGACGAATTGCCTTCGCTTTAATCAATCCCTCTTCACCATCACTTGCTAAGGTAATATCATAACCCTGCATACTTAGAGTTCTTTCTAACAGCAGTTGAGTTGTAGAGTCATCGTCAATAATCAGAATTTGAGCCATAGTAATTTGATAATTTTTTATCTGATGACCGAAGGTTATGGCAATTACTGCCTACAAACGACAAAATAATCTCTGAGCAAAATTTTAAGTCGTCTTGTTAAACTAAGTTATGTTAATTGAATTTTAATTAAAATTCACCATATTTTTGAAAATACTCAAAAAAAGAAAAAAGATCAGGGGATAGAAATGACACTATCATAAGGTTACTTAAAATTTAAGCAAATAGGTAGCACAAAACATAGACTGTTCGTAGCTATAGCGGTTCATTTGAGTTTTTAGCTAATTGGATTAGGATAGACAAACGGCAAAAAAATTATCTCATGTCATTTATGATTGTTATATAAGCTTTGAGATTTTTAAATCTTCGATAACTATAAATATTTTTGATGATCATACCGTAATTCAGCAACGCCAAACTTCTCAGTGAAAAGCCAGTGTCAAAATCGGATTTGTTATCGGTAGGGTAATCCGAAGCTAAGTGCTAGCCTAATCGCTTGTAAATTGAAGAATTAACGTGGCAATTTAGGATTGTTGATTTTAGTTAAAATCAACAATCAACAATCAACAATTTTAAATAGCACGGTCAATATTTTGTGCTTACAGTTAACTTTTTACTCTTTGAATATAGTTTCCTCAATAAAACTGCTATCTTCAGGCAGATTATCTTTAATAATAGTGTTTTCAATAATGCTGCTATCTTCGAGCAGATTATTTTTAGCTGTGATGTCTTCGATAACTATTGTCTCTTTATAAGACTTCTCATTGGCAAAAGTAGGTTTATAATGCTCTTTTGAAGTACCACAATAATTTAAAAATTGGCTATTATCTGTATTATAAGTAATATAATTGTAAGATATTTTAATATCATTACCGATAAGAATAACATCCCCTGAAACTAATCGATGTAGAGATTTTTTGGTGCCATTTACCAAAATGCCATTACGACTTCTTTGGCGTTTACCTTTACCATCAAGAATCCAATAAGAATAATCACTTCTTGCGCCTTCTGTATATCTCATCCAGGCTACAGTAGCATGATGACGAGAAGCCAAGACATCGTTAATCATCAAATCATTTTGAGGATGTCGTCCAATAGTAAATACATTATTATTTAAAGAAACTGCCCGCCTCGACTCTGGAGATTCCACAATTAATACGTGTCTTCCTTTGGTTAGATCAGCTTGATTTAACTTGACTAAGGTTAGCTTAGGTTTTTGAACAGTCATGTAGTTAGATTATGTAGTTTACTATTAAATCTTGGTCTTTAAGATAGTCAAGATAAGGCTTTTAGTGAACAAAATAGCCATCAAAATTGTGAGCAAAAAACCACCTTAGCTATTTAAAATACTTACACATAGACTGTGAGCTTCTGTTTTATTTTACTTACTATCTAATTACTATATTTTAATCGAAAAAAAATGATTAGCAATAATTGCTAGTATTCCCAAAGTGAACTAGATTTTTAGCTTAGATGTCATCAGTAAAATTATGTAATTATTTGATTATTCAGTAAAATTAACGAGCCAGTAAAGATTGACAATGTACTGTAAATCCTGCTTCTTGTAAAGACGCTATAGCTTGACTTTCGTTATGTACCCAAAATTTTTGTCCAAAGCGAATAAATTGCCGTTGTTCTCCTTGACCGATCGCAGCGATAACAGGAATTTTAAATTTATTTTCTTCGGCTGCTTGTTGTTCTAAAATTCTTTTTAAATAATTACTTTTTACCTGATCTAAAGCTTGTTCAGGAGTAATTTCTAGCATAATCATTTTTACCTGCTCTACTGCTTCCGCATCATCAATAATTAGCTGGTATTTTTCGTTTCGTTGTTGAGCTTTCCCCCAAACAATTAATTGTTTTCCTTCTTGTAATAATTGCTCTAAGTCTGAATAAGTACTAGGAAAAATTGTTCCCTCAGCTTCTCCTGTAATATCTTCCATTTGGACAAATGCCATAGGATCACCTTTTTTGGTAATAATTTTTCTGACAGAATTTAACATTACTACCGCACTAACTTTTTGATGGGCTTTTTGTTCAGATAATGCACTCAAACTAATCGGCGAGAGAATTTGTGCTGCTTGGTGAATTGCCTTTAGAGGATGCTCGCTGATATAAAAACCAATGTATTCTTTTTCTAAACGCAATTTTTCTTGCAAAGGATAGTCTTCTACGTTAGGGGTACTAGGTGCTTGCTCAAAAGTATCTTGAGGTTGTTCACTCTCGCCGATTCCACTCATCATGTCAAATAAATTGAGTTGCCCACTGGCTTTTTCTTTGCTGCGTTTTTGCGCCCAGGCAATTAAAATGTCAATATCGTTAATTAGCTGACGGCGATTGGATTGGATCTGATCAAAAGCACCACAATAAATTAAAGTTTCTAATGCTCGACGGTTAACGGTACGTAATTCTACACGTTCACAAAAATCTGCCAGCGACTTGAACTGACTATTTTTACTTCTAGCAGCTAAAATATTGTCGATCGCTCCTTGTCCTAAGTTTTTGACTGCCGATAAGCCAAAGAGAATATGCTCTTTATCTAAGGGAACAAAATCTTCTTCCGAACGATTAATATTAGGTGGCAAGATAGTAATACCCATTTTTTGGGCATTTTCCCGATATTTATCAACTTTTTCCTGATTACCACTACTAGCAGTCAACAGTGCCGACATATACTCGACGGGATAGTTAGCTTTTAGATAGGCTGTTTGGTAAGTTACATAAGCATAAGCAGTGGAATGGGATTTATTAAAACAATTAGAAGCTACCATTCCGTTTGCCAGCAGAAAATTATGATCTTGAGCTAAACCAATGTCATATACAGCTTGTTGACCTAGTGATTGACGACTGACAATTTTCACCATAACTATTCATTGAACATTTATCATTGAACATTAAACATTTATCATTGAACACTGAGATGATCAACGAAATAATTTAAGGAAAGAAACATTAAGTTAAAAGTTATAACTCACTAAGGAGTAGTTGCGACGAAGGCAGGTTAAGATCGCTAAAATTATCATATCTATCAAGTTAGTTTATTAAGAGCGAGAAACGCTTATCGATACTATCTACGGTAACTATAAAGGATTAAAACCGAGTCAACTCAAGCAGCTAAAGAAACTTTATCATCAGAAGTTGCCAGGGGATGTTGTTGTTACCCCAGAGTTTGCTCAAAGACTAGCTGCCATTAGCACGGAAATTAATCAGCCTGTCTGTGCTTACCTTAACCGACGGGGACAGGTAATTAGAGTGGGGGTTGGTAATGCTCGTCAAACTCAAATACCAGCTTTAGAATTACCTCGTTATGGTGCTAAACGTCTGTCTGGGATTCGTTGTATTGCCACCAAGCTAAAAGCTGAACCGCCTAAAGAATCTAGTCTTACTGCTATGGTGTGTCAAAGGTTAGATGCTTTAGCCTTATTAACCCTAACAGGGACAGGTAAATTAAGACAGGGTGGAGGGGCAACAGGTTATGTTCAGAATACTTATTTAGCTCATTTATTACCCCAGTCAGAGACAAATTTTTCGGAACAAGGATATTGGTCGGTATCTGCACCTATGAGTCTCAATAGCTTGAGTGAACAAGACTTTTTGGCTCTAGTTGAAAGTTTAGAAGCAGAATTTGAACGAGAATATGTTGCTCAACAGGTAGATAGCAGCCACGATCGCGTTGTTTTGGTTGGTTTACAAGTAGATCAGGTGACAGAACAAGAATTTACAGACCGCCTGAATGAGCTTGTGGGGTTAGTTAACACCGCAGGAGGAGAAGTATTAGAGACTATGTGTCAAAAGCGATCGCGTCCTCATCCTCAAACACTAGTGGGAGAAGGTAAGGTACAGGAAATTGCCCTACGAGTCCAAACCCTGGGGGCTAATCTTGTAGCCTTTGATCGTTCTCTTGCCCCTGCCCAAATCCGCAACTTAGAGACTCAGTTTGGGGTAAGAGTAGTTGATCGCACCGAAATTATTTTGGATATCTTTGCTCAACGCGCTCAATCCCGTGCAGGTAAGTTACAAGTGGAACTAGCACAGCTAGAGTATATGTTACCCCGTCTAGTTGGTAGAGGACAGGCAATGTCTCGTTTGGGTGGTGGTATTGGAACAAGAGGGCCTGGAGAAACTAAGTTAGAAACTGAAAGACGGAGTATTCAAAAGCGAATTGCGCGTTTACAAGCCGAAGTAGACGAATTACAGGCACATCGATCGCGGATGCGGAAACAACGTCAAAAACAAGACGTTCCCAGTGTAGCGATCGTCGGTTATACTAATGCTGGAAAATCTACTTTAATCAATGCTTTAACCAACTCTGAGGTTTATGTAGCTAACCAGCTATTTGCTACCCTTGATCCTACAACCCGTCGTTTATCTGTCCCTGATGCAGATACGGATAAAGTACAAAATATTCTTTTGACTGATACAGTTGGCTTTATTCAACAACTACCTCCCCCTTTGGTTGACGCTTTCCGCGCTACTTTAGAAGAAGTTACCGAAGCGGATGCCTTAATTCACGTCGTCGATTTATCTCATCCCACATGGTCACATCAAATCCATTCAGTGATGGAAATCTTGGGGCAAATGCCGATCGCGCCTGGCCCAATCTTACTAGTTTTTAATAAATTAGATCAGGTAGATAGCGAAACTTTAGCTAAAGCAAAAGAAGAATATCCCTTGGCTTTATTCATTTCAGCCAGCGATCGCCTGGGACTGGAAACCCTACGACAAAAGTTATCTTTATTGGTTGATTTTGCAGGAGTCGGGGAAAGATGATTTCCAACCCCTTATCAAATATTAGAATTGTCTTAGTTGAGCCTGCGGGGGAATTAAACGTCGGTTCAATCGCCAGGATTATGAAGAATATGGGTTTAAGCCAATTAATTTTGGTCAATCCCAAGTGCGATCGCCTGAGTGAAAATGCCAGAAAAATGGCGGTACACGCGGTAGATATATTAGAAAAGGCTCAAATTGCTGATAGTTTGCCTGCTGCTTTAGTTGGTTGTCAGCGAGCGATCGCCACTACGGTTCGTTCTCGGAGTGTCCCAATTAAGCTAGAACCTGCTCCCACAGTCCTTCCCTGGCTATTGACACCTGATATTCATTCGGCATTATTATTCGGTGCAGAAGAACGAGGCTTGAGTAATGATGAATTAAAATATGCTCAAAAATTTGTATGTATCCCCTCTCATCCCACTTATCCTTCTCTCAATTTAGCCCAAGCGGTGGCTATTTGTGCTTATGAGCTTTATCAAGCTTGGTTAACCATCAGCAATAGTCCACAAACAACAGTTTTATCTCCATCTCAGATAGTAGAAGAATCGATTGCAACTAATGCGCCTATAGAGGTATTGGAAAGTTACTATCAAGATCTAGAAGCTATGTTACTGGAGATTGGCTTTTTACATTCCCATACAGCCTCTGTCAAAATGGAAAAATTTCGTCGCCTCTATAATAAAGCCAATTTACAACCCGAAGAAGTAGCAATGTTACGGGGAATTTTACGTCAAATTCGCTGGGCGATGAACAATTAATAAATGTTCATCTTAAATCAATTCACATCAAGCGGTATGATATCGCAATCAGTTGAAGAGTCTCAACCAAAAGCTTTAGTATTTGGTCTAAGTAAACCTAAGCAACAGGGTTGGTCTACTTTAGATATGATTCCTCAAGAAGTTAACCAGGTGAATCAATCGATAGATGGTCAAAAATTTCTCAATCAGGATTTTACTGTTAATAATCTTAGGCAACAATTGCAACTCGATAATTATTCAGTAGTACATTTAGCTACTCATGGTTATTTTGGTGGCAGTGCTGAAAATTCGTTTATATTGGCTTATGACCAAAAAATATCGGTTTTACAATTAGAAGATATTTTGACAGTTGCTAGAAAAAATCCCGATTTACTAGTGTTGAGTGCTTGTGAGACAGCAGTAAATAGCGATTTGGCTTTTTTAGGTTTAGCAGGAGTAGCAGCCAAAAGTGGTGTTGCTTCTACGTTGGGCAGTTTGTGGCAAGTTGATGATCAAAGTCAGTCAGAAATTATTAAAAGTTTTTATTCGGATCTAGAAAATGATTCAGAAAATCAAACGATGAAGTCAAGTCAAAGTTATGCACTCGCTCTGCAAAAAATTCAGATTGAACAAATTCGCTCACTTGTTCATCCTCAGATTTGGGCTGCACTCAGTTTGATTAGTAATTAATACAAGTTTATGTAACTTCAAAAATATCAACAAATTAATTGTTTTTTTTGAAAATTATTTTTGCTAGAGTAAACCCAAATAACTTTTTCATCATAGTTATCGGCTGGAAATTTTTGTCAAAATTCTCTTTAGTTAACAGTAATTTGCTTAATTAAGGAGATTTTGGGTGGATAAGTCTCAAAATTCTAGCAGCGATGTTAAAAGCATCGCAGTATAATGTGACCCTAGGAACATTTACCGTTGAGAGTATGTCACTAAATGCTAACGGATACAGGAGTGAAGAGTGAATCGCAAAGGCAAAAAGTCTTCTGTTACTAAAGCTCAAGCCATGAAAAATGGGCAAAAAAAACACGGTTTATTTAAATTTCAGCTAAAAAACATTTCGGCAACCAAAAAACTTAAACCCACTCAGAAACCAAGTCAACTTAAAGCACTTAGCAATAGTCATTCTCAACTAAAACCCCAAGCCGTTAACAGTAATAATGCTCAAGCTCGTATTTCTCAAAAACAGCAACGACAGCAACGGCATAAACCACGCATCTCTTGGTGGCTGGGTATCTATGCAGTCATTATCACTGTCGGACTGAGTACAATTTTGGGAACAGTAATTTCCCTTGCTGGTTCTTTTCAGCCTTCTACTTCTCAGGCAAACTCTAATACTCCTACTGCCATAGCGTCTAATTTCAAACCTCAAGTCAAATTAGAAAACTTATTTACCATAACTTCTTGGGGTAGAGAAATTAACCCCTTGAAGCTGCAACTAGAAGAATTGAGCAAACAATATCCGACACTTGAACCAGAAATTTTTCTCGCTGATTTAGATACCAAGGGCTTTGTCAGTATTCGGGGAAGTAATGCCATTGCTTCAGCCAGCACCATAAAACTACCTATTTTGGTAGCGTTTTTTCAAGATGTTGATCGGGGCAAAATTGACCTAGAAGAAAAATTAACTATGACTAAAGAGGTTATTGCTCAAGGCTCTGGTGAGATGCAGAAGCAACCAGTTGGGACAAAGTTTTCCGCTCTCGAAACGGCGGATAAAATGATGACAATCAGTGATAACACTGCTACTAATATGCTGATTCAACGTCTGGGAGGAATCGAGGCATTAAACCAAAGATTTATCAAGTTGGGTTTAACTGCAACTAAGTTACGTAATCCTCTACCAGATTTAGAAGGTACAAATACAACTAGCCCCGAAGATTTAGGCAATTTATTAGTTAAGATTGCTCATGGTAAACTAATTTCCCTGCGATCGCGCGATCGCTTATTACAGATTATGCGTAATATAGTTAGGGATACTTTACTTCCTCAAGGTTTGGAGTCTGGAGCAATTATTGCCCATAAAACAGGTGATATTGAATCAGTGCTGGCTGACGTGGGGATAATTGATATGCCTAGTGGTAAACGCTATATCGCTGCTATCTTAGTTAAACGTCCAAGCAACTCCCTTCAAGCACAAGAATTTATCCAACAAGCTTCTCGTGTAGCTTATCAATATTTTAAACATCCTCAGAAAAGTTATTTTTGAAGCTAAACTTACTACAAATATTAGTTTACCTTAATAACGTGGGTAATAAGCCTGGCAGTAAACTTGCTAAATTAATATTTTATAGTTGTATAAATGATTTGTGACTTTTCCTAATTTTCAAGGTTTGCATTTTATCGCGATCGCGTCAAGAAGTGGCAGCTTTATGTCCAGTCTTCTACATCAGTAAGACCAATGCTGATAAAATCATTTATATTTACCGTAACGACAGTGTATTTATTTGAACAAGCAATGGCAGCAATGCGACAATCCTGTGTTCCGATTCTTTTTGCTTTAGCAGGAAAAGATTGATAAATACGTTCTGCTTCAACAGTGTAAGACAAAATTTGAAAACGATGCAGCGCAGAGAATAGTTCTTCAAAATACTGATAGGCAATTGTGACTGAAGGTTTTCTTTTTGCTTTTTGGATAGCAGCTAAAGCACCCTGTAGTATTTCTTCAACTGTAATGACACTAATAAATATGAGTTCAGGTGGTTTACTCAGAATTTGTTCTGTTAACTGAGGATAGTAACGGCGTTCATCCAAAAAATTACTAACAATACTGGTGTCTAGTAAATACATCAAACCTATTTATTAGGCATATTATCCAAAAGTTTTTTAACTTTTTCCTTGTCTATTTTTCTAAAGCGTTGTATTTCTTCTTGTGTCTGTTGCCAAAACTTTCCCCCAAATTTACCAGCAATCTCTGCAAGGGGATTATTAGTAACTGACTTCTTTTCTGGTTGTCGATTAGAAATTTTATCTATTGTCATGTTTATCTTTTATTATGTACTAGGCTCTATCTTAATTTTAGCTTTGTACAGTCTATATTAGTCATTTAGAAACTATCAGCACTTCTCCCCATCTCCTAATCTCCTAGTCCCCTAGTCTCCCAGTCCTCCTTTGACTTTAACTTTGCGTCCCATTGGGATACACATGGGCGTATCGGCAACAGGATCTGGCACAATACGACACTCTAAGTTAAACACTTCTTGCACCATTGATTCAGTCATTACCTGTTTGGGAGTTCCCATGGCGTAAACCTTGCCCTGTTGTACTGCCACTAAATAATCCGCATAGCGACAGGCTAAATTAAGGTCGTGTAAAACCATCACAATAGTTTTACCTTTACTTTCATGGAGTTCTTGTAACAAATCCAATAATTCTACTTGGTGAGATAAATCTAAAAAAGTTGTCGGTTCGTCTAGCAATAAAATATCCGTATCTTGAGCTAAAATCATCGCAATCCAAGCTCGTTGTCGTTGTCCTCCAGAAAGTTTATCTAAGGCGCGATCGGCTAATTGACTCATCATTGTAATCTCTAACGCCTCTGCTAGCTTCAGCTCGTCTTCTTTTGACCACTGTTGCAACCAATTTTGGTAGGGATAACGACCCATTGCTACTAAATCTCGCACCGTTAAACCTTCAGGGGCAATAGGACTTTGAGTTAACATTCCCAGCTTTTGGGCGACGGTTTTACTTTTGAGTTGAACAATATCCTTGCCATCTAAATAAACCATTCCCGATTTAGGTTTTAATAGTCGTGCTAATCCTCGCAAGAGAGTAGACTTACCGCAACCATTTGCACCTACCAGCACCGTAATTTTACCTGCGGGAATGCCTAAATCCAAATTTCGCACTACTGGCACACCTTCATAAGCAAGAGTAAGCTGTTTGGTTTCTAGATGATTGACAATAGCTTGACTGGGAGACTTGGTGACTTGGTGACTGGGGGATTTAGAATTATTATTTTTATTGCGATACATAACTTTTTAAAATACGTTTTAGTATAATTTCCTTACAAACTCAAAGCTAGAGACGATTGAACGCATCAGACCTTTATTGTTGGCGATTTTTAATTAATAGATATACGAAATAAGGCGCACCAACAGCAGCAGTAATAATACCGCAGGGAAGTTCTAGGGGTGCAAACATCACCCTACCAAGAAAATCGGCAATGACTACCAGCATTCCCCCCATCATTGCTGCTACTGGTATCAATCCTTCATGAGATACTCCCACTAGCTGCCTAGCTAAATGAGGTGCCATCAAGCCGACAAAACTAACTGCACCTGCCGTGGCTATGGAAGCACCTGCTAAAGCGACACTGGTTAAGAGTAATAAACCTCGTTGCCACTCCACCCGACTACCCAAACTCAGGGCGATTTCATCTCCGAGATTTAAAATATTTAATTCTCTGGCAAGAAACAAAGCCAGGAAGCTAAAGATAACAATCCAGGGAATTAGGGCTAATACTTGCGACCAAGTACGTCCGTAAACGCTACCCGCCAACCAAACTAAAGCCTGCGAAACGGTATCGATCTGTCCAAAGGTAATCATGATATCGGTTAACGCACCAGCAATTAGATCAAAACCAATACCAACTAAAATTAAACGAATTGGCGAACTTCCTCCCTGCCAAGCCAAAAAATAAATTAAGAGAGCGACAGTCAAAGCACCACCAAAAGCAGCAAAAGGTAGGAAAGACACAGGTGCATTCGGCAGTACAACTAATAAAGTAACCGCAGCCAAAGTCGCTCCTGCATTCACACCAATAATTTCTGGAGCAGCCAGAGGATTTCGAGTAATACCCTGAGTAATCGTTCCTGCGATCGCCAGTCCTACTCCGACTAAAAAAGCAGCAAGAGTTCGCGGTAAACGTAAAGTATTAATAATAAAAGCATAGTCGCCATTAGCTGTCGGTAATCCTAACAGTGTTTTTATGACATCCAAAGGCGAAATTTGGTATTCTCCATAGCCGATACTAATTACCATTGCGATCAAAGTTATCAACGTCAGAATCAATAACACTTTTAAAAATCGGCGATGCCTTCGGCTAGCTTCGCAATCGCTTCTCACAGAAATCGGCAACATCGCAGGAGGAATAAATTGTTTTGTCATTAGTCATTAATTGATTGTTGGTGACTGGGTGACTTGGAGACGGGGAGACAGGGAGAGATTATAAAATCCATTTATCTGAATTGTTCATCATGTTGACTAAACTTCCTATAATACGGTTATAGTTTTGATATAAATTTCTAGCTATATCAATTTTTAAATAAGAACATTCAACAGCAAATTTTAGCCAAACTTGAACTTCTGCTGCTTCAGCCTCAGCATCGCTGAGTTTAGCGATAAATGCTGCTTGATATCTTCTTTTACGCCAAGCCTCTGCGATGTTAGCGCACACCGAACGAGATGAACGGCGAATCTGATCTGTAAGTGAATATTTTTCTTCAACAGGAAATTTTTTTGACAATTCAAAAATTTCCATAGCAGTCTTAAACCCTATTTGATATACCTCTAAATCTTCATGAGTTTTAATTTTCATCTTCTCCTTATTCCCCTATTCTCCAAGTCTCTTAGTCTCACACTCTCCAAGTCTCTCCTAAACTTTCCACCTAATTAAATAAATAAAAAACGGCTATTCCCCCAGTCTCCTTATCACCCCGTCTCCCCGTCAATCTCAATAACTAAATTAAATACCTGACAGCTTATTCCCCTAGTCTCCAAGTCTCACAGTCTCCAAGTCTCCCCTAAACTTTCCACCTAATCAAATAAATAAAAAAAGGCGCACCAATCAAAGGCATCATTAAACCGACAGGCAATTCACTAGGTTGAATCACGAGACGACCGCAGGTATCGGCAATTAAAACGACAATTGCCCCAAAAATCGTTGAATAAGGCAAGATCCAGCGATAATCAACTCCAACTAAAAAACGAACTAGATGAGGGACGATTAAACCCACAAAGCCAATTGGGCCTGCGATCGCGACACTTGAACCTGCTAGTAAAATAATGCTGATGGCTGCTAAGATTTTAATTACAGAAGTTGATTGTCCTAAACTCCTGGCTGTATCTTCTCCCAAACTCAGCAGGGTAATTTGTTTACTGAGAGCTAACCCTAAAACTAAGCCGATACAGATATAAGGTAATATTTGCCAAAGTAAATTTAAATCTCTACCTGCTACTGAGCCAGCCAACCAAAATCTAATTTCTTCTAGGGTACGTTGACTGATAATTAAAATTCCACTAGTCACTGAAGAAATAAAAGCAGTCAGTGCTGCACCAGCTATGACCAGGTTAAAAGGAGTTAGTCCACCACGACCTAATGAACCTAGCAGATATACTGTAACTGTACTAATTGCTGCACCAGCAAAAGCAAACCAGGTATAAATATTTACAGAAACACCATTCAGTAGAAATGTTCCTAGCACTACTGCCAAAGCTGCTCCTGTATTGACTCCTAAGATATCAGGGGAGGCAAGAGGATTACGAGTTAGTCCCTGCATAATTGCTCCTGCTACAGCTAAAGCTGCACCGACTAACATGGCAACTAGCGATCGCGGTAAACGAACGGTACGAATAATCAGGTGATTGCTAGAACCATCAAAAGCAGTAAAGGCTCGGTATATATCTTCCCAAGAGATATCTGCTGCCCCCCAAGTCATGCTAGCTATAAAACTTAACCCTAAGATAAATCCTCCTAAGATTAAACCAAATACTAGTAACAACTGCTTCTTGGTTTTTCCTGAGTAAAATTTGTTTTCAGTAATTGTCATTATCTTGAAATTTTTACTCTTGCTCTACTGCGATCACTGTCAGCTAAAGAATACTTACAATCTCTCTTGTTGTAGACATATTGGCGATTGATCTAGGCTTTTCTCACAACATCTAATTGCTAATTATTAGCATTTTACCGAAAATTTGGGTTTAAAGCTCCGTCATGCGCGGACGGCTTCTTGACGCACTTCTTCCTCGACGGAAACCGCCAAGACCAGAGTGCGTAGCTTTCTCGGGGTTTTGTGCTAAAATAGTTACGTCAGATAAAGCAACGTAACTATGTTGGTATTTGAGGCAAAACTTGAGGGATTGAAAGAGCAATACGGCAAGCTTGATGAAGCCATCCGTACCGCTCGTTTCGTTCGTAATACTTGCCTGAGATACTGGATGGATAATCGCTCCAGGATTGGACGATACGACTTGAGTGCATATTGTGCTGTTTTGGGGAAGGAGTTTTCTTGGGCAAATCAACTTAACTCTCAGGCTCGACAAGCGAGTGCTGAAAGGGCTTGGTCGGCAATTCCTCGATTCTTGGATAACTGCAAGAAAAATAAACCAGGTTTGAAAGGATACCCTCGTTTCAAAAAAGAACAAACTCATGGTTCTGTCGAGTACAAAACTACGGGCTGGAAACTTTCTGAAGACAGGAGATACATCACTTTTAGTGATGGTTTTGGTGCAGGCACTTTTAAAATGTGGGGTACTCGCGATTTGCATTTCTATCAAGATACGCAAATCAAGCGAGTAAGAGTAGTACGTCGCGCTGATGGCTACTACGTGCAGTTTTGCCTCGACCAAGAGCGAATTGAAAAAAGAGAGCCAACGTTTAAAACTATCGGTCTTGATGTTGGCTTGACTGATTTCTACACCGATAGCGACGGGCAAACCGTTGAAAACCCAAGACATCTTAGAAGGAGCGAAAAGGCTCTGAAACGACTTTCGCGTCGTATGTCCAAGACCAAAAAGGGTTCTAAAAATCGAGCCAAGTTTAGAAATAAATTGGCAAGAAAGCACCTCAAAGTAAGTAGGCAGCGTAAAGATTTTGTCGTAAAGTTGGCAAGATGCGTAGTCCAGTCTAACGACTTGGTAGCTTATGAGGATTTGAAGGTGCGTAACATGGTCAGAAATCGACATCTGGCTAAATCTATTAGCGATGCAGCTTGGACAACTTTCCGCACATGGGTTGAATATTTTGGCAAAGTTTTCGGAGTAGTCACGGTTGCCGTGCCACCTCACTATACAAGTCAAAATTGCTCTAACTGTGGCAAAGTTGTCAAAAAATCTCTGAGCGTCAGGACTCATAGTTGTCATCATTGCGGGCATATACAGGATAGAGATTGGAATGCTGCTCGAAACATATTAGAACTCGGTTTAAGTACGGTGGGACACATCGGAACTCACGCCTCTGGAGACATCGACCTCTGTTTAGGTGGGGAAACTCCTCTAAATAAGCCGAGTCGCAGAAAGAGGAAACCCAAATAGTGATGTTTGGAATCACCGTCGTTCTACGGCGGTGAGGATGTCAATAATCTAAAACTTTATCATGCTTGTTGGTAGTATTTAGCATTAATTTTTAAAATCGCTTCTTGGTTAGCTATAAACCGTAAGCTGACAATAACAGTGAGGAAAGTGGGAACAGTGAGAATTGCTCTAACTGTTAAATCAAGCTTAGAGCTTATAGCTTTGTTAAACGTTAAAATATCAATCCAACCTGGTATTTTCTAGCTGACGCAGTGACGATAATCTATAGCCGATCGCACCAATCAAGAACATGGCGATCGCAGTTATTACATACAATAGTGCCATTCCTGCACCTGGTTGATTGCCAAAAATCGGAGCGAATAAAGAACTTAAAATATTTCGTGACTGCATAGCTGGTTCGAGAAGGCGATCGCTGATTGGCCCTGCTATTAGAGTAGCGATCGCCACTAGAAAACTTGCTAAAATCATCAAATACTTAGAGAAAGAGTAAGAAAACTAAACTGGGGGAATTCGGGCAATAGTTACTGACTGAAGCACTTTGGGGATGGTTTTAAAGGGAATGGTTTGACTGGAGCGATAAGCCTTACGGCATGGCTTCGCAACGCGATAGAGTTCGGCAAACTCCAATAAAGCTTCTGCGCTATCTTGTAGGGGTAAATCTGTAAATAAATAAGTAGGGCGATCGCTAGCCGAAATTGCTGCTACACAAGCTTGTTCGCACATCCACATACATTCTTCGGCTCGAATTTCAAACCGATCTTGATTTAATTCTTGCAGTCGATTTAGTAAACAATTACCTAAAGATGGCTCTAAGTCTGGATTAGCCTCAGCATTACAAGATTGGCAAACAAATAAAACAGGTTTTGACATTGAAATAATTCCTTTACTTTGCTATTTATTGGGAAAAAAATTTAATTTAACGTGAGTTCGACGAAAAAATTAGAGAAAAGAAAGGCTGAGATGAAATCCTCGCACATTGTAGGCTACTTGGTTGGATTTCAGGCTTTCTAACCACTGCAAGTCAAATTCTGTTTCGGTTAAAGTTTCCACTAGTATTTGATTTATTATTTCGCTTTAATTAAAAAGTTTCTCATTAATTGAGTAAGTTTTAAAGAACTAACAGTTGTATAATTTAATTGCTTATTATTTGCAATAAACTACAAGGCTTTTGTAGTCTTCAGTTGAGCATCTATTCGAGTCTTATCTAGTTGAATTACAGGTAAAAGCAGAATAAATGCGATGGTAATCTAGAAGATACGAGAAGATCTTAAATTATGCTTCACTAACTCATGTTGTATTTGTTGTCAATAATTTTCTTAAAAATTAAGAATAGCAATCTTAACTAAGAATTAGTTGCATTAAACTCGAAAAAAGTATACTGTAAAATCACAGAGTTATAAAAGACAGATTAGTCTAAGCTTTAAACAATAAGTGTCTTAACTAGCTCAGTCATACTAGAGCTTAAGACATTAATTTCCAACTTTCTTGACCAGCGAGATTTCAAAACGCTGTCCGTGTTTTGTCTAAATTCTAATTGCGAATATGAATCAACTTGTTACTAGCTTGTCCAAAAGTTTTCATGATTACTTTTCGGTTATTGAATTACTGCGATCGCGCAGTAGTAAACAACCAAATACCAATGCCTTTACGTTTCTAGAAGACGGGGAAAGTCAAGAAATAAAAGTTAGCTATCAAGAATTAGATCGTCGCAGTCGGCAAATTGCAGCCAAACTTCAGGCACTAGGATTAAAAGGCGAAAGGGCTTTATTACTATATCCTTCAGGATTAGATTATTTAGCAGCTTTTTTCGGCTGTTTGTATGCAGAAGTAATTGCTGTTCCTGCTTATCCACCCCAGAATCACAGGAAAACTCCCCGAATACAAGCTATTACTAAGGATGCGGAAGTAGCGATCGCTCTAACCACTGAGACACTTTTGCCGAGAATGCAGTCTTTATTGGGCAAAATCAGTAATTTTCGATGGCTGGCTACGGATACTTTAGAAACAGGAATCGAAGCTAATTGGCAGGAATCAAAAGTAGATAGAGATGCAATAGCGTTTTTACAATATACATCTGGTTCAACAGGGACACCTAAAGGAGTGATGGTTAGTCATGGCAACTTACTGCACAATGCAGCAATGACCTATCACTGCATGGGACATTCTTCTGAGAGTCGGTTTGTTTCCTGGCTACCGATGTATCACGACATGGGTTTAATTGGAGGAATTTTACAGCCTCTCTATGGTGGTTTTCCTTGTATTTTGATGTCGCCCACCTCGTTTTTACAACGTCCCTATCGTTGGTTGCAAGCTATTTCTAAATACAAAGGAACTACTAGCGGTGCGCCTAATTTTGCTTACGAACTATGTGTGCAAAAGATTACTGCTGAACAAAGGGCTACTCTTGATTTAAGTAGTTGGCAGGTGGCTTTTAATGGGGCTGAACCTATTCGTCATGAGACTTTTGAGCGATTTAGTAAGGCTTTTGCTGACTGTGGTTTTCGTCGGCAGGCTTTTTATCCTTGTTATGGGATGGCGGAAGCGACTTTGTTGGTTTCTGGAGGGGATAGGACTGGGGGACTAGGGGGCAAGTGGACAAGGGGACTGGGAGGCAAGGGGACTAGGAGACTGGGGGATAAGGGGACTGGGAGACTGGGGGACAATGAGACTAGGAGACTGGGAGACAATGAGACTCGGAGACTGTGGGATAAGGGGACTAGGAGACTGGGAGACAATGAGATTGGGAGACTGGGGGATAAGGGAACTAGGAGACTGGGGGACAATGAGACTGGGAGACTGGGAGGCAATGAGATTGGATATAAAACTAAAGCGGTAGACAGGTTAGCTTGGGCGGAAAATCCGATTGTGGAAGCTTTTGGGGAAGAGTCAGATAGTCTGGTTTTGGTTGGTTGTGGTAAGAGTATTCCTGGGCAAGAGGTTGTAATTGTTAATCCTGAATCTTTGACTCTTTGTGAGAATAATTGTGTTGGGGAGATTTGGGTACGTGGGGATAGTATTGCTAAGGGTTATTGGAATCGTTTGGAGGAGACGAAAGAGACGTTTCGCGTGATCCCCCCTAACCCCCCTTATCAAGGGGGGAAACGTACGGGAGAGGATTTTAAAGAAGAGTATTTTTTACGTACTGGTGATTTAGGGTTTTTGGATGAGTCGGGAGAGTTGTTTGTTACTGGTAGGCTGAAGGATTTGATTATTGTTAGGGGACGTAATCTTTATCCTCAAGATTTGGAGTTGACGGCGGAAAGAAGTCATGATGCTTTGCGTTTGGGTAGTAATGCTGCTTTTACGGTAGAGAGGGAAAATGAGGAAAGATTGATAATCGTACAAGAGTTGGAGTTTCGGGCTAAAGCGAATCTGGAATCAGTAATTACAGCAATTCGTCAAGTTGTCACAGCAGCCCATGAGATAGAAGTTTATGGGGTGGTTTTGATTAAGCCTGGAAGTATTGCGAAGACTTCTAGTGGCAAAATTCAACGTCGGGCAACTAAAAATCAGTTTTTGGCAGGTACATTAAATATAGTTGCTAGCAATTTTATCGAGACTCAGGAATGTAGCGAGGTAGAAAGGAAATTAACTAGAAAAGAGCTTTTACAACAATCCCCTCAAGAATCCCAGTTACTTTTAGAGTCATATTTGCAAACAAGTATTGCACGTATATTGAAAAGATTACCTCAAGAAATTGAAGTAACAAGTCCCTTGACTAGTTTGGGTTTGGATTCGTTAAAGGTTTTTGAATTAATCAATCACGTTGAAGCTGATTTAGGGGTTAATATTGCGATCGCTGATCTATTTTCGGGATTAAACACGCGATCGCTTTCTATTAAGATATTAGCGCAACTGGTAACAAGTAATTCTACAGAATCTAGATCTTTAACAAGAGTTACTACAGGTAATCATATCCATCCTGTTTCTTTTGCTCAAGCTAGACTTTGGTTTCTTGATCGCCTAAAAACTGGTAATCCTGCTTATAATATTTCTTTTGCAGTCAGAATTACAGGCGGACTGGAAGTTGAGCGTTTACAAGGTTGTATTAATCAAGTTGTTTCTAGACAGGAAATACTAAGGACTTCTTTGGCTACAGACGACGGCAAACCTGTGCAGGTTATTAATCCAACTTTAATACTATCCTTGTCAGTAGTAGATGTACTAGAGTCAAAAGTTAAATCAATTACAACCCAAGAACATCAACAGCCTTTTAATTTAACTCAATTACCTTTATTACGACTGAAATTATTACGCCTTGCACCCGAAGAACATATTTTACTGTTGACGATGCACCATATTATTGCCGATGGTTTGTCAGCAGAAGTTTTTATGACAGAAGTTGCCCAATCTTATCAGGGTTTATCTGTTCCAGAATTACCTATACAGTATAAGGATGTAGTCTATTGGCAGCGTCAACAGCTTGAATCTGATTCAAACCGACATTTAAATTACTGGCAAGAAAAATTAAAAGAAGCACCACCTTTATTACAACTACCTACAGATAAGCCTAGACCAGCAGTACAAACTTATCAAGGTAAATGCCAATCTTGGGAAATACCAACTAGTTTAACTAGACAGTTGCAAAGTCTCGCTAAAAATGAAGGCGTTACTTTGTTTATGTTGTTGCTGGCAGCATTTAAAACCTTACTCTATCGATACACTGGACAAGAAGATATTCTGGTTGGTTCGCCTATTGCTAACCGTAATCATGAGCAACTTAAAGGTTTAATTGGCTTTTTTGTTAATACTTTAGTCTTGCGGTCTAATTTAACAGGCAATCCGAGTTTTTCAGAATTATTATCTCAGATACGTCAGGTAGCCGTAGAAGCTTACGCCCATCAAGATTTACCTTTTGATAAATTGGTAGAAGTGTTACAGCCAGAGAGAGACTTGAGTTATACACCTTTATTTCAAGTAATGTTTGCTTTCCAAGATGCACCTCAGTTAGCAACAATGCCTGGTTTAACTCTGAGTGAGTATAAGGTTGATAGTCAGATAGCGCAGTTTGACTTAAGTGTCTCCATTGAAAATAGAAATGAAACGCTAATTGCTAGTTTTGAATACAATACGGATTTATTTGATGATGCAACTATTACTCGAATGGTGAGTCATTATCAAAACTTGCTCGAAGGTATTGTAATTAATCCTCAAGCTAAACTATCAGAGTTACCTTTATTATCAGCCCAAGAAAGACAGCAATTACTAATCGATTGGAATCCAATTGTTAATAATGCTCAAGTTTCGATTCAGCAGTTATTTGAGAAGCAAGTAGAGAAAAATCCTGATGCCATAGCAGTAGTTTTTAACAACCAACAATTAACCTATCAACAGTTAAATAAGCAAGCAAATCAACTAGCTAATTACCTACAAGAAATCGGAGTAAAACCAGAGGTATTAGTTGGAGTTTATTTAGAACGATCGCTAGAAGTTTTTATTGCTATTTTAGGAATTATTAAAGCAGGTGGTGCTTATCTTCCTCTCGATCCAGAATATCCTCATGAGCGAATTGCTTGGATGGTGCAAGATGCTAACCCATTAGTTATTTTGTCTCAGAAATATTTAAAGGAAAAGTTACCAAAGCATTCAGCTACGCTTATTTGTCTAGATACTGAATGGGATAATATTGCTCAGAAAAGTCCAGAAAATTTAAGTCTTCAAACAACGCCAGAAAATGCTGTCTATACAATTTATACATCAGGTTCGACAGGTAAACCGAAAGGAGTAGTTTGTACCTATGGTGGTTTAGTTAATACTTATCTAGCTTGGCATAAGGCTAACTTGTTACCTAATAGTCAGGATAATTGTTATTTACAAATGGCAAGTTTCTCCTTTGATGTCTTTACAGGAGATTTAATTAAAACCTTATGTTCAGGAGCAAAATTAGTTATTTGTCCTCAAGAATTACTCTTAGAACCCAAAAAACTCTATCAATTTATGGTGCAAGAAAAAGTTACTTGTGCTGATTTTGTGCCAGCAGTCCTGATGAATTTAGTAGATTATTTAGAGCGAACTAAACAAGCTTTAGCTTTCATGAAATTATTGATAGTTGGCTCTGATAGCTGGTTTTTAAGAGACTATCAAAGAGTGAAAAAGTTGTGTGGTTTAAATACTAAATTAATTAATGCTTATGGTGTCAGTGAAGCAACTATTGATAGTACCTATTTTGAAGATAGTGGCGAATTGCCCTTAGCTCTTACAAATAGCGATCGCCTTGTACCTATCGGTCGTCCTTTTCCTAATACCCAGATTTACTTATTAGATAATAATTTACAACTTGTTCCCATTGGCGTTTGGGGTGAAATTTATCTTGGTGGTAGTAGTCTATCAAGAGGATATTTAAATAATCCTAAATTAACCGTACAAAAATTTATCTTAATCCCCCCTCAATCCCCCCTTAATAAGGGGAGGCAGCGCGTTGGGCGGGTTTCCCGACTTGAAGCGATATCCGAAGGTGTATCCTTTAGGACTGCCGTGGGCAGGGGGGATCATCTTTACAAAACAGGCGACAAAGCCCGATATCTCCCTGATGGTAATATTGAGTTTTCGGAAAGACTAGATTATCAAGTAAAAATTCGTGGTTTTAGGATTGAAATAACTGAAATTGAAGCAGTTATTAATCAGCATGAAGATATAAAGCAATCTGTAGTTATTGCTCAAGAAGATTTAGCTGGGAATAAAAATTTAGTAGCTTATATTGTTCTGAAACAATTAGCCAAAAATCAGGATATAGAACTAGTAATTCAGAGAATAAGGAATTATCTAAAAGAGCATTTGCCAGATTACATGATGCCTGCTGATTGGCAAGTATTAAAAGAATTACCATTAACTGCTAATGGTAAACTTGATCGTCAGACTTTGAAAAGAATTAAAGGTAAGGTCGATTCGAGAAATGTTTCGACAACAATTTTACCGAGCAATCAACAAGAAAGAATCATAGCTGAGATTTGGCAAGAAATACTCCAACGAGAAAATATTGGAGTTAATGATAACTTTTTCGATGTTGGTGGTCATTCCTTACTGTTAGCTCAAGTTCAAGAAAAGTTGGAACAATGTTTATCAATAAATTTAGCTATTACGGATTTATTTAAATATCCCAGTATTAGTTCTTTGGCTAATTACCTCAGTCAAAAAGAAAATAATTTATTGACGAGTAATAATCAATCTAAACAATTTTCGAGTCACATTGAGCAACAAAAAGCAGCATTAGCTCGCAAAAAGCAATTAAAGAAAGTTAGAAAATAATGAAAATCGAAACAAGTTTAAGTATAGAAGATAGTATTGCGATTATCGGCATGGATGGTCGTTTTCCTGGAGCAAAAAATATCGATGAGTTTTGGGATAATCTTAAAAATGGTCGAGAATCTATTACTCATTTTACCGATGATCAATTATTAAATATTGGGATAGATAAAACTGTCATTGATAATACCAATTATGTAAAAGCAGGGGCATTTTTAGAAGATATTGACTTATTTGCTGCTGAATTTTTTGGTTACAATCCCAAAGAAGCCTCGGCGATCGATCCCCAACATCGAATATTTTTAGAATGTGCTTATTCTGCTTTAGAAAATGCTGGTTACAACCCAGATAAATATGCAGGTAAAATTGGTGTTTTTGCTGGTGTAGGTTGGAATAACTATTTACTATTTAATCTCAACCCCGATGAAGATTTTTTTCAGACAGCATTAGGTTATCAAACAGTAATTGGTAACGAAAAAGATTTTTTAACTACTCGTATTTCCTATCTGTTAAATCTTAAAGGAATTAGTCTTGATCTCCAAACAGGTTGTTCAACTTCTTTAGTTGCTACTTCTATGGCTTGCCAGAGTCTACTTACTTATCAATCTGACATGGCTTTGGCAGGGGGCGTTAGTATTGCTAGTCTGAAGAAAACAGGCTATTTATATCAAGAAGGCGGAATTTTATCCCCCGATGGGCATTGTCGCGCTTTTGATGCTCACGCACAGGGAACTGTACCAGGAAGTGGGGTAGGTGTAGTTATCTTAAAGCGTTTAGAAGATGCTCTGGCTGACGGTGACTACATTCAGGCAATAATTCGCGGTTCAGCGATTAATAATGATGGTTCTGGCAAAATTGGCTACACTGCCCCTAGTATCGACGGGCAAGCAGAAGTAATTGCTGAGGCTTTGGCTTTAGCGGAAGTTGAACCTGAAACTATTTCTTATATTGAAACTCACGGTACGGGAACAGCTTTGGGTGATCCGATTGAAATCGCTGCCTTAAATCAGGTTTTTGAGGCTGACATGAAAGAAAAAAATTATTGCGCCCTGGGTTCGGTAAAAACTAATATTGGTCATTTAGATGCAGCAGCAGGGATTACAGGACTAATTAAAACCGTTTTGGCACTTAAACACCAGCAGATTCCTCCTAGCTTACATTTTCAGCAACCTAATCCCAAAATTGATTTTACTAACAGTCCTTTTTACGTCAATACTGAGCTTAAGGAATGGAAAACACCAGGATATCCAAGACGGGCAGGGGTTAGCTCTTTTGGAATTGGTGGTACGAATGCTCATGTGGTGTTGGAGGAGTCAGAAGTCACAAAGGGCTTGCCCGCATGTAGTCAGCAGTCAGAAGTCAGAAGTCAGAAGTCATTATGGCATTTACTGGTTATCTCAGCGAAAACTGAAAGTGTCTTAGAAAAAGCAACGGATAATTTAGTCGAACATCTGAACAAGCATCCTGAATTGGATTTGGCTGATGTGGCGTATACCTTACAGGTGGGGCGAAAGGAATTTGCTTATCGTCGCATGGTGGTAGGCAAAGATATTGAAGAAGTAGCGATCGCTCTCCATAACCGCGATCCTCAAACAGTTTTAACTCATTGTACCCAGCAAAATAATCACTCAATTGTCTTTATGTTTCCTGGGCAGGGTTCTCAGTATGTCAACATGGGTAAAGAATTGTATCAAACTGAGCCTGTCTTTCGTGAGTGGATTGATCGCTGTTCGGAATTATTAGAACCTGAATTAGGGTTGGATTTGCGATCGCTTATTTATCCTAAAAACTCAGAAATAGAAATTGCAACAAATAAATTAAAACAAACTGAAATAGCACAACCAGCTATCTTTACTATCGAATATGCCCTAGCCCAATTATGGATGTCTTGGGGAATTAAACCACAAGCTGCAATTGGACATAGTATTGGAGAATACGTAGCTGCAACTATTGCTGGTGTTTTTTCTTTAGAAGATGCCCTAATTTTAGTTGCGCGACGGGGTAGATTAATTCAGCAAATGCCTACAGGTTCTATGTTGGCGGTGTCTTTATCAGAGACAGAAGTAAAGGAATTATTGAAAGATGGATTATCTCTAGCTGCTGTTAATGCTCCTAATTTATGCGTCATTTCAGGTAGTGATGAGTCAATAGCTAGGATAAATGAAGAATTGACTGAAAAAGCTATTGAATGCCGTCACCTACATACATCCCATGCTTTCCATTCTCCCATGATGGATGGTGCGATCGCTGGAAGCGTGGCGAAGCCAATCGCCCCTTTTACCCAAGAAATTGCCAAAGTTAAATTAAATCCACCTCAGATGCCTTTTCTTTCCAACGTTACAGGCACTTGGATTACGAATGAAGAGGCGACAAATCGCCATTATTGGGCAAAACACATGAGGCAAACAGTTCTTTTTGCTGCGGGAGTTGACGAACTACTACAAAATCAAGAACATATATTGTTAGAAGTGGGCGCAGGCAGAACTTTATCTACTTTCGTCAAACATAATTCTACTAAAGCAGCAGGGCAAATAGTTTTGTCGTCGTTACCTCATCCTAAAGAAACAGTTGACGATAATGCTTTTATCCTCAATATGCTGGGTAGGCTATGGCTAGCAGGAGTAGCCATTGATTGGGGTAATTTTTATGCTCACCAAAAACGTCGCCGAGTACCTCTACCCACTTATCCTTTTGAACGTCAACGTTATTGGATCGATCCTATCGATCCCCCCTTGATCCCCCCTTTGAAAGGGGGGTATGGTAAAAAAGATAATATTGCTGATTGGTTTTATGTTCCTGCTTGGAAAGCCTTACCTCTGATTAAAACCAGTAAGATAACTAACGATAGCTATTTAGTTTTTGTTGATGAGTCGGCAATTAGCGATCGCCTAATCGAAAAGTTAAGACAAGATGGACAAAATGCGATCGCTGTATATACTGGAGACAATTTCAGCCAGGATCGTCATGGCTACACTATCAACCCTAATAAGTCAGAAGATTATCACACTCTTTTTAAAGCAATTTCCGAATTAGGTAACATTCCTACTAAAATTATCTACCTGTGGAATACTTCACCCAATCTCCCCATCACCCAGTCACCCAATCTCCCCATCACCCAGTCACCCAGTCACCCAGTCTCCTTATCCCCCAGTCACCCAGTCACCCAGTCTTTCTGGCATCTCATTTATCTCGCCCAAGCAATCGAACAACCAAAACACAACATTGAAATTATCGTGGCTACTAATAATCTTTATGATGTTATTGGCGATGAAACCTTGTCCTACAAAGAAGCAACAGTCTTAGGTGCAATTAAAGTTATTTCTCAAGAGTATTCCTATCTCAATTGCCGTCAAGTCGATCTCTCAGAATCTCATAGCGATCGCTCAATCGAACAGTTAATTATCGAATTTACTACCGATTCAGCCGATAAATTTGTTGCCTATCGTAAACATCGCCGTTGGGTACAAACCTTTGAGCCAATTCCCATTACTAAAAATCCTTCAGAACAATCAAAATTACGTCCAGGTGGAGTTTACCTGATAACAGGAGGTATGGGGGGCGTTGGTTTAGTTTTAGCCGAACATTTGGCTCGTACTGTACAAGCTAAACTCATTTTACTCGGACGTTCTTCATTACCTGAACCAGAAACCTGGGATGAATGGTTAGCAAATCACGATGCAGAAAATTCTACCAGCCAAAAAATTAGTAAAATCAAGAATTTACAAACATTAGGGGCAGAAGTTTTACACCTGACTGCGGATGTCTGCGATCGCGCTCAAATGGAACAGGCGATCGCCCGGGCTTTAGAACGTTTTGGTATGCTCAACGGTGTAATTCATGCTGCTGGGGTGGCTGGTGGTGGCATCATTCAACTGAAAACCCCACAAATAGCTGAAAAGGTCTTTGCTCCTAAAGTAGTAGGCACATTGGTTCTTAATGAGGTATTACAGACAATAGATTTAGATTTCTTAGTGCTTTGTTCTTCTCTAACTTCTATTGTGGGCGGATTTGGACAGGCTGACTATTGTGGGGCGAATGCCTTTTTAGATGCCTTTGCTCGTTGCCATAGTTCCCATTGTCAGACTGTGGCAATTAATTGGGATGCTTGGCAGGAAGTTGGCATGGCAGTTAATACAGATGTCCCGACTGAATTGAAACAATGGCAAGCCGATAACCTCAAGCATGGATTATTATCTACCGAAGCAGTAGAAGTGTTTGAGCGCGCTTTGGCAAACGGGCTATCTCAAGTTATTATCTCAACTCAAGATTTACCCAGGGTTATCGAGCAGAACAATAGTTTCATAGCTGTTTATGCTGCTCAAAAATCAGATATTGTGCCTTCTTTCCAGCAAAATCTGAGTCCAAACTATGTTGCCCCTGGTAACGAAATCGAAAAAATTATTGCGAATATTTGGCAAGAAGTGATAGGGTTAAAACAAGTAGGAATTAATGATAACTTTTTTGAGTTAGGCGGACATTCTCTACTTGCTATTCAAGTTACTTCCCGTCTAAGAGAAACCTTTAAACTCGATTTGCCCCTACGGACACTTTTGTTTGAAGCTCCTACCATCGCTAAATTAGCTGAGGTGATCAAAGCACCAGCAACTTCAACAGAGGAAACTGAGGAAATGGAACAATTGTTAGTAGAAATCGAAAATCTTTCCTTAGAAGTACTGGAACAGGAACTTGCTCAAAAATCTCAATCAAGTTAAAGCGATTAGGCTGAAGCCTAGCCTGCGAATCGCTTTTTTTTACTAATTAATTGATAATTTTTCTTAATTAATTGGTAGCAATAAACCAATCATTGCCTATTCTCAAGTTCAATTTCAACCTGGTATTAAGATGGAATTTAGCCTACTATACTTTTCTGGAGACGGATCGACAACGCAGAAAAATAAATACGATCTCTTGCTCGAAACAGTTAAATACGGAGACACTCACGGGTTTCAAGCAGTGTGGACTCCAGAGCGTCATTTTCACCCCTTTGGAGGACTTTATCCCAACCCTTCGGTCATAGCTGCTGCTTTAGCAACAGTAACTAAAAATATCCAACTGCGATCGGGTAGTGTTGTTATGCCTTTACAAAATCCCGTCAGGGTTGCGGAAGAATGGGCAGTAGTAGATAATCTTTCTGATGGTAGAGTGGGCATATCCTTTGCTTCTGGTTGGCACGCGGATGATTTTTTACTGCAACCAGATAATTATAGCGATCGCAGACAAGCGATGTGGTCAGGAATAGAAGTCTTTAAACAGCTATGGAAAGGGGAAGAAGTCGAATTTTTAGGAGGTACGGGAAAACCTGTCCAGATTCAAACTTTTCCTCGACCAATACAAGCTCAAGTCCCAATTTGGATTACTTGCGGTGCAAATGAAACTTTTATTGAAGCTGGTAAAATTGGCGCGAATGTTTTAACTTCTTTGCTGTATGAAACCACCGATAATTTAGCCAGACAAATAGCTCTTTATCGTAATTCTTTAGCTGAACATGGTTATGATGCTCAGCAAGGAAAAGTAGCTTTAATGCTCCATACTTTTATTGGGGATGATGAAGAATCGATTAGAATCCAAGTTAAAGAACCTTTTTGTAATTATATAAAAACTCATTTTGGCTTAGTCGAAAAATTGGCAGAAAAAATTGATTTTCCTGTTAGTTCAGATACATTTACTGAAGACGATCGCACCTGTTTATTTAATTTTGCTTTTGAGCGTTATCTACAAGGAAGAGTGATGATTGGCACTAAAGAAACTTGTAGTCAAACAATCGAACATCTGGAGCAAATTGGCGTAAATGAAATTGCTTGCTTAATTGATTTTGGTTTAGATTTTACTTTTGTGATGAACAGCTTATCTAAACTTAATAATTTAAAAGAAGAATATCAAAACAAACAATTAGTTAGACAATATTCCGCTTTAAGTTATTTTTAAAAGCGATCGCAGATGGAAAAAATAAGATCGAGTCTGACAATATTATTGAATTGACTAATTTATCATGAGTAATATAGCTAAAAGAATTGCTGCACTATCTCCAGAGCAAAGGAAACTTTTGGAGTTGCGATTAAAACAAAAACAAATAAACTTAGAAATAAAAAGTTCAATTCCTCAAAGAAAAGCATTGGATAGTTTACCATTATCGCTAATGCAAGAAAAGTTGTGGTTTGGACATCAATTACAACCAGACTTGCCTTTATATAATGAATTAAATTTATTTAAACTTGTAGGTAATCTCGATCTTGTTGCTATAGAAAAAAGTATTAACAAAATTATTCAGCGTCATGAAATCTTACGTACTGCTATTAAAACTATTAATGAGCAAGCAACTCAAATTGTTGCTCCAAAATTAAGCATATCTGTACCCATTATAGATTTAAAACAATATTCAGAAGCTGAACAAGAAGCTGAAATTCAAAAAATAATTAATGACTATTCTCGGCAAGTTTTTAATTTAGAAAAATTACCACTAATAAGAAGTATTATTATTTCTCTGTCAAAACAAGAACATCTGATGCTAGTTGTTATGCATCATATTATTTCTGATGGTTGGTCTTGGGATATATTTTGTCGAGAATTAGCAACATTTTATCAAGCTTTAGCTAATAACCAAACTTCAAATTTACCAGCATTAGCAATTCAATATGGAGATTTTGCTCTTTGGCATCGCCAATTGATTCAAGACAAAATTATACCACAGTTAAATTACTGGAAACAGCAACTAAAAAATGCACCGTCAATTTTAGAATTACCGACAGATTATCCTCGTCCTGCTATTCAAAGTTTTCAAGGTGGTCGAGAAACATTTGTTATTCCTCAGCAGCTTACAAAAAAATTAAAAGAATTAAGCAAACAAGAAAATGTAACAACTTTTATGTTGTTGTTGGCTGCATTTAAGACTTTACTTTATCGCTATAGCCAAGAGACAGATATTGTAGTTGCTACTCCTGTTGCCAATCGCGATCGCACTGAGACAGAGAATTTAATCGGCTGTTTTATTAACACAATTATTTTAAGAACTAATCTAGATTGTGATCCTAGTTTTTTGGAATTGTTACAACGGGTAAAAGCAACAACTTTAGCAGCATATAATCATTCAGATTTACCATTTGAAGAGTTAGTTAAAGAATTAAACATAGAGCGATCGCCAGCTGCTAATCCTTTATTTCAGGTAATGTTTGTTTATCAAAAAGCACCACTGTTAAGTTTAACATTACCCGATTTGGAAATAACTCCTTTACCTATAGATAATGGGATTAGTAAATTTGATTTGACATTGTATATCGAAGATACTCAAGCAGAATTAATTGGATTTTTAGAATATAGTAGTGATTTATTTCGTGGCGATACGATTCAAAGGATATTGGCAAATTTCCAGACTTTATTAACGGAAATTGTCGCTAATCCTGATAGTAATGTTGATCGCTTACCGTTGTTAACAGCATCAGAAAGAAACCAGCTGTTAGTTGAATGGAATAATACTCAAAAAGATTACCAATTAGATCTATGTCTGCATCAATTATTTGAAAATCAGGTAACTAAGACACCCGATGCAATAGCAGTAGTCTTTGAAAATAAACATCTTACCTATGGCGAACTTAATCATCAAGCAAATCTGTTAGCTAATTACTTGCAACAGTTAGGAGTAGGCAAAGATGTTTTAGTCGGTATTTGTTTAGAACGATCGCTCGATCTGGTAGTTGCCCTTTTGGCTGTCCTCAAAACAGGCGGTGCATACGTACCTCTCGATCCTACTTATCCTCTAGAGCGGATCAACTTTATGGTAGAAGATGCGAAACTGGAGATAATACTTACCCAACAAAAATTACGGGGACATTTAGCTACAGATCGCCTAAAAGCCATCGAACTAGATACAGACTGGGAAACTATCGCCCAACACAACCTAACTCCAGCCAAGTACAAATTCCAACCAGAATCTTTAGCTTATGTAATCTACACTTCAGGTTCGACAGGAAAACCTAAAGGAGTACAAATCGGTCATGGTCAGGTGGTTAACTTCTTAACTTCCATGAGTTGTCAACCAGGATGCGATCGACAAGACATACTTTTAGCCGTTACCTCCATATCCTTTGATATCGCCGTACTAGAAATTTTTCTCCCCCTAATAGTCGGTGCCAAAGTAATTTTAGTTAGTCGGGAAGTAGCTTTAGACGGTCAAAAACTGCTATCGGCATTAAATCGATATAACCCTACAATAATGCAAGCCACACCAGCTACCTGGAAATTACTCTTAGAAGCAAGATGGCAAGGCAGTGATCGCCTTAAAATACTTTGTGGTGGCGAAGCCTTAAAGAAAAACTTAGCGCAACAACTACTTTCTAAAGCAGCATCTTTATGGAATATGTATGGGCCGACAGAAACTACTATTTGGTCGGCGATTGAACCCGTACAACCAAATTCAACCGACAACTCGATTCCCATTGGTCGTCCTATTGCCAACACACAAATTTACATAGTAAACGATCTCCTTCAACCTTTACCCATTGGCGTACCAGGAGAACTTCATATTGCTGGTATGGGTGTTGCTCAAGGCTACTTAAATCGTCCCGAATTAACCGCAGCAAAATTTATTTCAATCCCCCCTCAATCCCCCCTTAGTAAGGGGGGCAGGGGGGATCTCCTCTATAAAACGGGAGACAAAGCCCGATACCTGGCGGATGGCAAAATTGAGTATTTAGGCAGAATCGATAACCAAGTCAAAATTAGAGGTTTTCGGATCGAGATCGGCGAAATTGAATCAGTTTTAACTCAACATCATGCTGTATGGGAAGTGGTAGTTATCCTCCAGGAGGATGACTTTCAGCATAAATCCTTAACAGCTTATATCGTGTTTGGTTCAAAAACCATACCTACTGTTAGGGAACTTCGTTGTTTTCTGCGCCAACAGTTGCCAGAATATATGATTCCCAATGCCTTTGTGGCGATGGAAATGCTACCTTTAACCCCCAATGGCAAAATCGATCGCCGTGCTTTAACTCGTTCCAATGTCGTACCGATGGGGAGTCAAGAGAACTATACTGCTGCTAATACCACTACTCAAGAGATACTGGTAGGAATTTGGGGGCAAATTCTCAATTTGGATCGAGTAGGCATTGAGGATAACTTTTTTGAATTAGGAGGACATTCTTTATTAGCAACTCAAGTAATTTCCCAGGTAAGAAAAACTTTTCAAGTCGAAATTCCTTTAGGAGAACTATTTTCTGCACCAACAATTGCGCAATTTTCCCAACGCATAGAAACCACAATAAATAATAAGTCTTCGTTAGAATTTATCCCTTTAAAACCAGTTTCGAGAAATAGTAATTTACCGCTTTCTTTTGCTCAACAAAGACTCTGGTTACTCCAACAATTAGAACCTGATTCTGCTGCTTACAATGGTTCTAATGCTTTACTAATGGAAGGTATTTTAAACTTAGAAGCACTTACTAAGAGTGTCAACGAAATTATTAGACGACATGAGATATTGCGGACGAGTTTTGTCTTATTTGATAATCAACCAGTTCAGAAAATTAGCTCCGAACTCAAGATTTCTCTGCTAATTGTAGATCTACAAAATTTATCGGCAACAGAACGTCAAGCAGAGGTACAAAAACTAGAAAAAATTGATGCCCAACAACCATTCGATCTTACCGAAGCACCTTTATTAAGACTGACCCTTTTACAACTAGAAGCAGAAAAATATATTCTGTTGGTGACTATGCACCATATTATCTCCGATGCTTGGTCAGCAGGAATATTTATCAAAGAAATATCGGCACTTTATCCAGCATTTTGCCAAGGAAAACTATCACCACTACCAGAATTACCAATTCAATATGGAGACTTTGCTATCTGGCAGCAACAATGGTTACAAGGCAAAGTTTTAGATAATCAATTAGCTTATTGGAAGCATCAGTTACAAGATGCTAAAACAAGCTTGGAATTACCAATAGATAAACCCCGTCAAGAATCAACTTCTATTGGTAAGCAATATAATTTTGCTCTAACTAGTGAACTATCTCAGCAGCTAGAAATTTTTAGTCAACAACAAGGAGTCACTTTATTTATGACTCTACTAACAATTTTTAATACCTTACTTTATAGCTGTACTAAGCAAGAAGATATTTTAATCGGTTCTCCTATTGCCAATCGAAATCGTAGTGAAGTTGAAGGATTAATTGGCTTTTTTGTTAATACTTTAGTTTTACGGACTGACTTATCTGACAATCCAACTTTTAAAGAATTATTAATAAGAGTTAGAGAGGTTGCTTTGGGTGCATATGCCCATCAAGACTTACCTTTTGAGAAACTAGTATCAGAATTACAACCAGAACGTTATCGCGATCGCTCTCCTTTATTTCAAGTTTGGTTTGTCTTACAAAATGCTCCTACTGCTGAACTTAAACTATCAGGATTGAATTTAAGTTTATTAGATCTAGAAAGTGAAATAGTACGTCACGATCTTAAATTAGATTTAACTAAAACCGAGTCTGGTATTAAAGGCTTTTTTGAATATAAACAAGACTTATTTTCTGAAGATGTGATCGCAACTATGACAGCCAGATTTGAAATATTAATTAATTTAATTCTCAAACAACCAGAACTTAAGTTAAATGAATTTGTACAAATTATTGTAGAAACTGAACAAGAACAGCAGAAAGCTCAAAGCGATCGCTTTAAAACTAAGCAAATTCAGCAATTAAGTAAATTTAAAAGAAAAGTAATAAGTAATGGGTAATGGGTCAGATCTTAGTTTTAGAGGAAATACAGATATGATTAATCTAAAAAATATTAAAAGAAAATCAGTTAATTTTACCTCAGAAAATTTAATCAAAACAGAATTTATTAGTTTAGATAGGCGATCGCCTTTAGTAATTGAACCTACTATTAATGAATTAGATTTAATAATTTGGGCTGATAATAATCGTAACTGGATTGAAACTAATTTATTTAAATATGGAGCTTTACTATTTCGCAACTTTAAATTAAATAGTGAAACAGATTTCGAGAAATTTATTCAGGCTATTTCAGGAGAATTACTCGACTATTCTTATCGTTCTACACCCCGAACCTTAGTCAAAGGAAAAATTTACACTTCTACTGAATATCCCGCCAAACAATTTATTCCTCTACACAATGAGATGTCTTATGCTCATAATTGGGCAAGGAAAATTTGGTTTTATTGTGTTCAGCCAGCAGCAAAAGGTGGAGAAACACCAATTGCTGATAGTCGCAAAGTATTTAAGAAAATTCCGCTGCAAATTCGGGAAAAATTTATTGATCGACAAATTATGTACGTCCGTAATTATGGCAGGGGATTAGATTTAGATTGGCAAAATGTTTTTCAAACTAACGATAAGGTGGAAGTAGAAAATTATTGTCGTCAGGCTGGAATTGAATTTGAATGGCTCAACGAAAATCATTTAAAAACCCGTCAAGTTTGCCAAGCTATTGCCACTCACCCCATAACTAAAGAGATAGTTTGGTTCAATCAAGCTCATTTATTTCATGTTTCTAATTTACCTTTAACTGTTCAAGAATCTTTACTATCAATGATGTCAGAACAAGATTTACCTCGTAATGCTTTTTACGGAGATGGTACACCTATAGAAAATTCAATTATCGAAGAAATCAACGAAATTTATCGCCAAGAAGCAATTGTTTTTTCTTGGCAAGTAGGGGATATTTTAATGCTAGATAATATGTTATTTGCTCACGGCAGAAATCCTTTTATTGGTTCGAGAAAAGTTTTAGTTGGAATGGCTTGACATTTAACATTTATCATTGAGCATTTAACATCGAAACATTTAACATCGAGATATTGAGCATTGAATATGGAAAGTTTAACTATTACGGGATTTGAAATTTCTCCGCAACAAAAAAATCTTTGGTTATCATGTTTAGCAGAAGAAAGACAATTTTATCGAGTTACAGGCACAATTTTAATTGAAGGTAATTTAGATAAAATAATTTTAGAAAAAGCGATTCAGAAAGTTATTCAAAACAATGAAATATTAAGGACTGGTTTTCAAGCGATCGCGGGTTTAACTGTTCCCGTACAAATTATTTGTAATCGAGATGATTTTGACTTAAAGTATTATGATCTTATTAATTACAACACAGCAGAACAGCAAAATAAACTTGAAACAATAATTTTTGAACTCAACCAAACTGAATTCGATTTAGAACAAGGTATTGTTTTTCATGCCAGTTTAATTAAATTAGAGCGAGAAAAAAATCTACTGGCGATCGCGATTTCTGCTCTTTGTGCCGATGCAGTATCTTTTGACAATTTAGTCCAAGAAATTAGTCAGGCATATCAAAATTATTTAGCAGCGAAAGAAATAGATCATGAGTCTTTACAATATGCCGATTTATCCGCTTGGCAAAATGAATTATTAGTGGCAACAGAAGCTGAAGTTGGTAAACAATATTGGCAAAATAAAAATTTATCTGACTTGGTTATTAATAAACTACCGAGAGAAAAACAAGTTAATGATCAACTAGAATTTATTCCCAGATTTATTGGACTTAATCTTAATCCTAATTTAGTTAACGACATCAAACAATTAGCTGAAAAACATGATACTTCTGTTGCTACTCTATTAATGACTTGTTGGCAGATATTATTAGGGCGATTAAGCGAAAACAAAAGGATTGGAATCGCTACTTGTTTTGACAATAGAAATTATCAAGAATTAGAGTCAGTTGTTGGATTATTAGCTAAATATATTCCGCTTAATATTGAATTAGAAGAATACATAACCTTCTCTCAAGCATTAGATATAGTAGATCGAGAAATTAAAGAAATTAAACAATGGCAAGAATATTTTAGTGGTACACCTAATAATTTATCTTTGCCTTTTGCCTTTGAGTTTAATTCTCAAGCAAATAAATATCAGATTGATAGTTTAACCTTTACGATTCAAAACTTATCAGCCTGCATCGAGCGCTTTAAAGTAAAACTTGCTTGTTACTCTTGTGCTGAGTCTCTCTCAATCCAATTACATTACGATGCCAGTTTATCCAATCAAGAAGATATACAAACTCTAGGTTTAGAATTTAAAACTTTATTAGAAAGTGTACTAGATAATCCCAAAACTGCGATTGATAAATTAAATATTCTCAGTCCTCAAGAGAGAGAACAACTATTAATTAAATTTAATCAAACCGAGCTTCTGATTCCTCCTCATCAATGCTTACATCATTGGTTTGAAGCACAGGTAAACAAAACACCAAATGCGATCGCAGTTATTTTTGAAGATGAACAACTAACCTATCAAGAATTAAATAGCCAAGCCGATCAAATAGCTAATTATTTACTGTCTTTAGGCGTTAAACCAGAAACCATTATTGCCCTTTGTGTCGAACGTTCTTTAGCTATAGTAACTGGAATTCTTGGCATTCTCAAAGCAGGTGCTGCTTATTTACCTCTAGAACCTAATTTACCTTCCGAAGCATTAAGATTTAGATTGCAAGATGCTCAAGTATCACTAGTATTAACCCAAAAACACCTACAAGAAAAAATCGAATTATGTGTAGCTGCCACTCAAAATAAAATACAAATAATCCCTCTCGATAACCAGCTTCAATCTACCCCTAAACCTTCAAATCTTTATCCCCCCAAAGCCAACAACCTCGCCTATGTTATTTATACCTCTGGTTCGACAGGAAAACCCAAAGGAGTTGCGATCGAACACCGACAAATAGTTAATTATCTCAGTGGTGTTTTAGCCAAATTAAACATACCAGAAGCTACTAGTTTTGCTACAGTTTCCACCTTCGCTGCCGACTTAGGTAATACTTCTATTTTTGGTGCTTTGTGTACTGGTGGTTGTTTGCACATTATTGCCGAGTCCAAGACTACCGATCCTATTGCTTTAGCCGATTATTTTAGTAGCCATCAAATTGACTGTCTCAAAATTGTTCCTTCGCACCTATCTGCTTTACTAACATCCGCCAATGCCAAAAAACTTTTACCCCGTCAACGCTTAATTTTGGGTGGTGAAGCCTCAACCTGGGAATTGATTGAAAAGGTATATAAACTAGCCCTAGATTGTCAAATTTTCAATCATTATGGCCCAACGGAAACTACTGTCGGGGTATTGATTCATCAAATCGATCCAGTAGGGGCGTTTCGCGAAACGCCCTTACTTAGGGAAACGCCCCTACTGGGTAATCCTTTACCAAATACGCAAATTTATATATTAGATAAACATCAACAACCTGTGCCGATTGGTGTCCCTGGTGAAATTTATATTGGTGGTAGTAATGTTGCCAGAGGATATATCAATCAACCTGAATTAACCGCTGAAAAATTTATTTCGATCCCCCCTCAATCCCCCCTTAGTAAGGGGAGGCAGCGCGTTGGGCGGGTTTCCCGACTTGAAGCGCCTGCCGTGGGCAGGGGGGATCGCCTCTACAAAACAGGCGACAAAGCCCGATATCTACCTAACGGTAAGATTGAATTTTTAGGGCGTATCGACAATCAAATTAAACTACATGGTTATCGTATCGAACTAGAAGAAATAGAAACAGTAGTGCGTCAACATCCTCAAGTACGAGATGCAACAGTAATCGTAAAAGAAAATTCGAGTCATAAATATCTGGTTGCGTATTTTGTCTCTGAATCAGAAATAAGTCAGGAATTACCTAATTTTTTAAGTAATAAACTACCTCAATATATGTTGCCTTCCCATTTCATCAAACTGAAGGCATTACCACTAACATCTAATGGGAAGATTGATCGCAATAGTTTACCATCACCAGAAACAATTAATTCACAATCATCAGCGTTTGTTGCCCCTCTAAATCCAGTAGAAACAGCCTTAGCAAAAATCTGGGCAGAACTTTTAGGTCAAGAAAAAGTTGGTATTTACGACAATTTTTTTGAACTGGGTGGAGATTCAATTATTAGTATTCAAGCTATTGCTAAAGCTAATCAAATCGGTTTGCGTTTAACTCCTAAGCAAATTTTTGAACATCAAACTATTGCTCAATTAGCTCAGGTTGTTAAAGTTAATTACAGTCTGGCAGAACAAGGTTTAATTAAGGGTTTAGTGCCTTTAAATCCGATTCAACATAGCTTTTTCGAGCAAAATCTGCCTGAACCCCATCACTGGAATCAATCTATTTTATTGGAATTAAAACAAAAGATTGAACCAAAACAGTTAGAAGAAGTAATTAAACATTTATTACAACATCATGATGTATTGCGATCGCATTTTAAACCAGAAGCTGAAGCATGGCACGGTGAAATTACTGAATCATTGCCAGAAATATCATTAACTATCATAGATTTCTCTCATCTTGCTGAAGAGCAACAAAAAACCGCGATCGCCGAAAAAGCGACCCAAATACAATCCAGCTTGAATTTATCAGCAGGCAAACTAATAGAAATAGGATTATTCGAGCTAGGTAAGAATCAACCAAAACGCTTACTAATTGTTATTCATCATTTAATTATTGATGGTGTTTCTTGGCGCATTTTATTAGAGGACTTGCAAACTGCTTTAACGCAAATAAGTCAAGATAAAGTAATACAATTACCAGCCAAAACAACCTCTTTTAAACAATGGGCTAAACGTTTACCAGAATATGCACAAACAGCAAAAGTTAAAGCTGAATTAGATTACTGGTGTTGTGAGTCGAGAAAACAAGTTAAGCCTTTACCCGTAGATAATACAGATGGTATCAATACAGAATCTTTCGCTCGTACCGTATCTGTATCTCTCAGCGAAATAGAAACTCAAGCCCTATTAAAAGAAGTACCCGCAGCTTATCATACTCAAGTCAATGATATCTTGCTGGCTGCTTTGGCAAAAGCTTTTGCTCAATGGACAGAAGAATTTCAACTATTAATTAATTTGGAAGGACATGGACGAGAAGATATTTTTGCTGAGGTAAATTTATCGCGGACTGTCGGCTGGTTTACTACTGTTTTTCCAGTACTTTTGGACATTAAAAAAGCTAATTCAAATAACGAAGTTATCAAAACAATTAAAGAACAATTGAGTCAAATACCCAATCGCGGTATCGGTTATGGAGTTCTTCGTTATCTCAGCCAAGATCAAGCAATATCTCAAGCTTTAATAACTATGCCCCAAGCAGAAATTTGTTTTAATTATTTAGGACAATTTGATCGCACATTAGCTAATTCTGATTGGTTTAAATTAGCTTCAGAATCAGATGGTATAAACCGTAGTTTATTAGGCAAACGTCGTTATTTATTTAATATCAATAGCTATATTCTTGACGACAAATTAAAACTGGATTGGATTTATAGTTCTCAAATCCATCGAGAAAAAACCGTCTTAAGTATAGCAGAATCATTTATCAAAACTTTAAAAGATTTTATGTGCCAGAAATCGTCCAAAATAACAGAATTTACATCATCAGACTTTCCTCAAGCCAATTTAAATCAACAGCAATTAGACCAATTTTTAGCAACTTTGGATTAAATAAGCCACGAATAAAGAGTAATTTTTAGTAATCAGTAATTGAAGTGATGAATAAAGAAAATATTGCCGATATTTACGAACTATCCCCTCTACAACAGGGTATTCTCTTCCACAGCATCTGCGAACCCGAAACGGCTGTTTATTTTATTCAGCTTTGCTATCGCTTACGCGGCAATCTTAACGTCACGGCTTTTGAACAAGCATGGCAGCAAGTAGTAGCTAGACATACTATTTTACGTACTGGCTTTTATTGGGAAAAACTGGAAAAACCTCTACAAGTGGTTTATAAACAAATTCCAGTTATTATTCAGTATCATGATTGGCGAAATGAACCAGGTTTTGAGGATGACCAAAAATTAGCAGCTTGGTTAGCAAAGGATCGAAAAGAGGGTTTTAATCTTGCTCAAGTACCTGTGATGCGCTGGCATTTAATTCAGCGTGGTGAAGATGATTATTACTTTGTGTGGAGTAAACACCATTTAATTTTAGATGGTTGGTCAACAGCATTAGTTTTAAAAGAAGTCCTTGAGATCTATCAAAGTCTGTGTCAAGAGAAATCTTTTGCTTTAAGTGATCCCCTTCCGTATGGCAATTATATCGGTTGGTTGCAACAACAAGACTTATCTAACGCTCAAGAATTTTGGCGAAAAAATCTGAAAGGAGTCAAAAATCCGACTTCTTTTGAAATTAGACTGGGAGAAGAGGAGAGTGCAAGACAAAAAGAACTTTCCTTAAAGTTATCTCATTCAACTACAGCAAAATTACAATTACTGGCAAAAGAGAATCACTTAACTTTAAATACTCTAGTTCAAGGTGCTTGGGCATTACTTTTAAACCGCTATACTAGCGAGACGGATCTAGTTTATGGAGTAACGGTTTCTGGTCGTCCTACGAACCTAACTGGAGCAGAATCGATGGTAGGATTATTTATTAATACTCTACCCGTGCGAGTACAAATTGAAACTGAAGATTCCTTAATTAGTTGGTTAAAACAGCTACAAACTCAACTATTAGAAATTCGTAACTTTGAATCTAGTCCTTTGGTAGAAATCCAAGGCTGGAGTGAAGTACCGCGAGGTTTGCCTTTATTTGAGAGTATTTTAGTCTTTGAAAACTATCCTGTAGATCAAGTTTTACACCAGCAAGAAACTTTAACAATTGAGAACGTTACCGCTTTTGACTATACCAATTACCCTCTTACAGTTACGGTGATACCAGGGGAAGAATTAGCAATGGCGATCGCTTATAAAACTAATTGTTTTGATCATGCTACTGTATCTAGAATGTTGGGGCATTTACAAACCTTACTCGAAGGAATGGTAATTAATCCCCAAACCAAGCTAGTAGATTTACCCCTATTAACAGCCACAGAACAATCTCAACTATTATCATTCAATCAAACTTCAACTAGAATTCCCGAAAACAAACTTCAACAGTGCATTCATCAGCTATTTGAATTACAAGTAACCAAGACACCTGATGCAATAGCAGTAGTCTTTGAAGATTCTCAGTTAACTTATCGAGAATTAAACACCAAAGCTAATCAATTAGCCCACTATTTACAACAAAATGGCGTAAAACCAGAGATTTTAGTGGGAATTTGTCTGGAACTTTCCTTAGCAATGATCATTGGTTTATTAGCCGTTCTTAAGGCTGGTGGTGCATACATCCCATTAGATCCCAATTTACCAGAACAAAGGTTAGCATTCATGCTGCAAGATAGTAGTTGTGAAATATTGCTAACTCAGAAGCATTTATTAGCAAGTCTCAATAGTTATTCGGGTAAAGTAATCTGTCTTGATTTAGACTGGGAGAATATTATTCAAGAAACCCAAACTAACCCAATTAGTTACTCTACACCTGAATCGTTGGCTTATGTAATTTATACCTCTGGTTCGACAGGAAAACCCAAAGGGGTAATGGTCAATCATTCCAGTTTGGTTAATGCTTATCTTGCTTGGGAAGATACTTATCAACTGAGTTCAATCAAAACTCATCTCCAGATGGCAAACTTTTCCTTTGATGTCTTTACTGGGGATTTAGTTCGTGCCTTATGTTCTGGCGGAAAATTAGTTTTATGTCCCCGTGACTTATTGCTAGAAGCCGACAAACTTTATCAACTCATACAACAGCAACAAATAAACTGCGCCGAATTTGTCCCAGTGGTATTGCGAAATCTGATGCAGTATTTAGAACAAACTCAACAACAACTAAGTATGCGTTTGGTTATCTGCGGTTCGGATAGTTGGTACGGTAGAGAATACGACAAATTTAAACAATTTTTAGGCGAAAAAACCAGATTAATCAATTCTTTTGGTGTAACTGAAGCCACGATCGATAGTTGTTATTTTGAAACCACTACAGACAATTTAGCGCCAGAACAATTAGTTCCCATCGGTAAACCTTTTGCCAATACACAATTATATATTTTAGACGAGCAAAAGCGATCGCTCCCTATCGGTGTTGCAGGAGAACTTTATATTGGTGGATTAGGTGTCGCCAGAGGCTATTTAAATCGCCCCGAATTAACCGCAGCCAAATTTATTTCGATCCCCCCTGCCCCCCTTACTAAGGGGGGATTGAGGGGGGATTGCCTCTACAAAACAGGAGACAAAGCGCGTTATCTTCGCAATAGCAATATTGAATTTTTAGGACGCATTGATAATCAAGTAAAACTGAGAGGTTTTCGCATCGAACTTGGGGAAATTGAAGGGATATTAAATCAATACTCTTTAATCAAAGAAAATGTCGTTATTCTCCGAGAAGACAACCCAGAAGACCAAAAATTAGTCGCTTATATTGTTACCCTGACAAACAGCCATTTGCCTTTACCAGAATTACGCAACTTTTTAAGAGAAAAACTACCAGAATACGCTATCCCTTCAGCCTTCGTATTTCTGGAAACACTACCCGTATCAGCCAACGGCAAAATAGACAGAAAATCTTTACCAATACCCACAGAAATATTCGATTCAACTCATAATTATACTCCGCCGACAAATGCGATCGAAGAAATTTTAGCTGGAATTTGGGCAAAAATTCTCCAGCGACAACGAGTTGGCATTTACGATAACTTCTTCGACTTGGGCGGACATTCTTTACTAGCGACTCAAGTTATCTCTCGTATTCGTGAAGCTTTTGCCATTGAACTACCGATACGCTGTTTATTTGAATCACCTTCGGTAGCCCAATTAGCCGAAACTTTAATTATTAGGGAAAGCCAACCAGGAATTACGGAAAAAAGAGCGCAAATTCTCAAAAAAATCGAAAATATGTCTCCAGAACAAGCAAAACAACTACTTCAGCAGAAAAAAGATACATCTAAAGCAACTTTAAGATAAACCTTTAAAGTAATATGAATCAATCAGATTTAAAAGACAATTTTTCGGCAGAAAAACTAGAATTATTAGCATTGTTACTAGAAGAAGAGGGACTAGAAGTATCTACCACAGAAACTATTCCCCCTCGCCAAACTAACGATAATTTATCTCTTTCTTATGCCCAACAACGTCTGTGGTTTTTGCAACAGCTAGAACCAGATAATCCTTTTTATAATATTCCTTCTGCTTTACGTTTACGGGGTTGTTTAAATGTACCTATCTTAGAAAATTGTTTTAATCAAATTATTCAACGGCACGAAATCTTACGCACTAAATTCACTAGTATTGATGGACAACCAAGGCAGATAATTACTCCAGAATTAAATATCACCTTGCCAGTTATCGATTTAAGTAACCTGTCAGCTAAGGAAAAAGAAACAGAGGCAAGAAGATTAATTAATCTTGAGCCACAAACCCCGTTTAATTTAGAAGTACCCCCTTTACTACGAACTTCTTTACTTCGTTTAGACGAGGCAGAGTACATCTTACTCTTTACCATGCACCATATTGTTAGTGATGGTTGGTCAACAGATATTTTAGTGGGTGAAGTAGTTACGCTGTATGAAAGTTTAATTAATCACCAGTTTTCAACATTACCCGAACTCACTATCCAGTATGCCGATTATGCAACTTGGCAACGACAATGGTTACAAAGGGAAGTATTAAACCAACAACTCAATTTTTGGCAACAGCAACTAGCCGATATTCCCTCAGTTTTACCTTTACCTCTAGATAAACCTCGACCTCATATTCAATCTTATCGAGGCACAAAACAAACTTTTGTTATTTCCGCCGAATTAACTAACGCCCTGAAAAACCTTAGCCAGCAAGAAAATTGTACTTTATTTATGATTTTGTTGGCAGCGTTTAAAGTGCTGTTATATCGCTACACTGCTATCGAAGATATAGTAGTCGGTTCGCCTATAGCTAATCGTAACCGTACAGAAGTAGAAGCTTTAATTGGCTTTTTCGTGAATACTTTGGTGTTGCGGACAAATTTAGCCGATCATCCTAGTTTTTTGGCAGTATTAGCTAAAGTAAAAGATTGCACTCTATCAGCTTATGCCAATCAAGATATACCCTTCGATTTAATCATAGAATCAGTAAAAAGCGATCGCAGTCTGAGTCATACGCCTTTATTCCAAGTCATGTTTGTGCTGCAAAATGCCCCGCAGTCAAATATGGAACTACCAGATTTAACCTGGGAATCTTTAGAGATAGAGGCTACAACTACTAAGTTCGACCTAAGCCTGTTAATTGAAGAAACTGCCACAGAATTAAAGGCTTGTTGGGAATATAGTACCGATTTGTTTAATCCTGACACCATTAGCCGAATGTGCGCCCATTTTCAGACGTTGCTATCTGGTATTGTCGCTAACCCAGAACAATCTATTACTCAACTACCTTTACTGACAGCCAAAGAACAACAATTACTGGGAGAGTGGAATGCTACTCAAGCGGACTACGCTTTAGATAAATCTATTCATCAACTGTTTGCCGAACAAGTAGTCAAGTCACCCGATGCTGTGGCTGTAGTATTTAAAGATTCTCAGATAACTTATCGAGAATTAAACAGCCAAGCTAACCAATTAGCCCACTATTTACAGCAAAATGGCGTAAAACCAGAGATTATCGTCGGAATTTGCTGCGATCGCTCTTTAGCAATGGTTATTGCTTTGCTAGCCGTTCTCAAAGCAGGTGGCGCATATTTACCCCTAGATCCTAGCTATCCTCCAGAACGTTTGCGGTTTATGGTGGAAGATAGCAATTTAGCAGTCTTATTAACTCAAACAAAGCTACTAGATCTAGTCTCGAATTCTCAAGCCAAGATTGTTTGTCTCGATCAAGAAAAAGACAAAATTACTCAAAATTCTGCTGTTAATCCAGTTAATAGCGTTACTCCTGAGAATTTAGCCTACGTCATTTATACATCAGGTTCGACTGGAAAACCCAAAGGTGTAATGATTCCTCATCGCGCCCTTACTAACCATATGCTATGGATGCAAACAGAATTACCGTTAAACTCATCAGATAAAGTTTTACAAAAAACTCCCTTTAGTTTCGATGCCTCTGTCTGGGAATTTTATGCACCTTTATTAGTAGGCGGAACATTAATTGTAGCCAAACCAGATGGACATCAAGATCCGAGTTATTTAACTGAGTTAATCATTCAAGAAAAGATTACTATTCTGCAATTAGTCCCCTCTCTACTGCGAGTATTGTTAGAAGAAGAAAAGATCGATAACTGTAAGTCTTTATGCAGAGTATTCTGTGGTGGTGAAATTTTACCTTGGGAATTACAACAACGTTTTTATCGCCAATTTGAACACTGTGAATTATATAATCTCTATGGCCCTAGCGAAGCGACAATAGATACTACTTATTGGTTATGTCCCCGACAAACAGAACCCATTAATTCTATTGGTAAACCCATTAATAATGTCCAAGTTTATATCTTAGATGCTGATTTACAACCAGTACCCATTGGCATTCCAGGAGAAATCTATATAGGTGGGGCAGGTTTAGCGCAAGGATATATTAATCGTCCCGAATTAACTAAAGCAAAATTTATTCCCAATCCTTTGAAAAATCCCGTAGGGGCGTTTCGCGAAACGCCCCTACAAAATCTGAAATTATACAAAACAGGAGATAAAGCCCGCTATCTCCCTGATGGAAATATAGAATTTTTAAGACGGATCGATCATCAAGTAAAACTAAGGGGTTTTCGGATTGAATTAGGGGAAATCGAAACCAAACTAGAACAACATCCCCAAATTAAACAAGCTGTAGTTGAAGTTAAAGAAGATGAGACTAATCGTCAGCGTTTAATTGCTTATCTGATCGGGGCAAATAATATTTCACTGACATCGAAGGAATTGCGTAGTTATTTACAGGAAAAATTACCACAATATATGATTCCTGGGGAATTTGTCTGCTTAGAGGCTTTCCCCTTAACTCCCAATGGCAAAATTGATCGCCACGTTTTACCAATACCAAAGATAACCAGCGATTACCCTTCGGGTACGCTATGCCTACGGCAGCTTCGCAAGCGCGATCGCGAATTAAGCGCAACTCCTCGTAATCAACTTGAATCTATTCTAGTCAATATTTGGCAGGAGGTTCTACAGGTAGACAATATCGGCATCGACGATAATTTCTTTGAACTCGGTGGTGATTCTATTATGAGTCTGCAAGTCATTGCTAAAGCTAAAAGTGCAGATATACAACTTACTCCTAAACAGATTTTTCAATATCAAACTATTGCCGATTTAGGGACAGTAGCCAGTAGGACGATAACCGAAATAGCAGAACAAGGTTTAGCTACGGGTGTTATCCCTCTAACTCCGATTCAACAGCGATTTTTTGCACAACAATTTACAGATTCTCATCATTGGAATCAATCAGTAATCTTAGAAGTAAATGATTGTAATCCCAAGTTATTAGAACAAGCCATAAATCATCTATGGGAACATCATGATGTATTGCGATCGCATTTTATAGAAACCGATTCTGGTTGGCAAGGCGAGATTTCAGGGGTGAATGGCAATGCGCTCATATATAATTATCAGTTATCAGAATTATCTCAGGATCAGCAAAAACAAAAAATAGAAGCGATCGCATCCGAATTACAAGCTAGTTTTAATTTAAGCCAAGGGCAATTAATCAAAATTGTTTGGTTCGATCTAGGTAAGCAACAATCTAGCCGACTATTAATTATCGCTCATCATTTGATTATTGATGGGGTTTCTTGGCGAATTTTACTGGAAGATTTAGCCACTGCCTATCAACAATTAAGTCAAGGGGATACGGTTCAACTACCAGCTAAGACTACTTCTTATAAGTATTGGGCGGAACAATTGCAAACATACGCCCAGTCTGAAACGGTGATCGAAGAATTGGATTATTGGTTGAATTTATTACAGGGAAAAGATAATAGAGACGAGTTGAAAATTCTACCTGTAGACTTTCCTCGCGGTGAAAATACCGTAGCAGCCGAAGTTACTTTATCGGTGAGTCTTACCAAAGAAGAGACACAAACCCTGTTATCGGAAGTTCCATCGGCGTATCAGACTCAAATTAATGATGTTTTATTAACTGCCTTAGTGCAAGCTTTTCAAGAGTGGACTGGTAGCAATTCTTTGTTGATCGAATTAGAAGGACATGGCAGAGAGGATATCTTAGATCATATCGATTTGTCGCGTACAGTAGGCTGGTTTACCACAATATTTCCAGTTTTATTGGATTTAGGCAACAATGCTCATCCAGGGGAAAGCTTGAAAACCATTAAAGAACAATTGCGTAGTATTCCTCAGCGAGGCATTAATTACAGTGTACTGTGCTATTTAAGCCATGACGTATCAATTAGAGAAAAGCTAGAAAACTTACCCCAAGCAGCAGTTAGATTCAACTATTTAGGGCAAATTGACCAAATAACTAACAAATCTGCCTTGTTTCAACCTGCAAGCGAATCTACTGGAGATAATCAAAGTCTAAAAGGACATCGAGATTGTGAGATTGAAATTAATAGTGCGATCGCCAATGGTCAATTATTTCTGGATTGGACTTATAGCCAAGAATTATATCGAGAAACCACCATGCAACAACTAGCTGAAGGATTTATTGAGAAACTGCGATCGCTAATATCCCATTGTCTATCTCCAAACTCTGGAGGCTATACTCCTTCAGACTTTCCTCAAATGGAATTTGATCCAGCAGAACTAGATTTATTACTTTCTGAACTCGATTAGGGCGTTTCGCTAAACGCGACACATTCCGTAAGGGCGCATCGCGATGCGCCCCTACCCAACAATGATCTATCGCTAACATTTATTGAATTGATATAACCATGAACAAAAAAAATATTGAAAATATCTACCCGATGACACCCATGCAGGAGGGTATACTGTTTCATACCCTGAATGCACCCCAAACGGGAATTTATGTAGTTCAAAGTGGCTATCAATTTAATAACCAAATTAACTTATCTGCTTTTAAACAAGCTTGGCAGCAAGTCATTAACCAGCATTCTGTTTTACGAACTTCTTTCCATTGGCAACAACATAAAGAACCATTCCAAGTAGTATACAAACAAGTAGAACTACCTTGGTTAGAATGCAGACTGGCAGACGAGGAAGAGTTAGCAACTTGGTTAGAGAAGGATCGCCAAGCAGGTTTTAATCTCAACCAACCACCTTTAATGCGCTTGAGTTTGATTCATTTGGACAACAATACGGATCAGTTTATCTGGAGTTGTCACCATTTAATTTTAGATGGTTGGTCTACAGCATTGGTATTAAAACAAGTATTAGAGAGTTATCAGGCAATTGTTAGAGATGAAATTTGCTCTTTAAAACCTACTCGCCCTTATGCAGACTATGTAGCTTGGTTACGACAACAGGATTTATCTCAGGCTAAGGCATATTGGCAAAGAACACTTGAAGGGTTTATTATACCTACTCCTCTTTCAATGGTGGGATGGGGAAATGGGGAGATAGGGAAATGGGGAGAAGAATCACTAAAACTCTCTTTAGAAACTACGACTGCCTTAAAATCTTTAGCGAAAGAACATAGATTGACTGTAAATACTATTTTACAGGGTGCTTGGGCATTGTTGCTGAGTCGGTATAGTGGACAAGAAGATGTTGTGTTTGGTGCGACTTCTGCTGGTCGTCCGCCGAATTTGGTAGGATCTGAATCGATGGTGGGTTTATTTATCAATACTCTACCAGTTCGAGTTCAAATAGCTGCTAATGAATCTCTAATTCCTTGGTTACAAACACTGCAAAGCCAACAAATTGAAGCGCAGCAATATGAATACACTCCTTTGATCCAAGTACAACAATGGAGTGATGTAGCAAAAGATTCACCACTGTTTGCCAGTATTTTAGTTTTTGAAAACTATCCTGTAGATACGGCGATCGCCGAATTTGGGATTGAAATGGAGATTGAAGAGACTCAATCGGTAGAATCGACTAGCTATCCTCTAACTATTTCCGCAGGATTGAGGAATGAGTTATCTTTGGAAATTTTATACGATCGCGGCTTTGATGCTGCTACTGTTAAGGGAATACTGAGACACTTAGCGCATTTACTGGAACAGTTTATTGCTGAGCCTGAAGCTAACTTAGTAGACTTATCGATTTTAACAACTGCTGAAAAACAGCAAATACTAATTGATTGGAATAACACCCAAGTTAATTATCAAGATAATCTCTGTATTCATCAATTATTTGAGCAACAGGTAGCTAAAACCCCCGATGCTGTAGCGGTAATTTTTGAAGAAGAACAATTAACTTATCAAGAATTAAACCAACGCGCCGAAGAATTAGCGGGTTATTTGCAAAATATCGGTGTAAAACCAGAAGTTATTGTTGGTATTTGTCTAGAACGTTCTTTAGAAACAATTATTGCTATTTTAGCTATTTTAAAAGCTGGTGGTGCATATCTGCCCTTAGATTCAGCTTATCCTCAACAACGCTTAGATTATATTATTCAAGATGCCCAAATCTCTCTGATACTGACCCAAAACCATTTACAAGCAAAAATTGAATCTTGTCTAACCGTTAGTCAAAATAAAATACAAATAATTTCCCTCGATAGTAATCTTCAATATACCCCTATATGCGAAGCGGTATGCCACGGCACTAGCTTCGCGTCGTCCTTTGGGACATCCCGACACCCCCATAAGCCTAATCCCAATAATCTAGCCTATGTAATTTATACCTCTGGTTCAACAGGAAAACCCAAAGGAGTTGCGATCGCTCATTCCTCTCTCGTCAATTTTGCTCAAGCAGCAGTACAAGAATATGAAATTACCCAAAGCGATCGCATTTTACAATTTGCTTCGATTAGTTTTGATGCGTCAGTTGAAGAGATTTATCCTTGTTTAATCGCTGGAGGGACATTAGTTTTACGTAGTGAAGAAATGGGTTACTCACCCTCATTGTTACTAGAAAAGTCTCGTGACTATGGCATAACTATTTTAGATTTACCGACAGCTTTTTGGCACTTACTCACGACGGAATTAGCCAATAACCTTCAATTACAATTACCAGAATCAATTCGCTTAGTAATTATTGGTGGCGAAGCAGTCAACTCAAAACAAGTAACAATTTGGAATCGATTAGTCGGCAAATCTTGTCAATTAATTAATACTTATGGCCCAACAGAAACTACCGTTGTGGCTACCAGTTATAAAATTCCCCATCAGATCGATAACTTAGCTACCATCCCGATTGGTAAACCATTACCCAATCTACAGACTTATATTTTAGATAAAAACTTACAGCCAGTTGCGATCGGCGTACCAGGAGAAATTTATATAGGTGGTGCAGGTTTAGCTCAAGGATATCTCAATAATCCTGAATTAACCGCAGAGAAATTTATTTCGATCCCCCCTCAATCCCCCCTTAGTAAGGGGAGGCAGCGCGTTGGGCGGGTTTCCCGACTTGAAGCGATATCCGAAGGTGTATCCTTTAGGACTGCCGTGGGCAGGGGGGATCGCCTCTATAAAACAGGCGACAAAGCTCGCTATCTCCCCAACGGTAACATTGAATTTTTAGGACGCGTCGATAACCAGGTTAAAATCAGGGGTTTTCGGGTTGAATTGGCAGAAATCGAAGCACTACTTGCTCAATATCCCACAGTTACACAAGCAGCAGTAGCCTTAAAACGTGATGCTAATAATGAAAGTAAATTAATTGCTTATTTAGTATTAAAAGAAAATACTACTGAACAAGTAGTTACTTTTAAGAATTTCTTACAACAACAACTGCCTGAATATGCCATCCCCTCAGCATTTATCTTTTTAGATCAGTTACCTATGACTATTAATGGTAAATGCGATCGCGATAATTTACCAACACCAGATTTAGTCGATTCTACAACTACACCAAATTACGTCGCGCCTCGTACTGTTAATGAGCAAAAAATGGCAGACATTTGGCAAGAGGTTTTAGGTGTACAAGTGGGAATTTATGATAACTTCTTCGATCTAGGCGGACATTCTCTATTAATAGTGCGTTTATTTGCCCGTATCCGTAATGTATTTAAAATCGATTTGCCTTTTCAGTTTTTATTTGATGCACCTATTTTAATGAATTTTGTTGAGAAACTAGAAAGTTTCCATAGACAAGAAGAAACTGAGACACAGACTTTGGATTTAAAACAAGAAGCATTCTTAGATTGCACTATTTCTCTGCAAAATTCACAATTTGAATATCCCGAGGCAATTAATAGTATTTTCCTGACAGGGGCGACTGGTTTTCTTGGTGCATTTTTGCTAGCTGAACTTTTACAACAAACTGAAGCGGATATTTATTGTTTAGTACGTGCCGATAGTTTGACAGAGGGTAGGCAAAAGATCGAGCAATCTTTAGTTAATTATCTTTTATGGCAAAATACTTTTGATTCTAGAATTATTCCCGTTTTAGGAGATTTATCTCAGCCGTTTTTAGGGCTTTCAGACGCAAAATTCCAATCTTTAGCAGCAGCGATCAATCTGATCTATCACAATGGTGCTTGGGTACATCATGCTATGCCCTATTCAACTCTCAAAGCAGCTAATGTCTCAGGTACCAAGGAAATTTTACGCTTTGCTAGTACCAAGAAAATTAAACCCATCCATTTTGTTTCGACAATTAGTGTCTTTTCTGGAGTTAATAATTCTGGCAGTCAGGTAATTTCAGAAATAGCCAAAATTGATGATTTTGCTGCACCAGAAGGCGGTTATGTTCAAAGTAAATGGGTTGCCGATAAATTAGTTAATCTTGCTCGCGATCGCGGTTTACCTGTTACTATTTATCGACCTGGGGGGATATCGGGAGACAGCCAGACAGGAGTATTTAATTCTAATGATTTCTTGTACAGATTATTAATTGGTTGTATCGAATTGGGTGCTATTCCTCAAGGAGATTTTTTAGATAGTTTAATGCCTGTAGATTATGTCAGTCAGGCGATTATTAGTATTTCTCTGCAAAAAGAATCGTTAGGTAAAGCTTTTCATTTAGTCAATCGCGATCGCTTAGATTTTAACATCCTCACTAATCTGATTCGTGCTTTTGGTTATGAATTACAAGAACTTAATCAGGAACAATGGCAAGCTAAATTGACAGACATTGCTGAAAATCAACCAGAACATCCTTTATATCCCTTAATTTCTCTATTATCTTCTGACAAGGATTCTGGGAATGCACCACCTCTACAATTCGATTGTCAGAATACGCTGCAAGCTTTAGCCAAGACTGCAATTTCTTGTCCAGCAATGGATGAGAAGTTACTGCGTACTTATTTGTCTTATCTCAGTAAAAACGGCTTTTTAAAAGCTACACGACAACCTGTAAGAATGCAAGGCTAGGCATACTACCTACTACCTACTACCTACTACCTACTATTCTCATGCTAACTAACGACAATATTTTGACAACTCAAACTCGATCGCCCGAAGAGATTTATTTAGAGCAATTTATTACTGAATATTGCGATTGCACTAAAACTTCCAAGCAGTTAGCCCAGGCTTTTCGCCCAACTTTAGCCGATCCGAGAGTGGCAGCAGGATTTAGTTTACCGCTTAAAGAGATGTGTTATCCGATTGTGGCGCAAAAGTCTTTGGGTTCAAAAGTTTGGGATGTGGATGGTAATGAGTACATAGATTTAGTTATGGGATTTGGCATTAATCTTTTAGGACATAATCCCCCGTTTATTAAACAAGCCATGATCGAACAATTAGATCGAGGGATTGAAATTGGGCTGCAAAATCAGCTAGCGGGAGAAGTCGCCCAATTAATTAAGGAATTGACTGGGATGGAGAGAGTTACCCTAAGTAATACTGGCACGGAAGCGGTGATGACAGCCATTCGGATTGCTAGGGCTGCTACGGGGCGTAATAAGATAGCGATCTTTTCTGGCTCTTATCACGGACATTCTGATACTACTTTGGTCGATCTTAAACAAATCGACGGCAGTTTACAAACACTTGCGAAAGCTGATGGTATTCCCGATGGGGTTGTGGGAGATACTCTGGTTTTAAATTATGGGAATTATGATTCCTTAGCAGTAATCCAGAATCATCAGGCAGAATTAGCTGCGGTTTTAGTCGAACCCGTACAAAGTTGTCGCCCTGATTTGCAACCGAAAGAATTTCTGCAACAATTGCGTAAATTAACCGCAGAATTGGGAATTGTGCTAATTTTTGACGAAATGATCACAGGTTTTCGGGTTCGCCAAGGGGGGGCGCAAGCTTGGTTTGATGTACAAGCAGACATTGCTACCTATGGCAAAATTGTCGGTGGTGGCTTACCGATTGGCGTAATTGCAGGTAAAGCCGAGTATATGGACAAAATTGATGGGGGAATGTGGAATTATGGCGATCGCTCTTCTCCCTCAGTCAAAACTACTTTTTTTGCTGGTACTTACTGCAAACATCCCCTATCTTTAGCTGCTGCCAAAGCAATTTTAGGGTATCTCAAAGCCCAGGGAAATACTTTACAAATTGAGTTAGGCGATCGCACTACTCAATTCGTTCAGAAATTAAATCATTGTTTTGCTAATTTTGAATTGCCAATTAAGATGGCTAACTTTGGTTCTTGTTTTGATGCAGTTTTAGATACTAATTCTCTACCATCAGAAAATTCTGATTCAGTTAATATTGGCATCGATTTATTATCCTACCACTTACTTCATAAAGGCGTATTAATTCGGGCAGGTAGTGGTTGTTTATCTACCGCCCATACAGATACAGAACTTAACTATGTAATTCAAGCAATTGAAGAGAGTTTAGAACAATTAAGACAAGTAAATTTACTTTAAATAAGCTATTAATTTCCATGAAAATAAAACCAATTGAACGTATTGAGCAACCAACAATCAAAGAGTTTAATCAATATATAAGCCAAAATCAACCAGTCATTATTACTGGAGTTGCTAACCAATGGCAAGCTTATTGTCATTGGACTCCCGAAAGTTTTAAACAGATATTTGGCGATCTTACTGTACCTTTGAGAGCCAGCGATAATGAAATTGATGTGTTTTTTGGTGAGGAGAGACAAGAGCAATTCTTGCGTTTTTCTGAATATATTGATTTGATTTCAAATTGGAATTCTTGTGATCAAAGACCACCATATTTTGGTAATATTTTACTTAATGATTCTGAAATGAAACCCATAGTAGAACCAATTATTAGAGATTTTGATTTCCCCAACTATTTTACTGATAGTATCAGAAATGATCTACATCTTTGGATTGGTGCAGCCGAGCAAAAATCGACAATTCATAATGATAATTATCAAAACTTAAATGCGCAGATTTATGGCGAAAAAGCCTTTTTGCTCTTTTCTCCCGAACAACATCAATTTCTTTATCCCGTCAAAATTGATGACGAATTATGGTCTAGTCCCATCGATCCGCAAAATCCAGATTTAGTTAGGTATCCTTTATTTGAGCGCACAACTTGTATCGAAGCTATTTTACAACCAGGAGAAATTTTATTTATTCCTATTTTTTGGTGGCATCAAGCTAGAGCAATTACTACAGCAATTAATCTCAATATGTGGGCATTTACTAGCAAAATAAGTCAATACTGGAATGAAGATAATCCTATGTTTATCAACTGTTTAAATTTAGCTAAATGAAGTTATCTATTCAGGGTGTTTTAAAATTACTGACAATGATGCTAATGACTATTTTAATATCTATTGGCTGTAGTAATAATTTGCCAAAACAAACCACCTCAAACCTAGCATCATTATCGACATCTGAATATCGCCTAGTCAAAGATGCGATCGCTGAAGTTAAAGTCCCATTTAATCCTCAAAGGTTAATAACCTTACACGGTACAGCCTTAGAAAGTATTTTAGCATTAGGGGAAAAACCCGTCGGCACAACTTTAAATGGCGATCGCGATCAACAACCAGATTTTTTAAAAAATAAACTTAATGATGTTGCAAATATAGGCTCTTTTAGCGAACCTAATTTAGAAAAAATTTTATTACTCAAACCAGATTTGATTTTAGATTTAGGTACACCCAGTGCTTATTCTCAACTATCTCAAATTGCGCCTACTATTATTAGTGAATCTCATCCTAGCAACGATTGGCAACCTAGTTTAAAACTTTATGCCCAGACATTAAGTAAACCAGAATTAGCAGCAGAAATTATTGCTAATTATTACACCCGACTCGAACAATTTAAAGCAGCAATAAATAAAAAAGGCAAGCCAATAACAGTGTCCGTGGTTCGTATTTATCCTCAAGGAATTACTTTCTATCAACCAGACTCCTTTTCGGGTGCAATCTTAAAAGATGCGGGTTTATCTCGCCCCCCATTACAAAGACAAGGAGGAGGGCAACAACTAATTAGTCAAGAATTAATTAGTGAAGCAGATGCAGATATTATTTTTTACTGGGTTTATGGCGATGATTATCACAGCAAAAAAGACCGAATACAGGATAGTTTAGAAGAATTCAAATCCGATCCTTTGTGGTTGCAATTAAATGCAGTTAAACAAGGAAAAGTCTACCAAGTCCCCGACTATTGGATCGGTTATGGCCCTTTAGCAGCTAATGCCGTAATTGATGATTTATATAAATATATACTGGATAAGTAAATCTTGAAAATACCAAGGATACCTTCTAATCTTCGTTCTTTTACAATTATTTGGATTGGTCAATTAATTTCTATTTTAGGTTCAGAAATAACTGATTTTGCCATTACCATTTGGGCTTGGGAAATTACAGGTAAAGCTACACCATTATCTTTGATTTTGTTATTTGCCAAAATTACCAGTATTATTGCTGCTATTTTTGCTGGGGTAATTGTAGATCGTTATAATCGTAAGTTTTTAATGTTTTTTGGCGATACTGCTTCTTGCCTTTCGACTGTTTTTCTACTCATACTTTCTTTAACTAATCATTTAGAAATTTGGCATTTATATATTACGGCTGCTGTAAATGGATTATTTGGTTATTTTCAAGATTTAGCTTATTCGTCCTCCATATCTTTACTCGTACCCAAACAGCATTATACCAGAGCAACAGTTTTAAATGATTATGTCAGTGGCTTTGGAGCTAATATTCTTGCCCCAGCTTTAGCGGGAACACTATATTATTTAATCGGATTACAAGGAATTATGACAATCGATTTATTAACTTTTATCATCGCTATTTATTTATTATCTTTAGTTAAGATACCGCAACCAACTACTAACATTAATGCAACTGAAAATAATAATTCATGGCACAATTTAACCTTTGGTTTTCGCTACATCATTAAGCAAAAAAGTCTCGTAATGATGGTTATTTTTATAATCATTTTCTATTTCATTGATCGCGTTATTTCGGGAATTGAATCACCAATGATTTTGGCTCGTAGTGACAACAATACAGCCATTTTTGCCAGTGTTCATGCTGCTACTGCCATTGGTGGTGCGATCGGTGGTGTTTTGTTAAGCATTTGGGGAGGTTTTCAGCGTCGCATTCACGGCTTATTACTCGGGACAATCTTAACTTTTACCAGTGCGATCGCTTTTGGCTTGAGTAATTTACCTCCCCTGTGGCTGATTACTACCTTCTTCGCTGCTTTATTTTGGCCGATTATTGGTAGTTCTGAACAGTCAATTTGGTTGGCAAAAATACCCTCCCAAATCCAAGGAAGAGTGTTTGCAGCCCGTTTTTTGATGACGCAAATGCCCGCACTGATTGCTTTAGGGATGACGGGAATTTTAGCCGATCGCGTTTTTGAACCAGCGATGATGCCTGGAGGTAGTTTAACCCCATTGTTAAGTGGTTTATTTGGTACTGGCTTGGGTTCGGGAATGGCAGTCCAATATACTTTATTTGCCGTTGGTGGCGTAATTCTCGGTTTAAGTGGATATGCCTTTGCTCAACTGCGAAATATCGAAACGATACTACCAGATGCTGAGGTGGAAGTAATAGGTAGTAGGCAGTAGGTAGTAGGTAGTAGGTAATAGATGTTCAACGATAAATGCTCAATGTTCAATGATAAATGTTCAATGTTTAAAGGAAAGTCAGCATTATTTTTAATCAGCCTACTGATAGTTTTGTTGATTGGACAAACCAATTTACTGAGTAAGACTAATACCGAAATTCTTTGGGATAATTATGGTGTGCCTCATATTTATGGAACCGATAATCAAGGCGCGTTTCAAGCTTTTGGTTGGGCGCAAATGCACAGCCACGGTGATTTAATCTTACGTCTTTATGGTCAAGCTAGAGGACAGGCGGCCGAATATTGGGGAAAGGATTATTTAGAGTCTGATCGATGGGTTGTCACCATGGGTATTCCCCAACGGGCAAAAACTTGGTATAAACAACAAAATTCCACTTTTCGTACTTATTTAGATGCCTTTGCTACTGGTATTAATAGCTATGCCCAGTCACATCCTGAATTAATTGACGATGAAGTGGAAGTAGTTTTACCAGTAACTGGAGAAGATGTTCTCGCCCACGTTCAACGAGTACTTAATTTTACCTTTGTGGTAGACCCAGAAACTGTTAGCAATCTCGGTAAAGAACAGAAATACTCAAAAGGTTCTAATGGCTGGGCGATCGCCCCTTCTCATTCTGCTAGCGGTAATGCGATGTTACTGGCTAACCCTCATTTGCCTTGGTCAGATTTATTCCTCTGGTATGAAGCACAAATTACCGCCCCAGGTATCGATGCTTATGGCGCGACTTTAGTGGGTATTCCCGTTTTGGCGATCGCTTTTAATGATAATCTCGGCTGGACTCACACGGTTAATACTTTTGATGGTTGGGACTTATATGACTTAACCCTCTCGGGTAAGGGATATCTCTTTGATGGGGAAGTGCGTAACTTTGAGCAAAAAACTACAGATATTAAAGTAAAACAGGCAGATGACACAATTAAATCTGAAAAACTGATCATCCAAAATTCAATTCATGGTGCGGTAATACAACAAAAAGACGGAAAAGCCTTAGCTTTAAGAGTTGTCGGTTTAGATCGCCCTGGAGTATTAGAACAATGGTGGGAGATGGCAAAAGCGAATAACTTACAAGAGTTTGAAGCAGCACTGAAACCCTTACAAATACCGATGTTTACCGTAATGTATGCCGATCGCGAGGGACACATTATGCACCTATTTAACGGTCAAGTCCCCATTCGCGATCAAGGAGATTTTGCCTATTGGTCAGGTATTATTCCTGGTGATACTTCAGATACCTTATGGACGAAGATCCATCCTTACCAAGATTTACCCCGTATTGTCGATCCTGCCAGTGGTTGGCTACAAAATGCCAACGATCCACCCTGGACAACTACTTTTCCCCAGGCGATCGCCCCTGAAGATTATCCTGCTTATATCGCCCCCCAGGAGATGAATTTTCGACCCCAAAATTCTGCCCGTATGCTAGCAGAAGATCCTCAAATCTCTCTAGAGGAAATGATTGCTGATAAACATTCAACTCGTATGGAAATGGCGGATCGTCTCCTTGACGATTTACTCCCTGCATTACGTCAAGAAGCTAGTCCCTTAGCTATCAAAATAGCTGATGTGCTGGAAAAATGGGATCGGCAAACGAATGCTAATAGTCAAGGGGCAGTCTTATTCGCTGCTTGGTTAGAAGCAACTGACTTTGATACTTTGTTTAGTAAGCCCTGGCAAGCAAATTCTCCTCTCAGTACCCCCGATGGTTTAGCTAATCCCCAGCAAGCTGTAACCAAACTCTTAGCTGTAGCTAACAAGATCGAACAAGATTATGGCGCGATCGATGTTCCCTGGGGTGAAGTGTTTCGTCTGAATTACGGCAATATCGATTTACCCGCTAATGGCGGCCCAGGGTATTTAGGAATTTTTCGGACAGTTAATTTTATGCCGATGGAAGACAGTAAACGTTTTCAAGCATTTGAAGGGGATTCTTTCGTGGCTGCCGTTGAGTTTTCCCAGCCAGTCAAGGCAATGGCATTAAATACTTATGGCAATAGCACTCAACCAAATTCTACTAACTCTAACCAACAATTAAAATTATTCGCTGACAAACAATTACGTCCCATCTGGCTTACACGCCAAAAAGTAGAAGCTCATTCAGTCAAACAGGAAATTTTTAAACCCTAAAAGTTCATGACCATCACTATTTCACAAGCAGACTACTGCGATCTGTTTACAGAAATTAAAGCTAATTCATCCCAAATTGATCGTTTTGATCTGACCTACGCATATCCATCACAACTAGGACAAGGTTATTCTCGTTTGATTCAATTACGCCCTGGGTTAGAAATAAACATCGAACAGTATCAACTCCACGATCGCGCGATCATACAACAGGGCGATCGCTTTCATCCCCTGGAAATGTGTTTTCAAATGAGCGGACAAAACTGTGATCGAGATAGTTGTATAGGTGCAGGACAAACTATATTTTGCGGTAGTGGGCTAGCGGTAGCTGAAAAGTGGCAACAATTTCACCAGCAACCAATTACCAGCGTAAGTATGCACATCGAACCCGAATTAGTCATGGATTTCTGGGGAGAAGATGATCGAGATCTTAATGTCAATTGGGACAAACTATTTAGAACAGAAGAACAACCCTACTTTGTGGTTTCTGGCTCAATAACTCCGAAGATGCAGATCGCATTACAACAAATCTTAAATTGTCCTTATCAAGGCGCGATCGCACGGATGTATTTAGAAGGCAAAGTCTGGGAACTAATGGCACTACAATTATCACAGATTACAGAAAATGGTGAGCAACAAAACCAATATTTTCTTAAATCGGCAGATCGCGAGCGTCTTAATCGGGCTAGACAAATTTTAGGCGATCGCTTTGATAATCCTCCCTCTTTAAGCAACTTAGCTCAAGAAATTGGTTTAAATGAATGCGCCCTTAAACGGGGTTTTCGACAGCTATTCGGCACAACCGTATTTGGTTATCTCTATCAACAACGGATGGAATACGCTAAACAGCTTTTACAGCAGCGAGAATTAAATGTATCTCAGGTAGCCAAAAAAGTCGGCTACTCCAGCCAAAGTCGTTTTGCTACGGCATTTAGAAAAAAATTTGGCATAAATCCTAAAGTGTTTATGGGACGATCCTGAAGCAAAGCAATTTTCACTATTATTCACTCAATACCTCAAAGATTTCTTCTCTAGTGACAGTTTTACTTCTTTCTCCCTCTGCGATCGCACGAGACAGTCCTATATCTTCGATAGTATCTATTAAAATAGAACTTAGTGACTTACCCGACACCGACCTGACGGTACGGTGCGGGCTTCTGAAAACCTCGTAAGGCAGTCAGAACTTCCTTCAAGGTACTATTGGTAGTAGAAGCAACCACTACCTGATTCCCTTTACGGCGTTATTAAAGTCAGTGAAAGAGTCACCCCTTTCACTGCTCTACAAAACGGTACGTGCGATTTTCACCGCATACCGCTCCTCAATAAGACGGCTGTTATCATCAGTACGCCTCAGAACTTATGTGATTAACATTCCTTCTTCCCAGTGCCATCCTTCAGGAAGTTTGACTGGTTTGAAGTTGACTTTGTTTGAGCCGTCAATCACTGTCTTTTTATCATGACAATGTTGATGTAATAATTGAAGATTATTGTAATAATCCTTTCCACCTTTTGATTTCGGGATTATGTGGTCGGTTTCAATTACGTCATCATGCAAGAATGTTAGACCGCACCAATTGCATTTACCTTTTTGAATTTTTAGTAACTTGCTTTTGCTTTGGGGCATGAGTGGGTTTTTACCCATGCGCGAACTCCAGTAAACTAGATTGCCATCGAATGGGCTACTTTTACCCTCGACCTTGACGTATGGGTTGTATTTCGTGTCACTATGATAGTAAAGTCTATCGTTGATTAACCCGTCTTTGGTTGTGGCAAATATCCAATCTTTACTACTGAACTTGTTTTCGCTCTTATCGTAAATTGACTCTCTTTGGAAATATTTGCTTTTTAGCCATTTCTTTCCTTTGTTGTTATGTCTTTTTACAGCCCATTTCCAGAGTTTCCATGTAGTTAGTGCGTCCAATTTCTCAAACTCTTTACTACTTACTACTGTGGAATAGTAATTGCACCATCCCCTAATTATGGGATTAAGTTTTCCTATTAACCTTTCTTGCTTGAGTGACTTTCCAGCATTGATGGTGTCTGCAAGTTTTGAGTAGTGTGTGTTAATGCTCTTTTTACTGGGTTTTATAAGAGTTTTATAACCTAGTGGATTTCCGTGTGGATTTTTACCACTTGTGTACTTACCAACTTTATATTGTCGAATGTGAAATCCGAGAAAGTCAAAACCAGCTTTTTCTTTGCCTACATTGTGTAGGGTGTGAGTTAATCTAGTTTTACTAGGTTTGAGTTCAAGTCCAATGTCTTTTAACCATTCAGAGATAATTTCTCTGCAACTTTGTATAACAGAATGTTTTTCGTGAAGGATAACGAAATCGTCCGCATATCTTATTAGGGATATAGAAAATCTTTTATCCCTTTTTCCTAGCTGTTTTCCACGATAATCTTTCATATCGAGGGTTTCAGCAAACTTCTTGATGCGTTCTTCCATTCCGTGTAGGGCAATATTAGCTAAAAGTGGACTTGCCACTCCACCTTGCGGTGTACCCTCAGTTGTTTCGGAAAATGTGTAGTCCTGCCATATCCCAGCTTTTAGCCAAGCTCGTATTTGTCTACGTAGGGATGGGTAGGTATTTAGTTTTTGGAGTAATTTCCGATGGTCGATTTTATCAAAGCATTGGCTAATATCTGCATCCAAAACGAATTTTGATTTTTGTTTGATTGCTAGAAAAATTGCCTTGATAGCATCTTGACATGAACGTCCAGGTCTGAAGCCATATGAGTTTGGTTCAAACTTAGTCTCCCATTCTGGCTCAAGTGCCATTTTAACGAGACATTGCACTGCTCGGTCGTACATTGTAGGTATTCCCAAAGGTCTTTCTTCGTCTTTCCCTGGTTTGGGTATGAATACACGTCTTACAGGTGACGCTTTGGAACTCAAGGTGATTTTATCAACCAGTTTGAAACGTTCTTTTGGGGATAGGTTTTTAATCCCATCCACACCTGCCGTTTTAGCACCCTGGTTATCTTGTGTTACCTTCCGTACCGAGATAAGTTTTGCACTTCTGGATTTTAGTAGTAGTTTTTGGAGTCGTCTTACATTCTTGACATCGCCACGTTTTGACGCTTGATAGATACGCTTTTGAAGCTTATACAGAACTTTCTCGAATTTCTTCCAGGGAAGTTCTGACCATTCATACTCTTGTCGAATAAATTCAACGTTGTCCATGACATTTACACTTTTACTTGTGTCTCTATCTTTCCGTTTTATCGTGAGTCCGTCTGCATATACTCTTCATTACAAAGAGTCATTGGCTTCTGACTCTATCTCTATCAACTGTCCCCTAGCGAATAAAACTAGATTTTGCATCTTGGTTGATTACTCAAGTTTTCGACCTTTTACTTGAGAAAGACAGTTGATTTACTTCGTTCCACATACCATTTGTTTGCTCTTTTAGATGGGAATCTATTTGCCCGTTTTAGGTAACGCAAAACTCTCATTATAAATTGGAGCTTACCTGTCAAAGACCGCTTATAGCGTTCTTCATGCCTTTTTAGGACTCCCAGCGCATTAAGCCTTTTCGCTGGTTATCCCTTGGGACAATTCAGTCAATTCCTTAGACCTTGTTCACCGTGAGAGCTTGCCAATGGTAAAACCGCATTAGGCTAGCAGTCTTATTTCCATCGTCCCCCTGCTTTACGGATTGATGACCAGTCGCTACCGTAAGGGTTTTGCTTTTCACTTTGCGTCTGAGTGGTTGGACTTGTATCATTTAAGTTAAGAATGTTGTTATTCTTTTCCCCCTACTGTCTCTGCTATGGTGATAGCTCGGTAGGGTCAACTCACCAACATGGTTATGTAGTTGTCATCTGTTGAGGATTAAAGTGCGAACTCTACCCGTAAAGGTTACTCAACAGAAGCTCTCAGTCCCCCTCCGAAGAGGTTTATGAGAAACGAATCGCACTTATGGTCGGGAACAAGTCCAGCCCGACCCTCTTGACGTTTAATCCCGCAGATATGTCGCGGTCAATCAAGAGCTTTAATTCTTCGTCCCAATATTCTCTGATGCTGCAATCAGTAAAGACAAACTCGTCTTTGTATGGCAACAGCATTGAAGTATATTGAGGATTTACAGGTATCACCGAAGCTCCAGCTTTTTCAGCTTTGAACTTCAGTATGTTGAAAAACTGACCAAATGCAGCATCTGCCCACGACTTGTTGAGTCCTGACTTAGCTGTATTTCCGTTGGGTAAGTAATTACCCAATTCATCTTGCTTGGGTTTATTCTTTCTGCTTAATCCAGAAAGATTAAGCTTTTCATGAAAGAAAACTTTTTTACCCGTTTTTAGTAGCGCATGGGCGGTATTATAGGCATGGTCAATTCTTGCTCTAGCTATTTGTTGATGTATCTTAGCTTCGTATTTGGCTAGTTTACGTCTTGATTTACTACCTTTGTTCTTAGAAGACTTGCGTTTTGATATTTTAGCTAGTTTATTTTGAGACTTTCTGAATGACTTAAGACTAGGTAATTTAAAGCCTTCGGATGTAGCTAGATAATCATCTTCGTGCAGTACTGCATCCATACCTATTGAGTTGTCCCAAGTAGGAGTAATATCTGATTTGAAATCGGGAATTGAGTTATCTTGAAGCCTCAAGTTAATGTACCATCCATCAGCTTTTTTGATTGCCTGAGCTTGCTTTAAAACTGCGCCGTCAGGTAGTGGGCGATGATGACGGACATTGATAATTCCAATCAGGGGTAATGATACATACAACCATTTACCACCGATTGAGCAAGAATGAAGTCTTACACCTTCAAACATCATCGACCTAAAACGCGCGGTGTTTTTATATCTCGGCTTGCCACTGCGTTTCCCATTACTGTCTCCAGTTATGTAGCGTTTAAAGCCTAGTTCTACTCTTTTGCACACTTCTTGTAGTGTTTGAGATGGCACAGAATTGAAGTCTAGTAATTCGCCACTCCAACCCACAGAAAGCAAATCTTGCTTGATTAGGGGTAACTGCTTTTTCTGTCTGTAGAACCCAGGTTTGTCTTTAAGCTCAGTTAAATGACATATTAATGGGCATCTATCAATGTAGCTACGATTTCTTTCCCACCATTCAAATCTTTCTCCTAGCTGACGGTTGTACCAATAACGACAAATACGAAGCCAGTCATTTAAGACAAGCTTTTGCTCTGTAGTTAGTTTTAGTCGGTATTGGTAATTATAAATCACAGTCAACGTTGTTAAAATAAGCTACAGTGATTGTAGCATAAAAAATAATGAAAAACGATTTTGTTTCTAGTGCCAGGTCTGTATCTGATTTAAAAGCTCATTTGGTGTTGACAACCAAGTATAGAAAAAGGGTTTTAACTGGCGAAATGATTAACCGATTAACAGAGGTTGTAGCTGATTTGTGTGGTAAATGGGACTGTAAGGTGATTGAATTTAATGGTGAAGACAATCACATTCACTTGCTTTTCCAATACTACCCACAGTTAGAGTTACCCAAATTTGTCGGCAATATCAAATCAATTACTAGTAGGCGTTTGAGACAAGAGTTTTCAGAAGAGATCAACAAGATTTATTGGAAAAAAGTACTATGGAATGAGTCTTATTTCATAGCTTCGTGCGGTGGGGTAACAATATCTGTATTAAAGAACTACATTGAGAATCAACAAGTTCCTCAATAATTTTTCATTAACGGCTTTCATCCCGACGCTGACCTGCGTTACAGCGCGGGGTTTCCCGCCGTAGAGCTAAATCTTGATTTTCTTCTATTACTTCAACAAGAGCCTCTTTAAACAAAGCTTTGATTCTAGTTTTATCTATATTTGTTGGATTGTTCATGTTCAATTTAGATTGAAATTAACTAATTTATACCATGCACGTTATATTTGTTATCTATTTTGACGATCTATTTCCTCCAAAAAGATGAACTTCGTATTGTATAGCAATACTAGAGAATGTTAGGACGTTTTTTTACTACCTACTACCTACTACCTACTACCTACTACCTACTACCTACTACCTACTACCTACTACCTACTACCCACTAACTACTACCTACTACCTACTACCTACTACCTACTACCTACTCCTCTAATTCCTTCTAGGGCGCAAAATATTCCCTCTGAGGCGCAAAGTCTCCGTAAAAATTATTAATAAATGATGTATTGTAAAATACTTGAGAATAATTATTATTAGTAAGAGAGAAAGAGTGAAATTTTATTATCGATTTCAGTTGTGGAACAATAATTTGTGCTGTATTTTAATTGCTATAGCAATGATGTGTGGGCTATGTGATTTAGCAGTAGCAAAAAGTAAAGATAATATTAATCATAAATATTGGCAAAAAAAAGGCTTGATCGCCTCAGAGAAGAAAGACTGGGAGACAAAAAAGAGCGATCGCCATAATTTAATTGCTCAAGGGATTACCAGGGTTGAAGGAGTACAGGTTAATCAAACGGATCAAGGATTAGAAGTAATTCTAAAAACCGCAGCAGGAGAGCAAAAATTAGTTCCGTTAATTTTACCGGTTGGGAATAACTTAATCATCGAACTTACAGATGCAACTTTGACTTTACCATCGGGGAATGAATTTAGAGAAAACAACCCCGCACCAGGGATTAAGTCAGTTACGCTTACTGCCATAGATGACAGTAGTATTCGCTTAACCATTACAGGAGAAAGACAAGTACCAAGCGCGGAAGTAGTACCATCATCGCAAAATTTAGTTTTAAATATTACAACCAAAGCCACAGCACAACAAACGCCAGATGAAGAGATAGAAGTGATTGCCACTGGTGAAGGAGAAGAAGACGCAGACGATTATGCTGTTCCCGACTCTACTACAGCCACTCGCACTGATACTCCTTTAAAGGATATCCCCCAGTCAATTCAAGCTGTACCACAACAAGTGATTGAAGACCAACAAGCTAACCGATTAGAAGATGCACTACGTAATGTCAGTGGAGTTAGTTCGGGGGATAGTTTTGGCGGTACTACAGAAAGATTTGTAATTCGCGGTTTTGCTCAAGATACCACTTTAGTTAATGGATTTCGCCAAGGTGCTTTTGGACAAGGATTTCCCAGTTTAGAAAGATTAGAACGGATTGAAGTTTTAAAAGGGCCCGCTTCAATCTTATATGGCAATCTCGAACCTGGCGGTATCGTTAATCTGGTGACGAAAAAGCCTTTAAAAGAACCTTTTGCCGAAACGAATTTAGAATTAGGTAGCTTTGGTTTATTTCAGTCTAGTTTTGATTTTTCTGATGCGATCGATTCTGAGCAGAAATTACTTTATCGTTTAAATGCTAACTTTGAAGTTAATGATGGTTTCCGTGATTTTGACCAAGATACAACCCGTTTATCTCTCGCCCCCACTATTAGCTGGCAAATTGGCAAGAACACCGATTTACTGATAGATTTCAACTATATCAATGAAGCTAGACCATTTGATCGCGGTATTGTGGCTATTGGTGATGGTGTTGCCGATATTCCTTATGACCGCATTTTTCAACAGCCTGATGATGAGTATAAATTAGAACAAATTAGTGCTGGCTATCAATTAGAACATCGTTTTAGCGATCGCTGGAAACTCCGCAATAGTTTTCGCTTGGTTTCGTCGAAGACATCTAATTTTAGTTTAGATTCGTTATTGATTGATGATTCGGGGCTATTAGAAAGAGGATTTCGCCGAAATAATGATATCTATGAAAACTACAGCTTACAAACCAATGTTGTTGGTGAGTTTACTACGGGAAAAGTCGAGCATCAGCTTTTAGCTGGAGTAGATTTAGATCGGGCTACCACCGTAGGAAGACAAGGCAGATTACCAGAAGATCCCGTATTTCTAATTGATGTCTTTACCCAAGAAGCCGATCCTGTTCCCGATATCCAACCTGAAGATCTAACTTCATTTGATGCTCGTGACGAAAATACCAGAGCAGATCTACTTGGTATTTATTTGCAAGACCAAATCTCTATTTCCAAACAGTTCAAGTTTTTAGCTGGAGGACGTTTGGATATTTATGACCAAAAGTCAATTGATTTTACCGAAGATCTTACTGCCGAACAATCTCAAGAAAGATTGAGTCCCCGCGTTGGTTTAGTTTATCAACCAATTGAACCTATTTCTTTATATGCCAGCTATAGCAGCTCATTTAATCCCGATCCCTTTAATTCCACTACCGTTGATGGTGATATCCTTGAACCTTCGACTGGTACTCAATACGAATTGGGAGTTAAAGGAGAATTTCTGAACAAAAAATTGGCTACTACTTTAGCTTTCTATCAAATCGATCGCACTAATTTTGCTACTACGGATCCTGATAACCCAGATTTTAGTATTGCTGCGGGAGAAGTTCGCAGTCGGGGAATTGAATTAGATCTGGCGGGGGAAGTTTTACCTGGTTGGAAGGTTATTGCTGCATACGCTTATACCGATGCCGAAATTACCGAAGATAACGACATTGCTGTCGGCAATAAATTAATAAACGTTCCTGAAAATAGCGCGAGTTTGTGGACGAGTTATCAAATTCAGCAGGGAAGCTTACAAGGATTAGGATTAGGTGCGGGAGTCTTTTTTGTTGGCGATCGCCAAGGAGACTTAGATAATACTTTTACGTTACCCAGTTATGTCCGTACCGATGCTGCAATTTTCTATCGTCAAGATAATTGGCAAGCCAACCTCAACTTTCAAAATCTTTTTGATGTAGATTATATTAGGTCGAGTGAAGAGGAGAGAGAATATCTTAGACCAGGCGATCCCTTTACCGTAATTGGTTCAGTTTCCTGGCAGTTTTGATCGGATTTAGTCTAATAAAGAGTTAAAGCTCATGAAAAACATCTCAAAAGCCTAGTGCCTAAAACCGATTGACAAACAGCGTAGTCTCTTAACTTGTCACGAATGGCTAATAGCTTGTTAAATTGGAAAACGTTTCATCATCGCCGTAGCTTCCTTGGCATTATTAGATAAAGTTGTCGAAATATTAGGAATTTGAGGAATTTGAGAGAGGACATCAACAGTACGGCGCAACATTCTGACAATATCTCCTTCTGCCAAACTCACACTCTCACATAATTCGTTCCAGTCCATACCTAATGCCCACTTTTCACATAATCCCACTAATTCATATTCCCGCCAAACGGGTAAACTAACTCCATGACGACGTTGTGCCTGAAATAGACGAGTGCGAATCTCTCTTAGGGGTGAACCAGCAGTATCCTCTGAGGGATCAGAATCCCGTTTTTTGACTCCTAAAGCTTCTAGTACTTCTGTGGGTGGGGGAAAGTCACACCAAACATCGGCACGGGGAGTTTCGGTAATTAAGGCGGAAATGGTGGCTGCTAGGTGATGGGGTTCTAAATGTTCTAGTTCTCCTGAAACAAAGACTAAAGCTAACCAGAGTTCATTGTCGCCCCGAATAGTGGCAGCAGCTTGTCCTAAGAAGGTGGGCGTATATTCTTCTAAAGCAGCAAATTCTTGTAAAACAGCAATCAAATTGAGAAATTCTTCCCAATAGTAAGATTGATTTAATTTTTGTTTTTGATATTTAATTTGAGTTATGTGGAGTTTGTCCCGTAGTTGTATCCGTTTACTGTGTTTTTTGAGTAAACGATTCGGATTATCCACTTGTTGGACAGGATGCGCCTCGATCTGTTGTTGGATTTGCTCTAATTGTAGTTGTTGAGCAAGGACTTCAGGTGCAGGTGGAATGGGAATTAGATAATTGCTAATTTGCTTAGTTGCGATCGCTGTTATTTCATCTCCTGCAACCCATTTTCCTAACTGAACATTATCTAGGGAAGGTTGAGGAATTGCTGCTATTTCGACTGGGGTTAAAGTTCCCTCGTTGATTTCTGCAACATCGCTATGGGCTGCAATATACCAATAATTATCTATTCCTAAACATAGTAAATTCGGAGCTTTACCTGAGCCTGGCAGTTTAGCTACTAATACGGCTGCTAGGGGCGAATTAACCCGAATATGCTTGCCCTTAAGACCGATAATTCTACCAGGATGAATTTGGTAAATTAACAGTTTAATTTCACTTTTACGAGTAGCTTCTGCTTGTTGTTGCAAGATGTCTAATAACCGCTGTTCTTCTTTTGCCCTTTCCCGTAATTTTTGATAACTAGTTAGTTGTGCTGGGGAGATAGCAGCTAAGGCGACATCTAACTTGGCTAACTCCGTGGTAATTTCGGCGATCGCCATTTGTTCGGGAGCTAGTCTTTTTTGAGAGAGATATTCGGCAAAACTTCTTTCTAAAAGTTCTTTGACTTCAGACAAACTATATTTTTGTAGTAAATTTAAGACCATACCATAGGAAGGGGTAAACCAGCTTCTTAAAGGTTCAGCCTCGGAAGTCGCTAAAAATGCTGCTTCTTTTGCCCCCTCAAAGGGAGTTTGCACCGTCACTACATGACCGACTTTATCTTTGCCTCTTCTGCCAGCCCTACCTGATATCTGCAAAAACTCTGAAGGACTAAGCATACTATGTCCGCCATCAGTGCGTTTAGAAAGAGCAGACATAACTGTCGTGCGAGCAGGCATATTGATCCCAGCAGCTAAAGTAGCAGTAGCAAAGACAACTTTAACTAATCCCAGTTCAAATAGTCTCTCTACTAGTTCTTTCCAGGCTGGTAATAGTCCTGCGTGGTGGGAAGCAATTCCTCGCATCAGTGGTTCAATTTGCTCGATTCTCGCAATCTGAGAATTGGCACACAAAAATTGCCAAAGTAAATATTTTTGATTGGGATCAGCAGTAAGATATTGAGCTAATTTGACTTCTGCCTGCTCGTTAGCTGCTAAATAATCTCGCAATAAAGCAGTTAATTCGCCATTAGACTCAGCAAAATTTTGTAATAATGCCGTTTGCAATTCTAAATTATTGGCTAAGAAGAAATAAAGCAAAATATTTTCAATTTCCTGTCCTTCTTCGGGGGTAACTAAATCTAAACCATCTAAAGTATCTACCGCTTGCTCACAACCACGACGACTAAAAATAATATATATAGCAGGTAGCATATCCTTTGCCTGAAGTTCCTGCACCACTTGATAGATTTTCGGGCAGTCTTTAGTTTTAAGCCGTTTAGGTTTTTGTCCTTGACGGGTAACTTTAAGTTGTGGATTAATTTGAGTGCCGTTTTGATTTAAAAGTCGGTTAATTCCTCGGCGATCGCAAAAGTAATATCTTAAAGGTACAGGACGAAAATTAGAGTTAATTAATTCACATTCATATTTTTGCTTGTTCCCATGAGAATTACGCACCTGAGTAATCCAATCCGTTAATTCTTGAGGATTACCAATGGTAGCTGACAGGGCAACCAACTGGATCTGGGGAGGGCAATAAATAATCGATTCTTCCCAAACTGTTCCCCGAAAGCGATCGCTAATATAGTGACATTCATCCAAAACTACTGCTTCTACATTTTCTAGAGTTGTTCCTAACTGTCCAATGGGAGTCTCGTAGAGCATATTGCGGAAAATTTCTGTGGTCATTACCACTACCGCAGCATTGGGATTGATAATAATATCTCCCGTCAACAAGCCGATTTTATGGGGATCGTCTGCTCCAAATTGTTCCTGAAAATCTCGAAATTTTTGGTTAGAAAGAGCTTTAAGAGGTGTGGTGTAAAAAACACGCTTACCATGATAGAGAGCGCGATAAATAGCGTATTCGCCAATTACAGTTTTGCCTGAACCTGTAGGAGCGCAAATAACTACAGATTTTCCTGCTACGAGGGCTGCGATCGCCTTTTGTTGAAATTTATCTAGTTCAAAAGGAAATAATGCTTGCGGATTTAACTCAGAAGTAGAAGCGATTAGATTCACAAGTGGTTCTATAAATTGGACTCCAGGTCACAATGATCTTACTTAATTACTTCTATTGTGACATTATTGCCAAACTTATGAATAATTTAAGCTCTTGGCTCTTGGTTTTTGACCACTATCCGTAAAATATCTTCATGATTCCGCTATATCTCTAATTAACACTACTTTCGTGTTAATATAATCGATCAAAGACTGTCTTTCTTCACCACTCAAAGTTGAACCCTTATCTGCGTGATTCACAATTTGATGTATTAAGTCTGTATCGCTCAACTGTAGCAGGGTATTTTTGTTAATAGCATCTACAGAAGACCAGACTGTATGTATGATCTTAGACTCTATATTGATGTTTTTCATAATCGCATTGTAGCTTATGGTTCGTGAGCATAAAGTAAGTTCCTATACAATAAAAAAACTACCATAAATATTAAATAAACCTTAAATTTAACTTAAAGTTTTGCAACATAATATCCTGGTTATTAACTGGCTACTTCGATTAATTCACCAAGATTCTTAATTACTGGTATTGCCGTCCGAGAACAACGTGACTCTTCTCGATTCAACCAAATGCCTTGCATCCCGACTGCTTTAGCTGCTAATGCGTCATTTTGTAAGCTATCACCAACATAATGACATTGTTGTGCTTTAACTTTGGCACGACGACAAGCCTCTAGAAAAATGTCTGGTCTTGGTTTAGATACCCCAACCTCCTCAGACACAACAACGATCTCAAATCGCTTTGCAATCTCTGTTTGACACAACTTTTTTGTCTGCTGCTCAGTATTGCCATTGGAAATAATGCCAAGCCTACGATTTGATAAGGTATTTAAACAAGGCAAAACATCATCAAATAATGTCCAATTGTCTTCATAATGCTGTAGATAAATAGCAAATCTCTCGTCTGCTTCATCATCTGCAAGATATAACTCCGCCTCCTGAAATAGTTCTCTCATGCGTCTACGGCGATGTTCAATAAAGGTAATTTCTCCTTGCATAAAAGTAGCAAAGTGTTTCTCCATGATAATTTGCCAACAGTGACAAAACTCTTCTGAGGTATGGGGTAATAAAGACGAAAATCTCTGCCAAAACAATAAAGCTGCTGTGTCTTGAGCCTGTTGGTGATTAATTAGAGTTTGATCGATATCGAAAAATATCATTATTTGCTGAACATCAGACTCCGCGCCCCGAAGTGATAAACGGCACGATGACCAATACGGATGACCCAAGGTTGAGCATCAGGATTGCGCTCGAACAGGCGGTTAGTCGCAGGCACAACGTTTTCAGCAACCTCAAAGTCCGCAGTTTCAATATCAATCGCCACGATTTTGCCTTCGTTGTTAACTTCGACTTGTTGCCGAATATGAGATTCATAGAGTTCTTGCCCGCGTCGAGCTAATTCTTCTTGGCTGTAACGTCGTTGGCGAACTGTCATAGGTTTGATTTTATTGCGACTTTCTCTTCTTATTTTAGCTTGGAGGGTTGATTGATAGATCGCTAACTTCCATGCTTGTGTTGTTTTTGGCAATAGTTTAACCCAACTTAATAAGATCGGCGATCGCACTTGCTCCATTTCAAAGTCTCAATCGTGACAGTACCACCCTCAACCGCCTTAATCTGAAGTTTTAAAGCATACAGCAAACTCATTAACAACTTCGCTACTACGTTTTTGGAGGATTGTTGTTTTTTTGCTTGCTTCTCACATAGACTGCCTTATTCTTTCGCTGAATCTCAAATAAGTCAATAGCTTCAAACAAGCCACTCAGTTTTGCATATCCGTAGTTGCGTGGATCAAAAGATGCCTGATTTGCTATGTGTCCACCAATTTCTGCTAAATTTGACCAACCATCATCATCCAAAGTACTTGAAACAGCTCCTCTCAATAAACTGATTAATTTGGTATCTTGCTTCAATTCTTTAGCAGTTTTCTTAACACTTGCAGAAATTTTGTAAGACTCCTCAGAATTTACTACTTGATCGATAGTTTCGAGATACAAAAATGTCGAACACGCATAAACAAAAGGCAAAGGTGTTTTTTTCTCACCAAATCCATAAACTTTCAAACCATTTGTCAGAATTCGCATTACTAAAGGAGTAAAGTCACAATCACTCGACACAATTGCGAAAGCATCCAAGTTTTGTGTATACAGTAAATCCATTGCATCAATAATCATTGCAGCATCGGTTGCATTTTTGCCCTTCGTATAGTCGAACTGTTGGACGGGGCGAATAGCGTATTCGTGTAAACACTCCTCCCAAGCTTTCAGTGCAGGGCTTTTCCAGTTTCCGTAAGCTTTACGAATATTGGCAACTCCGTACTTTGCGATTTCAGACACGATTGCCTCAATTTTGAATGCAGGGGCGTTATCTGCATCGATCAGTAGCGCAATTTTGGATTCTGATTGTTGCATATTCTTCTACAAGATGTTATTTCGCCCAAGCATTGCTCTTCCCAAACCGAAAAAACTTATGTTCCTTGAAAAATAGTAATTAGTAATCACTAGGGACAAAATAAAGTATCTTTAGTATTTCTGCCTGTAGTGGGATTAGTGCCACTAGCTCGCTCACATAGCTGTTTTTCAGTCGTGGGACTAAGCAATACCCCTGTAAAATCAGCACCTGTAATCGTAGCTTCCTGTAACATAGCATTAGTTAGATATGCCCCTTCTAAATTGGCATTAGTCAAGTTAGCGTTAGTCAGACGAGTTGATTCTAAACTAGCATTGCGGAGGTCTGCGCCTTCTAGATTAGCTCTAGATAAATTAGCCCCAAAAAAACGTACTCCTGATGCCTTAGCAAAACTGAGGTTACTGCCTCGCAAATTGCTATGATCAAAACTGGCATCGGTTAAATCTTGATGGGAAAAATCGGCATCGGTTAATACCTGTTTATTATAATCGGCACTCCAAGCAGGCATCACCCAGAAAGAAACTGTCGCAATTAAAGCAATAATCGAAACAGTAAGATTATTAACAAGCGACGGTAGTGAATATTTAATATTGAATTTCATTTTTTTGTATCTATAAAATTTTTGCTATCAAGAAAATTATAAAGTCTTCATTCTGACTTCTGACTCCTGACTCCTGACTCCTCATCTCAAAATTCAAGTTTTCTATTTAGACTAAGGTATAAAAGATGGATGTAATTTTGTGTCATCAAACAGTAGACTTTGACGCTTTAGGATCGGCAATTGGTTTGTCTCGGTTAAAATCGGGAGCAAAAATTATTTTAACTGGTGGCGCACATCCAACGGTCAAGAATTTTTTAGCACTATATCGAGATGAGTTTGATCTGGCGGAAATGCGAAGTATTAAACCTGAAGTGCTAACTTCTATTTATATAGTCGATACCCAAAAAAGCGATCGCCTGGGACAAGCAGCAGAATGGTTTAATTTACCTCAGCTTGAACGTATTGAGGTTTATGATCACCATGTCGATCTGGAGTCTGATATTCCTGTGACTGAAATTCATACTGAAGCAGTGGGGGCAATTACTACCTATATTGTGGAATTGTTACAGCAGCAGAATATTACTTTAACGACTTTTGAAGCGACAGCGATGGCTTTGGGTATTCATGTCGATACTGGTTCATTAACTTTTGATCAAACTACTCCTCGTGATGCAAAAGCGATCGCTTGGTTGATGGAGATGGGGGCAAATGTCTCAATTATTTCGGAATATGTTGAACCAGGCTTATCTACGCAATTGCAGGATTTACTCAAGGAAGCTTTAGATAATTTACAACGAACTACGGTGCAGGGTTATACAGTAGCTTCTGTCTTATTGCAAACGGATAAATTTGTCCCTGGTTTATCGGCTTTGGCAGCCAGGTTAATCGATCTGACAGAAAGTGATGTTTTGTTATTAGGTCATCAGTATCCAAAAAGCCAGAGTCATAAACTAGTAGTAATTGGGCGATCGCGTTTAACGGAAACTAATCTCAATCAGCTTTTTAGTCCTTTTGGTGGTGGTGGTCATGCTCAAGCAGCTTCGATGTCTATTCAAACAGACCAACCCAAACAACTTTTTCAAGAGTTATTAATCGAGCTAGAATCACAAATTCCCCACCCTCCTACCGCCAGAGATTTAATGTCTTCCCCTGTGAGAACTATTCGCCCTGATACTACTATTGAACAGGCACAAAGAATCTTATTTCGCTATGGTCATTCAGGATTATCAGTAGTTGATGAGAGCGATCGCTTGGTAGGGATTATTTCGCGTCGCGATTTGGATTTGGCTTTTCATCATGGTTTTGATCATGCCCCCGTAAAAGGCTATATGAGTCGCAATCTGAGAACTATTACCCCTAATACACCTTTACCCGAAATCGAAGCTTTGATGGTGACTTACGATGTTGGCAGATTACCTATCTTGGAAGAGGGGGAATTAATTGGAATTGTAACTCGTACTGATGTTTTACGGCAGCTACACGATCAACGTCATGAGTCTCAAGAAACGAGTGCCAAAATAACTTTAACTTCCCATCTACTGCCCACGCTGCAAAACCGCTTAGAACCTGCTATTTGGCAATTACTACAAGAAGTCACCCAAGCAGCCCAGCAAAGGGGTTGGAATCTTTATTTAGTGGGAGGAGGTGTTAGAGATGTTTTGCTCAATGATAATAACGAACCTTTACTCTTACAAGATATAGACTTAGTGGTTGATGGCTACCATCGTTCTAACGATGAACGAGCAGGTGTAGAATTAGCTGAAGCAATTCAAGCTATGTATCCTAAAGTAAACCTTTCTATTCATGGGGAGTTTCAAACGGCAGCCTTATTTTGGCATCAAGATCCTGTGTTGGGAAATCTTTTAATTGATATTGCCACAGCCCGTACCGAATTCTATCCTTATCCCGCAGCTAATCCTCAAGTAGAAGCCAGTTCAATTCGTCAGGATTTATACCGTCGAGATTTTACCATTAACGCTCTAGCAGTCCGTTTAACTCTGCCCAAAAAGGGCGAATTTTCTCGTAAAGGTGATTTATTAGACTTCTTTGGCGGTTTAGTAGATTTATATTCCCGTCAGATTCGTGTGCTTCATGCCAATAGCTTTATTGAAGATCCTACCCGTATTTATCGGGCAGTTAGATTTGCTGTGCGTTTAGGCTTTATTATCGAACCTCAAACCGAAGAATATATCCACTATGCCATCAAAAGTGGAGTTTATGAACAGTTAAGGATTAGCGATCGCCAAGCCCCTGCTTTAACTACCAGATTACGGGCAGAATTGAAATATATTTTACAAGCTTCTTATTGGCAGTCTGCCTTAAAATTGCTCGCTAAATTAAATGCTTTAAGTTGTTTGCATCAAGATTTAATCTTAACTCCTGACCTAGAATGGCAATTAAATTATGTTTCTAAATGGTTATCTTGTCTTGAACCTCAATCTCAGTCACAACACTGGTTAATTAGGTTAGAAGTTTTAATTGCTCATCTTCAAACTACAGACAGGATTATAGTGGCTAATAACCTTCAGTTACCTAAAGATAGTCTGCAACGAATTCAACAATTAGAAATATTAGAAACAGAAGTTACTGACAAGTTGGCTAGGTGTAATTTTCCCAGTCAAATTTATCAGTTACTCCATGTTTATAAACCTTTAGGTTTGATTTTATTTGCTGCTAGAAGCGAGAAAAATATTCGCCGTTTGGTTTGGCAATATCTAACTAAATTATCTCAAGTAAAGCCATTATTAGATGGTAATAATTTAAAAGATATGGGTTTTTCTCCAGGGCCATTATATAAACAAATTTTGGATGATGTTTTAGCTGCTACTCTTGATGACAAAATTAAAGATTTTACTGCTGCTCAAGAATATGTCAAAACTAGATATTAATCAGCAAAAACTTGAGACACAGAAGGGTTATTATTAACTATAAAAACTACATCTTGTAAATCGAAAGCAGCACTAGTTTTGTTAGTTGTACCAAGCTCAACTAAGAATAACTCTTCATAGTCATTTAAACCGTTTAACATTGTCTGAATTGATTGTTGGTCATAAACTCCAGGAATGTTAGGAACTGAATCTGTAGGAGCTAATAACTGTTGACTTGGAGTAGCCAAACTACAGCGAGTAGTATTATTAACGATACTATATTTAAACGTTAAATCATTGACAGAATTAACAGGTAGTAACACACGTTCCTCTACCATCATAGTTTTAACTAATGCTTGATTTTGATAAATATCAACTTTAATATTTAAAAAAGCACCGCCAGCACCACATTGAATTTGAGAAGCGAAATATAAAAGTTCAATCATAACTATAAAAATTTGTAAGTTTTTAATAAAGGTAATTAATCTTTAGTCAATAGCTAATTTAAAATTATTTAGTTGGTTGCTTAAGAGAAATATTTGATTAATTACAATAATTACTTACGTTAAAAATTTATAGGTAAATTTATGATTAAGATTAAACTTTAATACGTAAAGAATACATAAAACTTATCAGTTAGAACAGTTAAAACACTTATCAAACTTACGTTTTCTTAACCCGCATTTTTACTCCCCCCGCAGGAGAGAAGGTAAAACCACGACGAGTGGATTGTAGAGGACGATTATCAAGTAATTCTAATTCCACCTCAGACATGATCGTGGCTAAAACCAATTTCATTTCCAATAATGCAAAAGCATAACCCAAACAACGACGATTTCCCCCACCAAAAGGCAGAAATTCATAGGGAGAAAATTGTCTTGTCAAGAATCTTTCAGGTTTAAATTTTTTAGGTTCAGGATAAATATCTTCCCGTTGATGAGTAAGATAAATAGAGGGCAATAGAGATGTTCCAGGTTCAAACTGATATCCCATTAATTCAAAAGGTTGTTTTAATTGACGACCAACAAATACCACTACAGGATTTAATCTCAAAGTTTCTGATATTACTGCACCGAGATAGGGAAGTTTAGCAATATCATTAAACTCGGCACTTTCATATACAGAATTTAACTCAATTTGTAGTTTTTGCCCCACTTCTGGTAGACGATGTAGCCAATAAAAAGACCAAGCCAAAGAACTAGCAGTAGTTTCGTGTCCTGCAAATAGCATAGTCAATAATTCATCCTGTATCTCTTGATCACTCATCGGTTGACCATCTTCATATCTCGCCTCCAGTAATAAACTGAGGATATCTTCCCCCATAGCATCAGGATTATGGCGACGGCGATCGCATTCTGCTTGCAGTATTTCTTTGATCTGACGTTGTTGTGCTAAAAACTTACTCCAAGGAGTTAATGCGCCTAAATCTTTTTGCAGTGCTGGAAAAAAGAGAAAAAAGGAATTTAAGGGAGAGTTAAATGTATCCAAATAATCAACTAAAATTTTTTGCAAGCGATCATAATTCTTGTTAGTTTCGTGAGCATCTGTTTTGCTTCTATCTAAACCAAAAATAGTACGTAAAATAATGCGCAAAGAAATTTCTTGAGTATAATCGCGAATACAAATAGTTTGTCCAACTTGCCACTGAGAAATCACTTCTTTAGTAATATCCACCATAGTTTGACCATAGCTTTTCATTTTTTCTCCATGAAAAGGTGGCATTAAAAGCTTACGCTGTCTTTGATGTTTAATTCCATCTAACAATACGAGCGAATTTTCTCCTAATAAAACTTTAATTGGGGCGTTGGATTGTTGACTAACTTCAAACAAATTCGGATCGGCAGTAAAAACCTTTTCAATTCCTTGAGGATTACTGAAAATCACAGAAGGAGGTGTTAACTGAGATTTGGGAGAATAAAAGATTTCTCCATACTTTTTGTGATACTTTTCTAATGTGCCAAATTGATCAAGTATTACCTGAATCATTACCAAAATTACTGGAGTTTTGACAGTAGGAGGAAGTTTCGGTTTAGCTGAAGATGATCTAATAGTAGTCATAATTAAGTAATAAGTAATAAGTAAAATGTCTTAAAAGCTTATAGCTTATAACTTATAGCTTAAAGCTTTTATTAAAACCAAGGCAGTAATAACAGTAAAGAAAAAATAACTGCACTTAAAATTGCTGCTACGGGAAGAGTGACTACCCAGGCTAAAACCACAGATTTCATAGTTGACCAACGTACTTTTTGATTACTAGAAATCAAGCCAATACCGATGACACTCCCCACCAAAGCATGAGAGGTAGAAACAGGTAAACCAATACGAGAAGCAATTAAAATCGTGGTAGCTGTGGCAATTTCGGCACAAAAACCCGTGCTGGGGACTAAAGTAATAATATTCTCGCCGACAGTAGTAATGACATTTTTCCCTTGGACTGCTAGCCCACCAACGATACCTAAACCACCTAAGATTAAAACCCATTGAGGAATATCTAAGTTACTAATCGGCACTGTATTGGTATTAAAAATATAAACTATAACTGCCAAAGGCGCGATCGCATTACCAACATCATTTGAACCATGTGCAAAAGCGACAAAACAGGCACTAAGTACCTGAAACTTACCCATGATTTTTTCTAAAATTGCTGTTTCTAATTGCTGTTGTTGATATTTTTTTAAACGATTCCAGCTATAAACAGTAATACTGCTAGTAGCTAAAAGTCCAATACCTAAGCTAATTGTTTGTTCGGGTAAGAGAAAATAGTTAAATACTGGCAGATGCACAATAGTTGGCAGCACAATAATGCCAAATATACTGATCAAGGCTGCACTCAACCAAGGTATCCATTCTCGCAATTGTTGTAAAACATCTTCCCGTTCAAATAGCCAATAGCGCAACAAACTATATAAACTAGCTGCTACCAACGCACTGATTATCGGAGTAACGATCCAACCCAAAGAAATCATCCCAATACTTTTCCAAGCGATCGCTTCTCTACCAATCGCTACCCAACTAAATCCCGCGATCGCACCTACCACTGCATGAGACGAAGCTACAGGTAAACCTTTACTGGTGGCAATTTGTAACCATAATCCACAAGCTAGCAACACTGCAATCATCCCAACTAAAAATGTTTGAGGGCGATCAATAAATAAATTAGGATTAGCAACCTTAGTAGCCAACGTGGCTGATACTTGCTGACCAAATATTACCGCACCTGTAAATTCTAAAATGCCTGCAATAATGATTGCTTGAGTGAGAGTAATGGCTTTTGATCCCACAGATGTTCCCATAGAATTTGCTACATCATTAGCACCCAGATTCCAGGCAACATAGGCAGCTAGCAGGGAAATTAAAGTTAAGGAGACGATGAGAGTTGAGGACAAGTTGTTATAGAGTTAATTTTTTTAAGCTGTTAGTTATTATCTAGATTTTAAAAGGAAAACATCTTGCTGTTGGTAAACAAGACTAAAATCAGCTAGCTTAATTAGGTCATCAATTAATTGTGTCGCTGTTTCTGGGGCAATACTAGTTCCTAAGTGCTGATAGGCAATCAATACTGTATCAAGGTCATTTTTTTGCACTAATGCCAAATTTTCATCTGATTTTAAAAGCATAATTTGAGGGCGATGACTTAGATGAGGGGCAACATAGCCAGAAGTAAGCACTCGCTCATCAGGCTCGATTAAATTTATAGCAGCATTTACAGGGCTAATATTGCCATATAACGGCGCGTAACGAGTCCAAAAATAACCGTATTTAGCTAAAGCCAAAAAAGCAATTATTGACCAAATAATTAACCAGCGTGGAGTCAGCCAACGTCGGGTGTGATGTTTTTGGAGATAAACTAAAGAAGCAATTAACCAAACAAATAAAAAAGGAATGATCGGCAGAGAATACTGATGGATTAAATCTCGCTGTCGGGAAAAATCCGCCAAAATATTTAACCCTAACATTGGTAAAGCAGGAATAATAGCAGCAAATTTACGCCAGTGTAAGCCTAAAAGAATTGGTAAAATTAGCAGCAAATAGTAAAACAAGCGATCGCCTGCTAAAGCTCGACTCAAAAAAATTTGTGGTTCAGAAATTACTTTCAAAGCAATGGCTGGTAAAGAATTCCCTAAAGATTCATAGTGCCATGTACCTGCCATCTGTTGTCCACCCCGAAAGTTGGGAATTAAATAGACGGCTGAGAATATAAACCACCCTACCCCAGCTAAAATACAGCTAAGACCGTAAAACAAGCGTTTGGGCAACAAAGTTAACCATAAACCTAACCCGACTACAGTTAAACTCATAGTTTCTTTACAACTCAAGGTTAAAATAACGGCGATCGCGAATTGCCCAGGATTTTTTCTTTTAGCTGCCAACACTGCCAAGATTAAAGCAGGTACAGCAATAGTTTCAGGACGAAATTCTGTATAAAAATTAATATTAAATAGGGCAGGATAGAGAACAAAACAGATAGCTACGGCTTTAGAATAGCTAACTTTTAAACCACTTTCTCGACTCAGAGCATAAACAGGAATTGCCCCGATAGCTAGCGCGATCGCCTGTACTGCCAATAACCAATAAACACTAGGATAAAGAACATACAGCCAAGACAAAGGATAAAAAATAACCGCACCATGATCGCCAATTAAATGAACCCCTTCTAAGAGGGTAGAAACAGGAGTTTGTCCTCGACTCAGCAAATACAACAACTGATCAAAAAAGGCTAAGTCATTTCCTGCACGAAATACAGCTAGTTGTAGACTACTAAAAAAAAACAAAACTACACTGCTAATGCTCACCAACCAAGCCAAAAACCTTGCTGACTGGCGATGATGACTAAATTGCTTAACCAAACTAAGAGGATTTGTGTTCACTAATTACTGATTACATGACATCTTATAGATCAAGCCGAAACTCAACTCCATATTGAGAAAATCCCAATCTTTGATACAGTTGGTGAACTTTAGGTCTAGAAATACGGCTCGTTGCAATGAGTTTATAACAATTTGATTCTTTTGCTATCTCAATTACTTTTTCTACTAATTTTGAACCTATACCTTTACCTCGACATGATTCATCTACATACACATCTTCCATTAGACCAAATGGTTGAGCGTGCAAATCATTCTGTATGAAGTAAATATATGCTCGTCCAACTTCAAAACCATTTTCTGTAATTGAAATGCGAATACCTTTGGCATCTAAATCTTCCTTCTCAAAGTTCATCCACTTGATCTCTGTTTAAAGTAATGAAATAAATTCGTCTACACTCAAATTAACATCTCGAATAATAGTTCTTAATGTTCCTTTCGCTATTTCTTGATGATTTGGAACAACAACTTGAGCAAAAGGATTATCTCGTCTCATGATGATATGACTACCTTCTTGTCGTTTTTTGTAAAAACCTATTTTCTGTAGAGCTTTGACACAATCTCGTCCCGAAATGCTTGGTAATTTACTCACACCACCACTAAAAAAGTTTCAAAGTTTTCTTCAGGGATTGGTAAATCATCTTCTTCCAAAGCAGCAATATAGCCCGTAATCGCTTCCTTAATATTGGCGATCGCTTCTTCCTTAGTTTTGCCTTGACTCACACATCCTTGAAGACTAGGACATTCTACAATCCAGTAACCATCTTCATCTTTATACAAAATTACTTGTCTCATTTTCTATTAATCTCGTTTTACATATTTATCTTAATTCTGACTCCTAAGTTCTTTTATTGACCCAAATAAGCCTCTAATACTTCAGAATTATTTTGAATCTCTTCAGGTGTGCCTTCAGCGAGATTAGTTCCCTCTGCCATTACCCAAACGCGATCGCACAAGCTCATAATCACGTCCATATTATGTTCTATCACCAAAAAAGAAATTCCCTGTTGATTCCAGTTAACAATATGTTCACAAATTTGATTAATTAGAGTCGGGTTAACCCCTGCTGCTGGTTCATCGAGTAAAATTAATTTGGGATTAGTCATTAAGGTACGAGCCATTTCCAAGAGTTTTCTCTGTCCTCCAGATAACGCTCCAGCATAATCATAAGCCTTAGCTGCCAGACCTACGGATTCTAAAATCGCGATCGCTCGTTCTTTATTTTCTCTTTCTTCTGCTCTTAATTTCCCTTGCTGCAACCAAACCTTAAAAAAATTTTCTCCAGTCTGATTAGGAGTTGCTAACAACATATTCTCTAATACTGACAGCCGGGAAAGTACTCTAGCTACCTGAAATGTCCGAATAAAACCCTTAGTTGCAATTTTATGGGTCGGTAAATTATGAATTGGCTGATTGTCAAACAAAATATTACCACTATCAGGCTTAATAAAATTAGAAAGCAAATTAAACAAAGTTGTTTTACCTGCACCATTCGGGCCAATTAAGCCAGTGATACTACCGCGATTAACTTCTATATGAGCATTATTAACAGCTTTAATACCACCAAAGCTTTTAGATAATTTTGTCGCTTTCAATAAAGAAGTTGCTGCTAAATCTTGTTGCATTACTTTGAATATCTAATTATCTGTTCAATAATTTAACTAAAATTCCATAAATTTATTAAACACTTAAACAAGTAAATATAATGACAACTTACTAAGTGTCCTGTATCTAAGAGACATTTAGTTAAAGAAAAATTAACGTATTAAATAGTATGGAGCAAATCTTAGTTCATTAATGACCCAGCTAAAATCCCAGTCTCATTGTGGCAGTTTAAGTTCAGAACACTCAGAGCAATTAAACTCACGCATTTCTCCTTGGCTTGCTAAAATACTTTATCCTCTTGGATGTTACCTTGTTTTACCTCTTTTCTTTGGCAAAATACAAATTACAGGACAAGAAAACATTCCTCAAAACGAACCGGTAATTATTGCCCCAACCCATCGTTCTCGTTGGGATGCTTTCATCATACCTTATGCCCTAGGAAGATTAGTTAGCGGTAGAGATTTACGCTTCATGGTTTCTGAAAATGAAGTCAAAGGATTACAAGGCTGGGTAATTCGTCGTATGGGTGGATTTCCTGTCAACACAGAACGTCCTCAACTCAAAAGTGTACGCCACAGTATTGAAATATTACAGCAAGGGCAGGAAATGTTAGTAATTTTTCCTGAAGGGGGAATATATAATGACTATCAAATTCATCCTCTAAAACGAGGAGTCGCTCTAATTGCTTTACAAGCAGAAACAGACAAATTGAACAGAAGAGTTAAAATATTACCTGTAGGGATTCGTTATAGTCAACCTTATCCTAGTTGGGGAACAGAGGTGAAAGTAAACATTGGTTCACCTTTAACAGTAGCTGACTATCTTAACGATTCATTACGCCAAAGTTCTCAAAAGCTCACTTTAGCTTTACAAAAGAGTTTAGAAAAACTCTATGAAAATTAAAACCGCCCAAAATCAAACACAATTAAGGAGTAAGTTCAATTTATTTCAAATACTAGTAACGGACGTGGCGGAGTAATATTTGACTAGAGAAAAACTTTAAATGCTATGGGATTTGACATCATAAACTGATTAATGAGTTTATAATATCGGTTTAAGAATTAATATAATGTCAAGTCCATACGGTCACCCATTAAAATTAAATTTTAAATTAAAATTAAAATTTTTAAATTTAAGTTCCCAGTGACCTTCCATAGTTAAACGTAACCCATAACTCCAATCTAATGGAGTGTGCTTAATAGCTTAAAACATCTATGCCACATACTGAGCCTAGAATACAATGCTCGAATCCTAACTGTGCAGCGTCTAACTCCCTAGAAGCTCCTGTTTGTCATCGATGTAAAACGCCAACGGCAAGACACTATCTATGGAGCAACAAAAAAGTTATTTCCTCAGAACAGCAGCAGACGCTAATTAATGAGCGGTATTTTGCTTTAAGCACTCAAATCTTCTTGGATACTAAACCTAATAAACCGCCTATCACTCCCGAAGAAGTTCCACCAGAAATTGTTGCTTACCTCCAACTTTTCCCTTGTTATCCTCATATTCCACAAATCTATGGTCTCTTAGATGGGACAGATGCCTGGCTATTAGATTATGGCAGTGTACCTAGCAGAATTGTAGGAAAATTAGATTATCCTCAACAACTTATTCCTCAACTTCAAGATTTGTGGTCTAGTGCTACCGCTTTTCAACAACTTAACTGGCTCTGGCAAATAGCTAAGTTATGGAAACCTTTGTTGAGTAAAAAAGTAGCCTCTACTTTACTTAATCCCAATTTACTGAGGATTAATGGGCAGATAGTTCAAATACTTCAATTACAGTCAGATGGAGATAAACAACCAGACTTGAGAGATTTGGGAAGTTTATGGTCACAATGGAGCGATGAGAGTCATCCTAGCATTCGAGATTTACTAACAAACCTAGCTACTCGACTCGAACAAGGCTCGATTGAACAAGCTAGCCAAGTTATTGTTATCTTGGATCAAGCTGCTAGGCAATGTAGCCAGGCAAAACAATATTCTTATCAGGTTTATGCTTTAAGTGATTCAGGCCCTAACCGTAGTAACAATGAGGATGCAGCTTATCCTATTTATAATCAGCCTGAGAATATTAATCTTCCTACAACGTCAAACCCTTTAGCGATTGTCTGTGATGGAGTAGGTGGTCATGATGGAGGAGAAATTGCCTCTCAAGAAACCATAAAATACCTCCAGAGTCGAATTGCTACATTATCTTTAGAAGAGCCAAATTGTAATCCAGCTAAAATCTTAAAGAAACTGAATCAATATATTAATGGTTCAAACGATATTATTAGTAAGCGCAATGACAGCGAGCAACGTCAAGAAAGACAGCGTATGGGAACTACGTTGGTTATGACTCTAGCTTATGATCATGAAATGTATCTCGCTCATGTCGGTGACTCTCGCATTTATTGGATTACTCCTAATAGCTGTCATCAAGTAACTATAGATGATGATTTGGCTTCGAGAGAGGTACGCTTGGGCTATGCAATCTACCGAGATTCTTTACAATATCCCTCTGCTGGAGCTTTGATTCAGGCTCTCGGTATGCGCGACTCTACGGCTCTGCATCCCAATTTACAACGATATATGATTGAGGATGATTGTATTTTCTTGCTTTGTACCGATGGTCTAAGTGATTTTGATCGTGTTGAACAACAGTGGCGACATAAAATTTTGCCAGTATTAGAAGGAAAAAAAGATCTTGCCAGTGCTGTAAAAGAGTTAATTACCATTGGCAATGAAAAAAATGGTCATGATAACGTTACGGTTGCTTTGGTTCACTGTCAGGTAAAACCTGAAGCTGATGTATCTAGAGTGACGATTGCTTGGTCAGATGTTGAGTTTGTCCTCCAGGAAGCAACTTTATGGACTGATACTAATTTAACTAATTCTCCTTTGTCTAATTCTACTCCTGTTGAACCTGAACCAGCAGAGACTGATATTCCCCAACAAACTATAGGCGAAGAATCACTGACGGTTAAAAGTCAACCAAAATGGTTAAAACCTTTAATTGGAGTCTTGATTATTTCTACAATTATGGGATTGGTTTTTTACTATTTTTTACAAGAGCGATTAGACAAAAAAGATAATAATTATCCAGCTACTTTAGAGCATCCAGATGCAGAAATGAAAAATAAATAAATTTATAGCATTGTATTAGTTTAATCTTCTTTAATAGTTACATTAACGATGAATTGAGCAAAAATACAGTGATTATACGGCTTTCTGTACTTTTTTTAATTGATAAACTAAAAGTGTATACAAAAAAACTTTAGTTGTAATATTTATCTTTAAAATGAAAGCTGTTAATAATATTAAAAAAGTCAAAGCTCAATTTCAGAATGCTGTAGATTTACAACATACCTGTAAAATCTATGTAACTGTAACAGAAGATTATAGTTGGAGTTTTTATTTTAAAAAAGGCTATTTGATTTGGGCTAGTAGTAGTATTCATAGGTTTAGACGTTTATATCGTTTAACTCAGCAAATTTGTCCTGAAATTAACTGTCAAGATATTAAATTGAGAGAACAAGAAATTTCGGAATTATGGGAATATTTGCTGATTTATGTCTTATATAAACGCCAACAAATAAATATTATCCAAGTTAGAGAAATTATTCAAGAAATAATTAAAGAAGTTTTGTTTGACTGTCTATTAGCTGATGAAAAAATCAGTCAGGTGAAAGTAATTTTTGAAACTCAAGCTAATAGTATGGGGGCAATTTTACGCAGCCCTCTATTTCAACAACCAATTACTCAAATTGAATATAAAAAAACTATTACTCGTCTTGAATTATTAATCAGTGATTGGAAAGCTATTGATCTTACTAATTGTTTACCTAATTTAGCTCCTGTTATTATAGATATAGATAAGCTTAAAAAAGACGTAGACACAAATACTTATCAAAAGTTATTTATGTTTATCAATGGCAAAAAAACTTTGAGAGATTTAGCAATAGCAACCAAGCAAGATTTGTTAAATTTAACTCGCTCTTTAGCACCACATATTAAAAGTAAAGCGATCGCTCTTCAACAAGTCCCTGATCAACAGTTAATTAATTTGTATTTTGCCCCCAGAAATCAGAGTGAACAAGAAAAATATAATAGTCCAACACGCGAGTATATCCAAGAGTTAGATTTACCTTTAGTAATTTGTGTGGATGATAACCCTGGAATCTGTCAGCAAATTGCTCAAATTTTAAACCCTGCTGGGTATCGAATTATTCCTGTAAATGATGCTGCTAAAACTTTAATGATTTTATTAGAAAACAAGCCTAACCTTATTTTTTTGGATGCTATTATGCCTGATGCTAATGGTTATGAACTTTGTAGCCAAATTAGAAAAATGCCCGCTTTAAAAAATATCCCAATCGTTATTTTGCAAAAGCAAGACAGTGTAATTGAACGGATGAAAGCCAAAATGGCTGGTGCTTCAGATTTACTAAATAAACCAATTATCCCTACCGAATTATTAACTTTAGCTCAAAAACACACTCAGAGTTTTGTTACTGAAGAAAGTCTGATAGCTTAAATGATTACTGATTAGGCACTAGGCACTAGGCACTAGGTGTTGTTACTCATTACTCATTACTTGTTTTCCCTAGTAACTCTTCACTGTTCATTGTTCACTGTAATAGGTACAAAATCGTAACCAAAAGAAGAACGTTTGCCTGGTTGCACGGTAACTAATTGAACTGCTTGGTTGCGATCGCCTGAAGCTAAAAATTTTACTGTTCCTGATGCTCCTTCAAAAGCAAAATCTGGTTGTGATAGGGTTTGTTGTATTCCCTGCCGACTAGGATCAATGCTTAAACCTGCAATTAGGGCTTTGGTGGTATCATAAGCCATAGCTGTACGCCAGCTAACATCTCCTCCCCAAAGACGACGAGCAGTAGTAGGAAAGTTGGGATTATTATTGCCCGAAATATGCCAAGGAACACCTAGGACAATACCCACAGACTTTTCGCCTGCAACCTGTAACGTTTGGGGTCTATAGATACTATCACCCCCCAGCATTGGCAACTGAAGATTATTTAGCTGCATCAGTAAATAGGCTTTATCCAAAGTTTGAGAATCATTTAAAAAAACTATTACTGTTGCCCCCTGCTTATTAGCCTGTTCTAACATTTCCGCAGGATTAAAATTTTCCTGAGATAAGTCAGCCTCAAAGACTATTTCACCACCATCACTAACTAAATCAGTAGTAAAAGTATCTCTGAGAGATTGACTATAAGCACTTTGGGAATTGTAAATTAGCGCAACCTGACGTTGATGGAGTTGGTTGAGTGTGTATTCAGCTAAAGCGTTGCTGGTAAAGCGATCGCTAGGTACAGTGCGAAAGATATAATCTCCTGCATCTGATAATGATATGGAAGTGCTAGTAGGAGAGATAGCTACCAAGCCATTTTGTTCATAGATAGGTGCAACCGCTAAGGTAATATCACTGGCGAAATGACCAATAACTCCTAAAATCTCTTGATGTTTAGCTAAACTGTCGGCAATTTGCTGGGCAGTTTCAGGATCGTTATCGTCGTTAGCGATGGTAATTTTAATGGGAATATCATTAATACCACCCTGCTGATTAATTTCGGTTTGTGCTTGAGCAACACCTCTTAAAATTTCTTGGGCAGTAGTAATTTCCGTGCCAATGGGTACAGGTACAGCTAGGTTATAAGCTTTCTCGTCAGCAATACGAGCATTATTGAGATAAATTAAAGCTTCAGGATCGTTGCTCTGTTGAGCTAATGATTGCTCTAATTGAGATACAGCTTGGGGATAGTCTCCTGTGGCGATCGCTTTGACTGCTGCTTGCTTCTCTGGAGTAATATCTTGGGTAATTAAAATTGTATTTCCTTGACTGATTTGCTCGGAGTTAAAAGTCGATTTTTGCCTGGAAAAAATATTGGGCTTAATCTGATTGATCGTCAAATTATTTTGAACCTGTTTTTTATCTAACCATCGTAAACCAGCAGTTATTGCACCAATAGTAATTAGTAATGATAAGATTAACGCTGTTGTTTCTTTATTCTGGTTGATCTGGCTCATTAGTTTTCCCTAGTAACTTTAAGGTATCGTGACTTTGTTCTATTGAACGTCAGGAATATTTTATCCAAATTAAAACTGGAAAACTGCTAAACTACTTACCTAACTCCTGTGATCTTGCTGTAGCGGTTTGAACTGCTTCAATTAATGCTGAACGAAACCCTAAACTTTCTAATTTAGCTACTCCTGCAATGGTTGTACCCCCAGGACTTGTCACCTGATCTTTCAAGACTCCTGGATGAATACCTGTTTCCTTGATTAAGGCTGCTGTTCCTAATACTGTTTGAGTTGCTAACTGAAGAGCGATCGCTCTGGGTAATCCTGAAGCTACCCCTCCATCCGCTAAAGCCTCAATTGCCAATGCTACAAAAGCTGGGCCCGAACCTGATAATCCTGTAACTGCATCCATTGCTGATTCGGAGACTTCTACTACTTCGCCGACAGCGGTAAAAATTGTTTTAGCTTGCTGAATATGTTGGGTTGCTGCTTTTGTTCCTGGAGCGATCGCGGTCATTCCTGCACCTACTGTAGCAGGAGTATTGGGCATGACTCGAATTACTGGCTGCCCAGGAAAGGCTTGCTCTAACTTATTTAAAGTAACTCCAGCCAAAATTGAAATTACAGTACTCTTAGTATTAGGAGTAATTTTACTGACCACTAAATCAAATACCTGGGGTTTGATTGCCAGTAATAATATTTCCGCATTTGACACGGCAGTTTGATTGTCCGCGCTTACTTGTACTTGATACTGCTTGGTTAAAAAATTGCGTCTTGCTTCCCTCGGTTCACTAACTAATACGGTATTAGCAGTAAAAACTTTTTGAGTTAGGAGGCGAGATAAAATAGCTTCTGCCATTACCCCACCCCCAATGATACTAAGGCAAATACTATTAGATGTCATTACCTAATAATACTATTGATGGATAATATTGATGGGATTTATTGTGCTGCTATATTAGCTTGTTGTCCCCAGGGATCGGAGGCTGGCATCGAACGACGAACATGAGGTTCTGGAGTATGTACATCTCTTAAAATTCCTGTCAAGCTACTAACCTTGACTGAACTGGGAGTAAACAAAAAGATACCTTCTCCAACTCGCTCTTGATGACCATCCATAGCGTAAGTACCTCCTGCTACAAAATCAACGGCTCTTTGAGCATCTTCGAGATTCATGATATTCAAATTTAACACCACAGATTTGCGTTCTCTTAATGCCAAAATTACTTGGGGCATTTCTTCAAAAGAACTAGGTTCAATTACTACTACTTCGGAATTTCCGTTAGCCAATCCTGGCATACCAATTACATTGTTTAGCTTCATTTCTTGTTTACGGTTGTTATGTTTATGGTTGTTGGGAAAGGAAATCTTATTGGGTTCTGGTTGATTATTAGGTACAGAAGAAGTGGCATAACCTTGCTCATCAATTCCATCTTGAGCAGGATCGTATTCTACATAACCTTGATCTTCCTCTTCGTAGTTATGATCAATCCCAAAAAATTCTTTTAGAGTATTAAACATATTGCTGGCAATCCTTATTAATTTACGACTTGAATTGGCTGATAGTATTTCTTTAAGTTATTGCTTTGCTACAAATCTAAGAAAAAACTGAATATTTTCTAGACAACTCATTTTCGTAGGTTATCTTGTGATAGTTTCAGTTCCAATCATCATAGTAACTAACAATTTCATTCTCAAACTCAACTTGAGAAAGTGGCTGTAATTAAAGAAATCTTTGTTTGGCGACTTAATTCTACTCCACAAAACCCCAAATGTTAGGTTCGGTAAAATCTATTTCTTGATTTAAATTGATTTATCTTGGTTTTTATTTACTTTTATTTACAATCTTTTGATATTTAACTGGACAAAATTAGGCTAAAGACGCATTTCTTTCTCCAAAAATTATGCTACCCAGGCGAATCATAGTCGCACCTGCTTGGATTGCCAATAAATAATCGCCTGACATCCCCATCGATAACTCCTGCATCGTTAGATTAGAATAATTCTTTTGTCTAATTGTTATTGCTAACTGCTGAATTGCTTGAAATGCACTTAAAGTTTCTAGGGACGATAAGCCTAAAGGTAAAATTGTCATTAGTCCCTGAATATCAAGCTGTTGAAATTGATTTAAAGAGGCTAAATCTTGTAATAAATCTGTAATTTGCCAGCCGTATTTATTAGGATCTGGTAAAGCTTTTACCTGGAGAAAAACTTTGGGTGTTAAGTTTAATTCTCCTGCTAGTGTATTTAATCGCTGTGCGATCGCTAGACTATCGACAGAATGAATCCAATCAAAATTTTCAATAATTTTTTTAGCTTTGTTTTTTTGAATATGTCCAATAAAATGCCAGCTAATATCAGTTAAATCTTGTAGCTGTTCTTGTTTAGCCAAAGCTTCTTGCAAACGGTTTTCACCAAAGTCTCTTATTCCTACTTCATAAGCTGCTCGTATTGATTCCAGCCCAACTTGTTTGGTAATGGCAATTAACTTAACATTTTCAGGAATTTGCTGTTGAATTAGATTGATTTGGTGCGAAATAGAGCCTGTCATTAGTTGAAATACACCATTTAAAAGTCTTGTGAAGGCAGAGGGCAGAAAAATTAAAAATTACCTGCCAAATGTGGGATTTAAAAATCTTTTTTCACCATAACTTAAAAGACGGTCAAGAGTATCTAGACGATTTTGCCATACTTGTGCTTGATAAACATCAACACTTTGAGTTTCTTTCAGCCAACGGGGAAATTGATGGCGAAAAGAATTGAGCGCAATCTGGGTTGAGAAAAAATTCCGATTAGAAGGATCTCTGGCTAGTTTTTCTAACTCTGCTGCTAGTTTGTCAGCCTTTTGTCCCCATTCTTGCAGGGTAAGATCTTCTATTGCTAATTGATTATTGGTTAAGAAAAAATTCCATTCCTTTTGTAAACTTTGATAGCGAGATAAACTCACCTGGAAAGGTTCTCGATGAGGTAAAGGCTGTGGAGATTCTGTCGTCATCCCACCTTGGGTATTATTAAAAATATCAGCAAAGCTAGAGTCTAAGTTTTCAGCAGCAAAGAGAGCATAACCTTCTGTAGACATACCTCTTAATAATTGCATCTGATCTAATGCTGCCACATCAGAAATGTTTAATAGTCTAATTCCTGGCAGTAGCAAAGCGTTACCTTGACGAAACTCACTTAATAAAGGTCTGGTAAGAGTCTGTAAGGTTTCCGTATCCTCTGCATAGGTCATCGGTACTAAAATATCAATCCATTCTTTCTTGACCCACTCTTCCCAATGTTGCTGAATTTTAGTTAAACGCTCCCGTTTAGGCATGGGAAATACAGCAGTTGAGATAGTCAAATCAGGACGAAGTTGCTTTAAATCTTGAGAAGCTGAAGCTACAAAACTATCTATTTGTTTAACCCGAAATTCTGTCCATTCTGACCAGAGAGGATGGTTAGGATTTAATTCAATTGGATCATATCCTGTTTGTGCTTGAAATTGTTCTCTAGCAGCAATGCCATAACCATAAGTGATTTTACCATCAGGGCTTTCAAAAGGATAACGAATATAATCTAGATGAATACCGTCTACTTGATAGTCGGTAGTAATTTCGGCTAACAGCGACGCAAGATAATTACGAACATCAGGATTAGCAGGATCAAAAAAAACTTTACCAGAAGCATAATCAAAGCGACTACCTTCTTGATCTGTCATCCCCCAATCAGGATGTTTTGAGAGAACTGGGCCAAGATAGTTACGAGGTAGATTGAGAATCAGGTTATGACGTTGATTTACCGCAGCAAAAGTCCAAACCCAAGCATGAATTTCCATTCCTCTTTCATGGGCTAGTTTGACGGCAGCTTTTAGAGGATCCCAGCCTGCGACTAGCGGATTTTGTTGAGGGGCAATTTTACTGGGATAGATAGTGTAGCCAGAATTAACCGTTTCAAAGAAAACAGTATTAATACCTGCCGTTGCCATGCGGTCAAATATTGGGATTAAATCTTCTTCAGACTTTGCCTTGACAATTGTGCCTCGGTCAAGCCAGATTCCCCGAATTTCTGAATTAGCAATAGGTCGATCAACTGGGTAGTTTGACCACAAAACTTGTTTGGCTGCTGACCATTCTGCTTGTGCTTGATTGTATTGTTGTGCGTCTATTAAAAAATGAAATTGTTTTAGTCCTTCTCTAGCACGTTGTAAAGCCTGGTGAGCAGTATGATAATTAGATTTAATTAGTGATTTATCGCTCTGCTTACTAGTAATGGTTTGTTTATTAAGTATTTGTTGAATAACTTTACTGGTGGAGATTTCTATATTACTATTTTGGGCATCCGCAGTTAGTAGGGTTGTTTCAAAACGATCAATCAAGCCTTGCAATTCTTGAGTCTTCAGCCGTACTTCCCTTGGAGAGATGACTGGTTCAGAAATAGGTGCTAATGATGGCAAAAAATTGCTAGTTGGTAACTCCTTGCCCTTTTCCGATTCTTGAATTAAGGGATGAGAATTTGGCAAAGTATTTGATGCTGGCTCTATTGCTATTACTGGTAGGGCAAATAAAGTAATGGGTAATAAAGGAATAATTAATTTAATCAGTTTGTTATTTGTAGATTGAATATTTACATCCAGTGATAAGTGAAATTGTTGTAAATACCGAGCATTTCCTAGCACAAAATTCTCCTTAAGATCTTAATGGTTGCCCAATAAATAGCAGTCTTAACTTGAGTTGTGAGAATTAATTGCTTAAATAAACGAGAGAAATGAGAAGAACTAAGACTCGCTTTTTGCTCAATCTTTACGCAATATTTTCTCTCAAATTGTTGAGACTGCTAAATAACTTATAAGTTTGATATGACAATTAATAGTTCTGCAAGTACTTATTATAATCTTTATATTTTAGGGTTTGTATCAGTAATACTGACGATTAATAAGTCCTAAAAACAAAAATATTTAATAGATATTACGGTAGAAAAATTACTATTTAAAAGTTACTGATTTTGTTGCTGGTATGTTTTAAATAAATTGTTTAGTTGAGATTGCCTATATTTTAAAATTGCTTCTACTTCTTTGGCTTTTCTTTCTAATTCAAATACTTCTAGTTCTACTAATTTTTTATCTCGTTCTAAAAAGCGTAATTCTTGATTGACTTCAAATTCAACTCTTTTTTCAGCTAAACCTGCACTATGGAAATTATCTTGCCATTCAACTACTCGCTCAAATTCTTGATTTCTTAAATTAGTACTCAAATCTGAGAATGTTTTTTCAGATAGTATTCCTACTTTGTCTTTAGCATTTTCAACAAAAAAAGTAGCATAAATTTCTGGAGAAACTGTTCTGAGATAAGTATTGGCGATCGCTTTATCTACTCTCGCTAACTCGACGTATTTATCAAGAATCTCTGCTGTATTTTTGCCTTTAGCACATTGTTGAATAGCAGTTAAATTTGCTTGGAACTCTTTTGGTAGCAAACCAGAATTATCACTAAAATTTATTCCAGCAGCACCCACACCTAAACCAAATCCACCAGAACGGGAAAAAGAAATAATTTGTTCCCCACAAGTTAAAGAAGCACTACCTGGAGGAATAGACAAACGACCATGATAGCCATCAGTCCAAAAATTATCGCTAGCTTCTTCATCGGTAATGGTAACTTCAGAAGTACCGCTTGTAGCACTTTGTCCTTGCTGTTGTGAACCTGATTCTTGAACGTCTATGTCTACATTTTCATTGTTGTTATTGGTTACAGTCCCAACATTTTGCGCTTGAGCTTGGAATACACTAGTAAAAAATATAATAGTTGCAATAAATAAAGTTTTAAATAACTGATGAATTTTCATACTGACAAATTAGTACCGCTTGGCGGAAGTAATAGGTAATAAAATTAAGTAATGAGTAATGAGTAATTAGTATGGATTTATAAGCAAACTTTCCATTTCAATGGATCGGTTTCTTATCATCCATGTTCACTAAAGTTAGATATATTTAAAGTGTTTTAGATACCTAATTTATATTTTCTAATTTGAGGCTTTAATTAAATATAAATTTTTAAATAAGAATTGGTGATAAATGTATCGATAAGTTATCAGGAAGCGTTGAACTTTTTTATAAATAGATAATTTTCTATTTACTTAATTACTTATTAAGCTGTTACGCATTTAAACTGCATATTATTTGTATAAGGAAAAAACTCTTAAACTCTCTCCCAGTCTCCAAGTCACTCAGTCTCCCCATCAATCTCAATAGACAAATTAAATACTTGACAGCTTACTTTATTAGACATCTGCCCATTTGCGGATTAAATTAGCAATAGTTTTAGAAATTAAGTCAAATTCAGGAGTTTTACCAGATTTGGCAAAGATAGCACGTCGAGCCGTTTCTAAATCAAAAAGAAGTTCGCGATCGCTCGCATCACGGATCGTACTCTGTACCCAACCTACTACCACTAATCTTGTTCCCTCCGTCACAGGGTTAACACGATGTAAAGTAGTCGAAGGATAAATAATCGCTGAACCTGCTTCTAATTTATAACTTTGCTCTTCCTGTACTCCTTCAATGACTAGCTCTCCTCCCTGATAATCTTGTGGTGAAGTAAGAAATAGAGTAAAAGAAACATCCGAGCGACACAAACTAGAGTTATTAGTCATTAAAGCATTGTCTACATGGGTATCATAAGACATCCCTTGATCGTAACGACTAAATAGTAGCGAGTGAATTGATTTTGGATGAACAGATGACTGAAATAAAGGATTTTTTTTCAGCGCAGCGCGAATTTTTGTTTTAAGTTCTTGTTGAGATGTTCCTGCTTTGAGTTGTCGATTATTTTTAACTAATTTAGCGTGCCAACCAGCAGTTAGCTTGCCATCAACAAATTCTGCTGTTTCTAAAGCTTGTTTGATTTCGGTTAATTCTTCAGCAGCAAGGATGCTATCAATAGAAAAAATCATAGTCTGAAGATTTTATTTTTAATCAATATATTGAAAAATAAATATTTATTTTAATTATGATCAGAATGAGCATTTTTTAACAGTCATTTGAGGAATTTTGAAATAAAGCGATCTCTCTATTACACTTTAAATATCATACGCTTGATGCTTCCCACATGATGTTCCATTCACCACAATAATTAGCAGAAAGCTCAGTTGTGATTAGTAGATCATCTCCATCTCCAAGTCTCATCTCGAAGCTATCACCAACAAAAATCACAGTATTACCAAAATCTAATTTAACAACATGAGGAGTTTCATTGTGGCTGTATATTTGAGCTAAAGTTAACTTTTGATTAATGCAATTTCGCCAGGGTTTTAATTTAGATACGTTCCATTTAATAAGATTAGAAGTTGGTAAATAAAGACGCTTATAACCTATATAAATTGAAAAATGATCTTGCCAACCGATATTTTCATCCCAGGTAACTATCGCTATATCACTCTCAAAGTTCAAGATTAATTCACCACCAAAATAGAATGGAAGATTTTCCATTGCTGAAACATTAATTTCATATTCAAAGCAAAAAAGATAAACATCTATTAATTTTTGACCAACTACTTTTTGTAAATGAGAAGTTACACGTTCTGATAAAAGGCTCACAATATTAATTAAGCTGTTAAAAACAGGAGCAGGGAAAAGGTAACCTGATGTCCTCGCCGTTGGAGTTCATAACCCAAACTGCTCATTGGATTAAGATGTCCTGCACCTGGAGGACAAAGGATACCAAAGTGTTTCATTGCAATTAATAAGGAGAGAAATTAATTAAGATTCTCTTCTAGCTTAATTTACTTATTAAATTCAATCTGCGAAACCAAACTATAAATCTCTGAAGGAACTTTCACAGGTGTTTCTGGAGGAGCGATAGAGGGCCAAGCTGTTTTTAATTGAGTCATACTTTCGGTGATAGTTTTATGACCTTCGGGATCTGTTTTACTTTTCTGATCCGCAATAGTTTTATACAGTTCCTCAGAATAGAGAACAAAACCTCTGGAATCTTGGTATTCTACAACTTCTACGAATTGATTATTGGCGATCGCAGCCTCGTATTCCGCACCAGCAGTTTTCAGCATTTCAACAATCACATCCATCACAAATTCTGGCGATTGGCGTTGCTCTTGAGGTAAAGCAGCGATCGCTTCATCAATAGAGGTTACAGATTGGTCTAATAAGGTTTGCATTTCTGGAGACTCAGGCGCAGATAATGCTACATCATGTAGCTGATTGAGGGTTGGCTTAAAGTCTTTTACGCCCTTTTGTGGCAATACAGTTTGGATCTCGCTATACAGTTCATCTACAGGATGAGCAATATGAGGTTCTGCTTCCGCGTAGTTTTTGGCATCAATTAATTCTTGGGCTGCAATTAAATGACCTTTCATTAAGCCGAGAGCAGTCATGTAGTCTACATCAGGATTTTCACTTGTGCTACCAGCTTCCCCACCACTTTCGCCACCGCTTTCACCTCCGCTTTCGCCACCGCTTTCACCGCCACTTTCGCCACCGCTTTCACCTCCGCTTTCGCCACCGCTTTCACCTCCGCTTTCACCTCCACTTTCACCGCCATGACCTGCACCGCTATGACCTTCTTGAGCTAACAATAAAGAGGTTTGAGAAGAGGGTGCATCTAAAACTTCGTCAGTATCTTGAGCATTAGTTGGCAAGGTTTGAGTTCCTACAGCAGTTGCGAAACTAAAAGCTAAAAATAATTCTATAGTTTTAATTCGAGTAGACATAAGAGTTAAGTAATGTAATATTGATTTCTATGTTTCGATGATTCTGAAGTAGTACTTTACTATTAATTGAAAATTTAAGTCAATAAATTTACAAATCATTTATCAAATTGCTAAAAAAGTGTATCTATACTTTGAACAAATCTTGAACAAAAACTTTTAATAAAAGCTCTAAGCTAACGGGTTTAAGTCCCCTCTTCTTGAACCAGAGATGTTTCTTCTTGAAATTAAAAGTAATAGGGAGTTAGGAACTTGGGGAATTCGGGAATTGAGGAAATACTTATTTATAGTTCAAAGATACTAGCTAACAATCTTATAGCTTATAGCTTATAGCTTCGCGGTTTAAGCTTCTTCAGGAATTACATCAAAAAATCCCATGCAACCTTTTTCAGCAATGTCGTCTTGGTGAGGATGAAACATATACTGTCCAGGATATTTATAGGCAAATTCAATAATATGTCGTTCAGCAGTCCCCAGAGTAATTACATCGCTTTCTTCATCAGCATCTAAACTACGACCAGTGCGATATACCTGAAACATATTGGCATGAATATGAAAAGTAATAGCAGGATCATATTCAATCATATTGAGTAAATATAGACGAATTAATTGATTCTGATAAATGGGGATCGGATAGTCGCGATAATAGTTAGGTATGCCGTTAAAAGCATAGAGTTCATTACTTTGGTCGCCGTCTAAATCATAACCACCCATGACCATGATCATCTCATCCGCTTCAGGACGACCTTCTGGGGGATCAACAATAAATAAACCATATAGTCCTTTACTCACATGACGAGTGACAGGAGCTACATGACAGTGATAAGGATGAACACCATAGGGTTCAGCATCAAATTCATAAACAAAGGTGTCACCTCTTAGTACCGAATCGACACCATCCATCTCTACGGGATGAATACCATGAAAATGTAGACTATGGGAATGACCATCTTCATTATGAAAAATAACACGAACGCGATCGCCTTCGGTGGCTCTGAGAGTTGGTGCAGGAACGCGATCGTTTAAGTTCCAGCTAACATAAGTAATAGCACTATTAAGCTGTAGAGTAGTGCTGTGAGCGAATACTTCAAACTCTCTGACTGTACGTCCGTCCTCTTCTTTGAGAGTTCCATAATTGAAATCTCTTAAAATAGCCATCGGATCAAAAGTTAAGTCCAAAATACTATCTATAGCTGGGATAGGGGGGATTTTGACAGGATCAGCAGCCTGAGCCGTACGAGGATTTAATTTGAGTGCTATAGTCGAAATACTACCCAACAGCAAACCCCACTGAAGAAACTGACGGCGAGTCTTAAATTCGCGATTAGACTGAAATAAACCTGACATAGAAATATATATACTGAATAATTTTTGAAGCTGAAGTCAATTAGCTATAAGAGTGATAGACTGCTTTGCCATAAGAAAGAAGCTCAAACTCCCCCTTATGGCTTGCTTCCCTTTAGTGAAAGGGCATCTTCACTCTACTTAGCTATAAACGATGAGTAGCTTATAGCTTAAAGCCTACGGCTTATGGCTTAGAGCTATAAGCCGTAGGCTTTTGTGATAGGTACTTTAACGTTGAATGGCGGAGTCTACTGTTACCATCTTTTGCGGTCAACAGATATCACTAGAATAATTGTATACAATTGCATATTATTTCTAATAAGAAAATTAAAATTGTCGAGCAAAGCTATAAATGAAACCTCATCAAGTTGAACAAATAGTTAGAAATAGAATTTACTTCCTAATCCCAAACTAAAATTAAAATGAAAGGTACTTTTTTCGATTTACGTATATTTTCTATTAGACTAATTACTCTATTGCGAGTAAATTAGACTCGGCTCAGGCAAAGTGGCATTTTTTTCTTGGGAGCGATAAATCAAAGTGGGTTTTTTTAATCGTTTTAAGCTTTCGCGGGATATGGGTATAGATCTAGGTACTGCTAATACTTTAGTGTATGTATCTAGTAGAGGAATTGTTTTGGAAGAACCTTCTGTAGTAGCAATTGAACGTAAAACAGAACACCCAAGAGCATTTGGAAAAGAAGCTAAATTACTATTGGGACGCGCTCCCGAAGACATTGAAGCTCTACGTCCTCTCAAGGATGGAGTAATTGCGGATTTTGATGCAACCGAGGCAATGATTCATGAATTTGTTAAACGAGCTTTTGAAGGTAATCCTCTAGTTCATCCTCGCATGGTAATTGGTATTCCCAGTGGTGTAACTAAGTTAGAGCGTCGCGCCGTCATTGAAGCAGCTTCTAATGCTGGAGCTAGGGAGGTTGATCTGATTGAAGAGCCTCTAGCAGCAGCTATTGGTGCAGGATTACCGATCGCTGAACCTACAGGTAACATGATTGTCGATATTGGGGGTGGTACAACCGAAGTCGCCGTGATTAGCTCACAAGGGAAAGTAATTAGTGAATCGATTCGTATTGCAGGGGATGAATTAACTGAAGCAATTATTACTCAGGTCAAACAAGAACATAAGCTGGCGATCGGTGAAAATACTGCTGAAACCATTAAATTGAAATTGGGTTCAGCTTATCCTGTCGATGAACAGGGAAGAACAATGGAAGTAAGAGGTTTACATCAACTCTCAGGATTACCACGCATGATTGAAATCAGCGAATCTGAGGTTCGTGAATGTTTACAAGAATCGGTTAGAAGTATTTTGGATGCGATTAAAAGAACTTTAGAGCAAACCCCCCCAGATTTAGCTGCGGATATTATTGATCGTGGCATCATGTTGGCAGGAGGTGGAGCAATGTTAAGGGGATTGGATACTTTAATTAGTCATGAAACTGGGATTGTGACTCATATTGCGCCTGATCCTTTAAGATGTGTGGTTTTGGGAACAGGTAAAGTATTAGAAGATAAAAGCTTAGATCGAGTTTTTAGCGATCGCACCATACTTACCTAAACCTTATCCAGTTTGAAAGCTTTAGTTTTTAGTTTTTAGGTAGATGGATGAAAACTTTTGACTTTTGACTTTTGACTTTTTTTAAATAGCGTATCTAAACAGAATTTAACATGACTCGTTGGTGGGATAGATATGGTTTTCGGACAATATTAATTACTGTAGCTTTGATAGTGGCATTACTCATCAAACAAACTCATGCAGCAGTTTTGTCCGAGGTTTATTATTTTATTGTTAGTCCCTTTCAATCCCAAACCCAACTGGTTTTAGAAGATAGACTCACCAATGCCCGCATTTTAGAGCTAGAACAACAGGTAACAGAATTAAAACAGCAAAATCAGCAACTAAAAAAATTAATAGCTTATAACGAAACCCAAACAACAGCCAATATAACTACTCCTGTAATTGGTCGTAATCGCGATCGCTGGTGGGATCAAATTACTTTGGGTAAGGGTAGTAAAGAGGGTATAAAAGCTGGAGATGTAGTAATGGGTATTGGGGGTTTAATTGGTCGAGTCGCCCATGTTACTCCTCATACTAGCCAAGTATTATTAATTAGTGATCCTAGTAGCCGAGTTGGAGCAATTCTCAGTCGTAATCGTCAGTTGGGATATATTGAAGGCAAAGAGGATTCAACAGTAGTCATGCATTTTTTTAATCAGGTAGCCGATATCAAACCTGGAGATGAAATTACTACTTCTAACCTCAGCAAGTTATACCCTCCTGGTTTACCTATTGGTAAAGTTAAATCCAAATCTAAATCTCAACAACTAACTCAAGAAGCAATCACAGAAATAATTGTTGAATTAACTGCTCCTATAGATATTTTAGAGTGGGTATCTATTCAACCTTTTCAACCCAAAATAGATAATAAGTAATGAGTAATGAGTAATAAGTAAGAAAATGTTTGGCATTGATTGACTAATGACTAATGACTAATGACTAATGACTAATAACTAATGCTAAATAACAACCAAACATCTATAGATATCCTCAAAATTACTAATATTTTCCTATTATCTATCTCAGTATTTGTTTGTTCTCTGTTAATGCTGTTCCATATTCCTGGGATGGAGCTATTAAAAACTAATCCCAATTGGCTTTTAATTTGGCTGATTGCTTGGAGTATCAAACAGACAATATGGCAGGGAGCGATCGCTGGTTTAAGTATTGGTTGGATTTATGATGGTATTACAGTTAGTTCACCTTCTCATGTGCTGAGTTTTGTTTTCGTAGGGGTTTTAACTGCTAGCTTACAAAAACAAAAATATTTGGGTGAAGATTTTATTTCTGTCGCTTTTATTGTCTTTTTTATGACAGTTTTAGCTGAGACAGTTTTTGCTTGGCAATATTCGAGATATCATTTTCTCTCCCTGGCTGAAGTAAGTCAAAAATATCAAGAAATAGTAATTATTTCTGCAATTATTACCAGTCTTTGGAGTCCTGTCTTTTATTATCCTTTTAACCTTTTGCGTGCTAAAATTCAACGATTAGAAAAAAAGGTTCGAGGCTGAGTATTGGATTACTTAGTATTGCTAAGGGGGAAAATAAGTAATAAGTAATGAGTAATAAATAATGAGCAGATCTTGACTTGCTACTTGCTACTTTCGAGCTAACTATCCTTACTGTCTTAACTAAGATCTTGTACGACTATAGAAGTTATTAATTAGTTATTATTTAATAAAGTTTTAGGTAATTAATCTTCATGCAGCCAACAGATTCAATAATCATCGCCCAAAATGTCGAAAAGTGGTATGACAATAATTTTCATGTACTTAAAGGGGTGAATTTAGAAGTTAAAAAGCAAGAAGTTGTGGTGATTATGGGCCCATCAGGTTCAGGTAAATCAACTTTTATTCGGACTTTTAATGCTCTTGAGTCTTATCAAAAAGGTAGTGTAATTATCGATGGGATTAAATTGTCTAACGATTTAAAAAATATTGAAGCCGTTCGCCGTGAAGTGGGTATGGTGTTTCAACAATTTAATTTGTTTCCTCATTTAACTGTGCTTAAAAATATCACCCTCGCACCAATTTGGGTACGTCGTTATTCCAAAGCTAAAGCCGAAGAAATTGCGTTGCAATTATTAGAAAAAGTAGGAATTTTAGAACAGGCACACAAATATCCAGGACAGCTATCAGGAGGACAACAACAACGGGTAGCGATCGCTCGTGCCTTAGCCATGCAACCCAAGGTCATGCTTTTTGACGAACCAACATCGGCTTTAGATCCTGAAATGATTAAGGAGGTATTAGACACAATGCGTAGTTTGGCACAAGATGGGATGACGATGGTATGTGTCACCCATGAGGTAGGATTTGCTCAAGAAGTAAGCGATCGCATTGTTTTTATGGATGAAGGAATGATTATTGAAACTGCTACTCCTGATGAGTTTTTTAATTCCCCGAAAGAAGCCAGAAGCCAAAAGTTTTTAGCGCAGATCCTGTAAAGATTGCGTATAAGATGATCATAGATGTAATTGGCAACTATAAAATTCTGTGGAAATAACTTTTTTAGGTACAAGTTCTGGAGTTCCAACGCGATCGCGTAATGTTTCAAGTGTCGCTCTGCGTCTTCCTCAGCGTGCAGAAGTATGGCTATTTGACTGCGGAGAAGGTACACAACATCAACTACAACGCAGTGAGATTAAAAACTCCCAAATCCGTCGTATCTTTATCACTCATATGCACGGCGATCATACTTTTGGTTTGATGGGTTTGATTGCTAGTTGTGGCTTGGCTGGTAGTGGTCAGTCAATAGATATTTACGGGCCTGAAGGTTTATCTGAATATCTTCAAGCTACTGCCAAATATTCTTATATTAACTTAGGTTCTCGCCTCAAGATTCATACCGTCAAACCAGGTTTAGTTTACGAAGATGAAGAATTTACTATTAGTTGTCAGTTATTAAAACACCGTGTACCAGCCTATGGCTATCGAATTGTTGAAAAAGACCGTCCAGGGATGTTTAACCTCGAAAAAGCCAGATCTTTAGGCATTCCTCCAGGGCCAATTTATGGCAAGCTTAAGCAGGGAGAAATAGTAACTTTAGAAGATGGTCGCCAGATTAACGGTAAAGATCTTTGTGGTCAACCAGAAGTGGGGCGTAAAGTTGCTTACTGTACCGATACGGTGTTTTGTGAGGCAGCAGTAGAACTAGCTCATGATGCCGATGTTTTAATTCACGAAGCGACATTTGCTCATCAGGATGCCGAGATGGCATTTGACAAGATGCATTCCACTAGTACTATGGCAGCCCAAGTAGCTTTATTAGCTGGGGTTAAGCAATTAATTATGACTCACTTTAGTCCTCGCTACGCCCCTGGCAATCCAATCCAGTTGAATGATTTAAAAAAAGAAGCTAGAGCAATTTTTCCCAACACTAAACTAGCTTACGATTTTTATACTTACGAAGTACCAAGGCGCAGAGAAGCAAAGCCAAAAGTCCAATTAAGTACTACTGCTTAAAAAAGTAAGTAACAAATGACTTCATTCCTGACTCCTTCACCCAGAATAATAGCAACTTAGGTTAGATAGGAGAACTAGCGTTCTTTCTACTTTCTAGAACTTGTTGGTACTGATAGAGCATTTCTCGGCGTTTTTCAAGATTACGTCTTTGTCCTACCAAGGTTTCATCTAACATTCTTTTTCTTTCTTGTTCTTGGTTTAATTGATTTTCTAGGTAGAACAGCTCATTTTCGTTAGCAATATTAGCTTTTCGTTGTAGCTTTTTCACTTTTTGACGTTGCATTAAAAGTTCTTCTTCTTGCTCTTTTACTAATCTAGTTAAATCTAATAGATCCTGCTGCAAATTAAATACCATAGCCTCCAGCTTATTTAAAGGAGCTACTCGGAGTTGTTCATCATTCAAATCAGTAGCTAGTCTATCTTTTTTAGATTCATTAGCTAGCGATGAGATAGTATCCCAAAGTTCCTCTTTAGGAGCAGTTCCTGGTAATTTATTTTGCTGTATATTGTTTAGCTGTCCTTCAAGAGTATGATAGTAATAAGAGCGTTGGTCAAATTGAGGTGCAACACCGTTAAAGACTATTCCCAACATATTTAGCCCTGATTGCTCTAAAATTTCTTTGGTAAAAGTTGCCTGAGAACGCTCTACACTACCTGGTCTAACTACCAGCAATACTCCGTCAGCCATACGACCCATAATCGGTGCATCAGCAGTTAAATCTAAAGATGGAGTATCAAAAAGAACAAAATCATAACGTTCTGACCAATAATCCATTAGCATTCTCATTCTTTGAGAATCTAGTAAAGTGGCTGGAGAAGGAGCTAAAGTTCCCGAAGTCAGTAAATCGAGATTCGGCATGACTTCTTCAATAGTCATTCTGGGATCCAACTGCTCACCAATAACATTACTTAGACCGCTATGATTTTGTGTATCCCAAATACGGTCTTGAATTGGATTATGCAGATTAGCATCTACTAAGAGTACTTTATTTCCTACTTGAGCCATTGCAGCAGCTAGGTTAGCTGCTATGGCTGATTTGCCTTCTTGAGGTGCAGAACTAGTAATTATAATACTTTTAACCGTTTTATTATAGTTTAAAAACTTAATGTTTGACTGTAGCATCCTATAGGATTCGCTTAGTGGTAAGGCAGGATAGTCTCGAACTACCAACAACGGTACTCTAGGATCTTGCTCAGAACCAGGTAAGCTTAATAGCTTTAATTTGTCAATACCAGGAATTGCGCCTAACCCAGTGTAACCATATAATTGCTTCGCTTCTTCGATAGTTCTGACGGATTTATCGCTAATTTCTAAGAGATAGATAATTCCAGCTGCTGCCATGAGAGCAAGAGAACCAGAGGCCAGATAACCAACAGAACGAGAAGATGCTGGTTTACTAGGTACAACTGCATTAGAAATGACTCGCACGTTACCAGGATCTTGGCTTTCTGCAATTCTAACTGTCTCTAGTTGTTGCCACAAAACATCGTAGGACGATTGATATGCTTTTAATTGTCTTTCTAGCTGCCTTAGCTTTTGCTCTATTTCAGGAACTTTCTGTATTTTAGCTCTGCGGTTTTCTTTGATGGCGTTGAGACTATTAATTTGCTTTTGAAAACCAAGAGTATTAGCTTCAAGTTTAATTAAATCATTAGTAAGCTGCTGTTGAATTATTTCCGATTTATTTTGTTGGACAAGCTCTTTTGCTTGCTCTCCGCCGACAGCCGTAGTTTGTTTATCTAGAAGATTTTGTAAGAAACTTACCTTTTCTTGTATTTCAATTACGTTAGGACTCTTATTTGTAAACTTTGCTTGGAGGCTAGCTAACTCTGCTTCTGACTCTTGTAGTTTGGCTAGTGTATCTCTTATTTCGGGAGATTGACTAACTGTAGTTAAAATTACCGCTTCTTCTGCGGTCAATCCTAATTGGTTTCTAATGTAGCTTGCCTGAGAGTTGGCATTAGCTTTCCCTGCCTCCGCTTTAGCTATTTCTGCTTGTAGCTCACTAACACCTTCAATTAAAGCTTTGTTATTTTCTTCAGGAGCAATAAATTCATTCGACTCTTTAAGCTTACGAATTTCAGCCTCTGTTTTGCGTAATGATGCTTCGACCTTAGGTAACTGTTGTTCTAAAAACTCTCTAGCAGAAACTGCTTCAGCTTTGTTTACTACCAAATTATTTTCTAAATAATTTCTCACTAAAGTATTAACGATTTGGGCAGCTTTTCCAGGGTCATTGCTAGCGTATGAAACTTGTAAAATGTCTGTGGCTGTTATTGAACCTACTGTTAATTTTTCTTGAAAAGCAGCAACGCTTAATTTATTCCCTTCTTCATCTGTAAGTAACAATTCAGGATCGTTGATGGTTTTTTTAATTAAAGGAACTGAACGTAAGACTTCCGCTTCTGTATCGATAGGATTCCCTTTTTCGGCGATTGGTGAGAATTCTTCTAATGCCCTGCTAACTTCGGTTAAAGATGAGCTAACCGTATTACCTTTAAACTTCAATTTTGCTTCTGCTTCGTATACATCCTTTTTTAAAGAGGTTGCAACTATACCTAAAATTAATACCGATAAAAACGCTACTGATCCAGGCAGCCAACGCCTCTTGATTATTTCCCAATATTGATCAGCACCTAAAGAAATTGGTGAAGAGTTCATAATTAATTTTTATATGTTTTATAACGTTAATTTTGAAAAACTTAGAAAAAATATAAACTTAAAGAAACAAATATACGTAAATATGCTGAAACTATAATAACGGAAATTATTAAGAAAATAAAAAAAATTTCTTTAAGCTCAAATAAAATCTCTAGCGACAAGGATATTTGTTGGTTTGCTCAATTCTATTTTTGAGTTAAATTGCTTTCGGGAACGATATAATAAGCTGCCCCGGTACAAAACAATTAGCTAATTAGTTTATTTAATATTCTTAAACTTATGTAGAATATACATTCTTGATTGCAGTAATTACCCTTTCTAAGTTGGCTTCAGTCAAATTAGATCCTGAGGGTAAACATAGACCTTGGGAGAATAATTCTTCAGCTACTCCATTGTTAATACATTCACAATCTGCAAATATTGGCTGAAGATGCATAGGTTTCCAAACAGGTCTAGTTTCTATCTGTTGTTCCCAAAGTTGGAGACGTACTTTTTCTCGGTCAATACCTGCAACATTAGGATCAAAAGTTACACAACTGAGCCAACGGGTACTATTACCATAATCGGCTTCAGGCATAAATCCAATTCCTGGTAAATCTCCCAAAGCTTGTTGATAAATTTCAAAATTTCGGCGACGAGCAGCAACTCTGTCTTTGAGGACTGCTAGCTGTCCACGACCAATCCCTGCTGAGATGTTACTGAGTCGGTAATTATAACCAATTTGAGTGTGTTCGTAGTGGGGTTCTGGATCTCTTGCTTGAGTAGCTAAAAATTTTGCTTGCTGAATTAAATTAACATCCTCAGAAATCAACATTCCGCCACCAGAGGTAGTAATAATTTTATTACCATTAAAGGAAAAAATTCCTGCACGTCCCCAAGTACCAGGAGAAGTACCTTTATAAGTTGCCCCTAAAGCTTCAGCTGCATCTTCGATTAAAGGAATAGAGTAGCGATCGCATATTTCTTTAATCGGTGCAATATCTGCACTTTGACCATATAAATGTACTAGCACTACAGCTTTGGGTAATTTTCCTAATTTGTCTTTTTGAGCTAAGGCATCTGCTAACAAATTGGGATCCATATTCCAAGAAGTGCGATCGCTGTCAATAAATACAGGTTTGGCACCGAGATAAGTTATAGGGCTAGCACTAGCAATAAAAGTAAAAGTCGAGCAGAATACTTCATCCCCAGCCTGAACTCCCACCAGCTTAAGAGCTAAGTGTAAAGCTGCTGTACCAGAGGATAAAGCAGCAGAGTATTGAGAGCCTACTACTTGCGAAAATTCTTGTTCAAAAGCATCTATATTGGGGCCTACTGGAGCTACCCAATTAGTTTCAAAAGCTTCCTGGATAAATTTTAGTTCTTGCTCTCCAATATGAGGTGTAGATAGAAGAATAGGTTGTTTCACTTGTGTTGTAATTTTTTTATTTAAAAGCATAACAGTATTATTTTATATAGAAGAAGGATTAACGTAATCTAACTTTTGGCTCACTTAAGAGGTTTGACTGATTACTTCTTGATAGGTTGCCAGGGTTTTGTCATACATATATTGAAAAGTCAGTTGGGTTTCATAAACACAGATAATTTTACTAGCCCAAGGTGCTGTTAATTTTTCGAGCCAACGATAAATACTACGGTTAGGTTCGGGAATGCCTATGGTAAATGACCAACCGTGAGCGGTAAAGATAGACTGAATCTTTGTAACCTGACTGGCTAAACGAGTTAATAGCCCAGCTTTACTGGAATAAGCAGCAATTACATCTGGTTTAAAAAGCGAAATAATGTTTAAAATGTAGCGAGAACTTTTGCCATCTAAAAAAGGATTAATTGATTTGTGTAAAAACTCGCATGCAACCGATTCAGTAACTACTTGTCTTAAATCCTCATTGTATACACCTTGCTTACCAGTTAGGATTAATACCTTATGCTGATCTTGTTGTAGAGCCATAGCTAAGTCTTTGACATGAACTTGCGCTCCACCTATGGCATCAGCCCTGGTGATTACAAACAAAATGTTCATTCTTTACGTGTGTATTAATAAAAAATAATTTTATGAAAACGTAAGATAATTATAGTCACAATGTATGAAGTAACCATCAAGTTTGTGTATTTTTTCGGTTAAGAATCACCACCGTAAAAGTGACTGGGGATTGGTGACTGGTGATTGGGATGAGAGCTATCTACTCATTACTCATTACTTATTGCTTGTTGCCTACTACCTAATTACCCAATCCTTAATCCCTAAAATGATCGCATTAATGATTTTTATTTAATTGAGATGTTAAAAATAACAAGTTTGAGGGAACTATATAAGCAAACGATACTGTCTAGCGTTATTGTTACTTATGGGTTCTACTACTGATTTATCATCAACCGCTTCTACTCAAGATTCTATGCCAGTGGTTCAAACTTGGAATCTAGGTAAAATCTACCGTACTGGCTTTTGGATGAATCAAAAAATAGAATCACTAAAGAATTGTTCTTTGAGTATTTATCAAGGTGAGACTTTTGGTTTATTAGGCCCCAATGGCGCAGGGAAAACTACACTCCTGAAAACTTTACTAGGTATTACCCGTCCTTCTACTGGTAGAGCGGTAATCTTTGGTAAACCAATTGGCGATCGCCATGTTAAACAAAAGATTGGTTATTTACCTGAAAATGCCTATCTGTATGATTTTTTAACTGCTTGGGAGTTTTTGGAGTTTATTGCTGGCTTATTTCAAATACCCAAGAGAAAGCAGCGTCAGCGTATTGTTGAGTTGCTTGACTTGGTAGGACTAGCTCAAGCTACTGCTCGCAAAAAGAAACTCAAGCAATATTCTAAAGGGATGCTTCAGCGTGTGGGAATGGCACAGGCCTTGATTAACGATCCTGAAATTGTTTTTTTGGATGAGCCTATGTCGGGACTAGATCCGATGGGACGCTATCGAATGCGAGAAATTGTTTTATCTCTTAAACAGCAAGGTAAAACGATTTTTTTTAATTCGCATATTTTATCTGATGTCGAACAAATATGCGATCGCATTGCTTTTTTGGCTTTGGGGGAATTAATCTGTCAAGGATCTTTGGATGAACTCTTAGGTACGAGTAATGCTTATCAAGCGATCGTTATGGGCGGTAATTCGGAAACTTTAGCTCCTTGGATGACTAATCTCAGTCAAGAAAATAATCGTTGGCATGGTCAATTAACGGTAGATCCTAATCAATTTATGACCAATCTCAATAGCGTTTCTGCTCAGTTAGTTAGTATTCATCTGGCACGCCCATCTTTAGAGGAGTTTTTTATGCAGCAGTTGAGAGCAAGAGGTATTGAGGTTAGCCGTTAACATTGGACATTGATCATTTAACATTAAAACCGCGAAGCGGTTAGCTATAAGCCGTAAGTCGTAAGCTAACATATTAGGGGATTTACCCCCCAGTATGTCTTAATTCTTAATTTTTTATGGAACAATTAATTTCTCTTGATGCTAATATCCTGCAACCTTTTATCGAGCATCCTGAATTGATTATTACTCAGGAGATACCGTTACAAATTGCTATAGCCAGCTATCCCGATACCCCACGTAATTTACTGGAAATATTGGCAAATAGTGACACACCAGAAATAGCAGAAGCAGCACAACTTCATGCTAACTACGGAGGAGAGTTAAATAATGATTGGCAAGATATTGTTGATGAGAAATTAAAATCCCGTTATTTAGGGCAAAACGACCGATTAGCGGTTGAATTACTAAAAATTGCCCCTGTAGCTGAATACTTTTTGAGTGAATATGTCCCTCCAGAGTATCTAATTCAAGGTTTAAACAATCCTTACTTACCCTTACGCTACCGATTACAACTACTAACTAGATTAGCACAAGAACCCACTTTAGAACCCCGTCTACAGGTAGCAGAATCCCCCGATGCTCCATTACCAGTTTTAGAACAGTTAATCGGCGATTTAGAATTACCTATCCGCATCGCCGTACAATACAACCCCCATTGTCTCCCAGAGTTAATTAAGTTAGTTGCAGGACAACATGAGGTAGCCAGTAATTGGGATACGGATACACAACAGCTAGATAATTTAAGTAACAGTAATTGGGATTGGATTAGACTGGCTGTAGCGCAAAACCCTTCATCTTCTGAAGAAACGTTATTAAAATTAGCAGGGGATCAAGTATTTAAGATTCAATTAGCAGTAGCCATAAATCCCGTTACTCCTGCCAATGTTTTAGCAGTATTAGCTCAACATTCTAGTCAAGAAATACAGGCGGAAGTAGCTAAACATCTCAAGGCGACGGAAGAGATTTTACATAGTTTATTTAATACTCAACAAAGGGTTATTAAGAGTCGCCAAGATTTACCAGCGAGTATTATCGAAAGAGTTTTTAACGAATCGCAAAAAGATTCACAAATACCTCTTTTTCTATCTGCATCTGGTGTTGATATCGATTTTTTCACCAGACAACCTAATACACCAACTTGGATAATAGCAGAATTTGCTAATATTAATTCGGAAGAATTGAGAAATTATGCCGAACAAGAATATCCAAAGTCTCCTATCATGAATCAGGTAGAAGGCTGGATCAGCGATCGCTGTGGGGGATTAATTGAACTTGCTAAACACCCTCATGTTTCAGTAGAAATTTTAGAACAATTGGCTGAATTTCCTAATCAAAGAGTGAAGTTAGCTGTTGCTCAAAATTCTAAAACTCCCCAATCTTTAAAAGAAGAATTATTAAAGCAGTTAATCACTAATACCAAAGACTATATTAAAGTTCAAATAGCTAGCGATCCAGAAACTCCCATAGAAATATTAGAACAATTGTCTGGAGTTCTATCTTCTGTTAATCCGATGATTGAAATGTTAGGTGAAATTGCACCCGACATAACAGCTAATTTACGTAATGAAATTAAAGCATTTATAGACCGTCATCAATCCCCAGAATTAATTTTATTTTGGTTACAACAAGGAAAAGAATTTCAAGTTTCAATTTTAGATAATTGGGATAAATTATTAGCTTCTTTGAGTGACCAAGAAAAAGAAACTTTAGAATACATAGCTAGTCAAGTATCTTCAGTTGAATGGCAAGGCAAATTTACAATTCAAAGAAAAAGATCATCTCGTTCTCATCATCAATTAAAACCTGAAAAAATACTTTTACAGCGTTTAATGTATTTAATAAATACATCCTACAATAGCGATATTTCTAATCAAGATATCATTGCAGCTTTATTAGGTAATCCAAGTACGCCAGCAAGTTTAAGGAAACAACTATGGCAACACTTTAAACAAGAACCTGATGAAATGGGTCGCTATTCTAAAGATGCTAAATTCAGAATGGCACTAGCTTATAATCCTGTGATTTCTGAAGCAGAAAGAATGGAATATTTTCAACAGCTTATAGAAATAAGTAATGACATACGGAATAAATTAGCTGAAAATCCTGAAACTTTACCTAAAATAATTCTTAAACTCTTTAAAACCGAAGGAGCAGGTCGTCAAGGAATATCTAGAAATATTAATGCGCCAGTTGATTTATTAGCAGAATTAGCTAAAGATGAAATTAATTCAACTCGCCAATGGGTTGCAGAAAATCCTAGTACTCCTTTGAATATTTTAATTAAGCTTTCTAAAGATAACGATGAAGGAATTAGACATAATGCTTTAAATAATCTTAATATTCCAATCTTAGAGCGTTATCGATTATTAATCGAACAAGCAGAAGAAAAAGAAAAAGAAAAAAGCAATCAGATATTAGCAAAAAGAACAGATAGTCCTTACGCTTTAGTCAAGGTTTTAGAAACAAGCGATCTCAATGTCAAAATCTCCGCAGCCAGAAACCCTAAAACTCCCATCCAAGTATTAGAAAAATTAGCTAAAGATAAAGATGAAACTGTACGTTCTGTTATGGCACAGAATCAGAGTTTACCTTTAAATATTTTACTGGAATTAGCAGAAGATTCTAGCGCAAAAGTTCGATTAAATCTTGCTTATAAAAATACTTACAGCAAAATTAAAACTCCTGTTCAACTAATAGAAAAATTAGCACAAGATGAATCAGAAGATATAAGAGCTAGAGTAGCAGAACATCCTGATACACCAGAAAAACTTTTATTGCAATTAGCGAATGATTTGAGTATTGAAGTTAAAAGAAAACTGGCTGCTAATTTAAATACTCCTGTAACTGTTCTTAATCGTTTGGGGTTAGAAGAAAACATAGTTAATAAACGCAATCCTAATACACCCCCGATGGTACTTGCTCAAGCAGTAAAAAGAATGAATAGTAAAGCTTTAGCTGAATTTATTAAGCACCCTGTTCAAGGTACGCAAATGCCTGGTGAGACTTTGGCTGAATTAGCAAATCATCAAGATGCTTCTGTTCGTTATCGCGTTGCTGCTCATCCGAATACTCCTACTAAGATTTTAGAACAACTGGCTCGTGATTCCTATATTGCAACAATTCGAGCCGTAGCAAGTAACCCCAATACACCTCCCAATGCCTTAGAAAATCTGGCTAATAATAACGATCTAACTACTCGTCTGAGTATTGTTCGTCATCCCAACACTTCTCCTAGAGTTTTAGCGCAAATTGTCGAAAATGCTCAAAAATCGGGTAATGTACCAAATCAAACTAAAGATACACTTAAAAGTGCTTTTGCTGGGGATGCTTACGATTTATTAAAAGCGATCGCAGCTAATTCTAAAACTCCTGTTAATGCTTTAGAAATATTGGCACGAAGAGAATTTATCAGTCCAACACGTGATCCTAAGTCTATTTTGCCACCTAAAACCGATAATGATGTAATGCGATCGCTTGCCTACAATCCTAATTTAACTCCAGAACTAATTAATATTCTTACTCAAGATCCTTGTATTGACGTGCGAATTGCTTTAACTCGTCATCCAAATTTAACTGAAGCTTTATGGATGAGACTGGCGGAAGATCAAGAAATCTCTGTGAGAAAAGCGATCGCATCTAAAATTAACGCGCCTATTAATATTTTAGAAACTTTGGCACAAGATAACGTAACAGATGTTCGAGTAGAAGTAGCGGGAAATAACAAAACTCCCCATCGAATTCTAGAACAATTATCTCAAGATACAGAAGCAGCAGTCAGAACTAAAGTTGCAGCTAATCTTAATACTTCTAATAATATTTTAGAAAATCTTGCATTAGATGAAAAAGTAGAAGTGCGTCGTGCTGTCGTTCAAAACTCTAATATTTCTGCAACCATTAGGGATTTATTAAAAGATTTATTACCAGTAGCTAAAGCTAACACTCAACCTATTAGTCCTACTTTAAGGGGACTTAGCCGTATTTACAACCCGAATACTGATGATTTACCTTCGCTGTTAGCAGAATATGTAGAATCAGAAGTTCCTTTTGTCCGTTTTATTTCTTTATTACATCCTTTAACGCCAGTAGAAATATTAGAAAATGGTGCAAATTCTATATCTTGGATCGAACGTTATGCAGTAGCAAATAATTCTGCTACATCTACAGAAATTAAACAAAAACTTGCTCAAGATAGCAATCAAATTGTTAGGGCGGTTGCTATTAATAATTTAGCAGCATAATTAATTAATAATAAATTATTAAAATAATCAAATCAATGAAACCTGAAACAGAACAATTGCTAGGTACTTTAGAACTTCTTAGTCATAATACTTTTGTTTGGGAAACAGATATACAAGGAGAATTTAATCTTTGGAATTTCATGATCTCGGAAGGTTTTGTTAAAGAAACTGATCTAGAACTTGTTTTTGAACATTGGCAAAATATAGAAAGATGGGGAACACCTACAGCTAATGAAGATGAATATGCACCTCTCCGACAAGAAAGAAAAGATGATGATTGGAATGATACTATAGCCCAACAACGCCATAGTTATTATCAAGAATTACAAAAATTATGTCAGGAAAATTTAGAAGATTTACAAGCATATATTTTACAAAACTCATCTTCTGGATGGGAATGGGATCATCCTAATTTTTATGTATCTATAATTGTTGGTAAAACTGACAATAATAATTGGATTTGTCTTGCACCAATTGTTCAAGATTTATGTTTTTATGAAAAAGATCTTAGCAGTTTTGAGAATATCAATCATATTGATGAACCGATACTATCCAAAATTAGCTTAATCTTAAACAGAATTACAACTATTACTCTTTATGATTATTACTACGGTGGCTACAATCAAACTCATCAACATCAAATAGTAAAAGGAGTAGGAGAAACAAAAGTACAAGCGATCGCATTGTCTTTACAAGCATCGGGAATGGTAGTTTGGCAGACTACTCAAGTAGACTATACAAATAATACTGGTCATAAATTAAATCAATTTATGAATCAACGTTTGCAAAATAGAACTTACTGTCGAATTAGCTTTTGGGATATTGGTTGTAGTTATAATTTGGGTAGCACACCTGTAAATGATTGGATTGGAACGAAATATACAAGGGAATTTGAATATAATCCATAAGTTACAATCTTGCGGAAGTCAAAAGTTAAAAGTTACTTTTATTACAGAAATGCTACGCAAACAGGCGGTCAAAGTTCACAGTCCCTAAACAGAACAGTACTGCTTTTACTTCGTCAATATTAGTTCTTTTTGACTTTTACACAGCAAAATCTTGAGGAATGAAGGAGTAAATTACTGCATCATGCAATTTATTATGAAGTAGTAATCTATTCCTGCTGATTCCTTCTCGATAAGCACCTGCTCTAACTGCAACTTTTTGGCTAGGAAGATTATGCACTGAAGCAACAATTTCAATACGTTTTAACTGTAGCTGCTGAATACCAAACTTAGCTAATAGCTTGGTAGCCTCGGTTGCATAACCTTTGCCTGTATATCCAGTCCGCAACCAATAACCTAAATTACCAGACCAAGATGCTGACTTGATCCCTATTCCACAACCGCCAATTATCCTATTATCGCGATCGCGGATACTAAAGCCGTACTCTTTGCCTTCATGCCAACATTGAGGTCTAGTTTTTAACCAGGCATTAGTTTCAGCAAATGTATAGCCAGGATGACACCACGGTAGCCAAGGATAAACACGCTCTATCGAATCACTGATAGCTGTAAAAAGTTCAGATGTGTCCGCTAGAGAGTATCTTCTCAGAATAACTAAATCAGATTCAAGGCGATCAGACACCAACATTGAAAAGTCTTTCTGCCTCCTGCCTTTCAACTCCTGCCTCCTTTTGACGCTTATCCTCGACAATTAAACACCATACCCAATAACTGATGAGTTTGGGGTAGAGTATCAAGAATCATGCCGACACACAACAGCATCATATAAAAAATCGAGAATTTAAACATTCCTCGTGCTAGTTGGTTATTAGTGGGATCTTGTTTCAATTCCCAAGCTTTAACTAGAAATTGATAACCGAGATAAAGAGCGATCGCGCCATAAACTATGCCTAAATTCCCCAAGGGATAGATTAACAATAAGCTACAGGGAATAACTAGTAAGGTATAAACCCAAATTTGCTGTACTGTAACCTCTTCCCCTTTAACTACAGGTAACATGGGTACTTCAACCTCCGCGTAATCTTCTTTGATCATTAAAGCTAAAGCCCAGAAGTGAGGAGGAGTCCAGAGAAAGATAATGGCAAATAATAACCAGGGAGTAAGACTCAAATTTCCTGTCACTGCTGCCCAACCAACTAAAGGAGGGATTGCACCTGCTGCCCCACCGATAACAATATTTTGGCTGCTATAACGTTTAAGCCAGTGAGTATACACGAGCATATAAAAGATAATTCCTGATACTGCCAAAATAGCAGCTAATAAATTGGCAAAAACGGTCAATACAGAAAAAGACAAAACACCTAAAACCGCAGCAAAAATCAGGGCGTGACGGGGTTGTACTTTACCCGCAGGGATCGGACGTTTCCTAGTCCGTGTCATTGTGTAGTCAATATCTTGATCGTAAATGCAGTTAAGTACCTGTGCCGAAGCTGCTGCTAATGTTCCTCCTAACAAGGTAACTAACAATAAAAATGGATCTACTTTTCCGTCAGAAGCGATCCACATCGAGGCTGCGGTAGTGATCAACAGTAAGGGAATAATACGAGGTTTGGTTAGTTGGTAATAGCTTTTGATTACTTCTGATAAATTTTGATTATGGCGTGCGATACTTGTGCCTGTCATTATAATTTTCTTCCTAAAACTTACCTAAAATTTGGTTTGAATTGTATGGTGTAGCTTTTTGCCTTTTGCCTTTCTCTTAACCACTTAATTTTGTAGTCATCGAAATTGACGTTAAATTATTGATTGTGGATAGTGGTGATCTCGTACAGCTAAGACTGTAAAGGCTATCAAAACTCCTAATAAACTTGCTCCCACCGCTTGATGAATAACAGTTAAAGGCTCTACCTGAAGGTGTAATTTAAAAGTCGCAATACCGAGTAAAATTTGGAGACTCACTAAGACTGCTGCTGCATTAGCTAATACTCGCAGATTTGGCTGTAAACCAGGAGTTTTCCAGGCAAACCAAACTACAGCAATAGTTGCTAAAGTTGGTGGGACAACTCCCAAAATATGAGCATTCATGACGCTACACAATTGAGAACCTGCGAAACACTGATGTAATGCCCAACGAGAGCCGACTAAACCTCCCAGAATACTTTGTAAATAAACCAAGATTGTGGCACTTATACCCAGCCAACGTAGTTTACCTGCTACTCTAGTGCCTTTGTAGGGTAATAAAGCCGTGCCGATCGCAATTAACGTACTAAAAAATAATAAAGCTGTGCCTAAATGGGCTGTGACAATATCAAAACGTAATAGCTCGGTAACAGTAAGTCCACCCAAAATTCCCTGAAAGATAATTAAGAATAGAGCAAAAGTAGCTGCCCAAGGTAGCCAACGAGGTAATACCTGTCGATACCACCAAGCTAAACTAGCTAGGGCGATCGCACTTAACCCAATCAGGGCAGCATCCAAGCGATGAAACCATTCCAGAAATACTTGCAGGTTCATTTGTCTGGTGGGTACAAGTTGACCATAACAAAGAGGCCAATCAGGACAGGCTAGCCCTGCATTCATCACCCTAGTAGCACTTCCCACCGCCATTAATAGAAGAGTGGCGATCGCCATTTTCCAGACTAAACGACGTATCCAAACCTGGGGTTTCGAGGTTTCTTTGATCTTGTTGATTGGTGATTGAAAAACAGATTCGGTCATAGCAAACTCGATGGAAATCAATAGAATCTAAATGAGATTAAACATAATTAAGATTGAAGGGTGATTCTTTCGACTAGTTGTGTCTTTCAGACTTATATTTGTAACCATAACTACCATTTATTGCTTATTGATAATTGCTAACTATTGTCTTGTTGATGATTGTTGATTATTTCTCTTTCTTCCTTCACTCTAACGACCTTTTTCTAATAGTTTTATCTTTTTAGATATTCTTCAGATTAAGTACCAAAAGACTGACAATAAACTAGAGATTTATAAAGAAAAAGTTAAGTTTGCTGCGAAATCAAAATTTTTGGGCTAGCTCTAATCAGCCAAGGCTGCAATAGATCCCAAATAAAAGCTAAAGAATAAAGCTCAACAGTAAAAAAATTATTTTAATATCTATCTTTCTGCCAGTAATTTGTTTTAACCTAGGTAGTGGAAGCAAAAAGACAAAATAATATTGGTAGCTGAAATTTTAGTCTTAATTCCATCAACAACTTCTGTGTGTAAGTATTAAATTGTAAATAATCAGGTACTTACAAACTATTAGCCAGTATTCATTCAGCAAACACTACCCTTAAATCCTCATCGTGAATATTCCCAGCAATATAGTTACTCTCATCGCAGGTATAGCTCTTACCTTAATCAGTCTATGGTATGGTCAAAATCACGGACTTCTACCCGTAGCAGCTTCTAGTGATGCAGGGGACGTGGACAAACTCTTTAACTTGATGATGACCATTGCTACTGGTCTGTTTTTGTTAATCGAAGGAGTATTGGTCTATTCCCTATTCAAATTTCGTCGTCGTCCAGGGGATACTACCGATGGCCCTCCATTAGAAGGCAATGTACCTCTAGAAATCGTTTGGACTGCTATTCCTACCGTCATTGTTTTTATCTTAGCTATTTACAGTTTTGAAATTTATAACCGTATGGGAGGCTTAGACCCAATGGTATCAGGAGATCCTGGCCCTAACCAACTAGCTCATGCCCATCACCACTCTTCTCAGTTAGTAGCCTTAGATCCTCAACAGCAAAATATAGCTTTAGGTCTAGGAGTTTCCCCAGAGTCACAACAGGGAATCGAACCTTTAGAAGTTAAAGTTAATGGTATCCAATATGCTTGGGTATTTACTTATCCTGAAAGCGGAGTTATCTCGGGGGAAATTCACGTCCCAGTTGACCGTCCTGTAGCCTTAACCATGACAGGGGGAGATGTAATTCATGCTTTTTGGCTACCTGAATTTCGGATTAAACAAGACGTTATCCCTGGTAGAGAAACTAAATTAGTTTTTACTCCCAACAAAGTTGGACAATACCCTGTCATTTGTGCCGAATTATGTGGTGCATATCATGGCGGGATGAAAACTCAGCTTTATGTGCAAAGCCAAGAAGAATACGACCAATGGATTCAAGACAATACCTTTGCCATGAATGAAGACTCTGAGCAATCTCCTGTTGCGGTTAATCCTACACCTGTATCTGAGCAAGAATTTCTTGTCCCATACAGTAATGACCTTGGGGTAGATGCAGGTACTTTAGCGCAATTAAAGCCTTAGTCATTCTGAAGAAAACCTACTAAAAGCTAAGAGCTATCACAACAGATTAATTAAGTTTTTTACATTAAACCAAGAATGAGTACAACAGTTGAAAAAAATGTCCCAACTATAGAAAGTGGACATGATGAACATCCTCAAAGAAAGTGGCAGGATTATTTTGGCTTTAGTACCGACCATAAAGTGATCGGTATTCAATATTTAACCACTGCTTTCATTTTTTACTTTATTGGTGGCGCATTAGCAGAAGTAATGCGGACTGAACTTGCCACCCCCGATCCTGATTTTGTGCAACCCGAATTTTATAATCAGTTAATGACCATGCACGGGTCAATTATGTTGTTTTTGTGGATTATTCCCGCAGGGGCAGCTTTTGCTAATTATCTAATTCCCTTGATGATTGGGGCGGAAGATATGGCGTTTCCTCGTCTTAATGGGGTGGCGTTTTGGATGATTCCCCCTGGTGGAATCTTTTTCCTTTCTAGTTTCTTTTTAGAATCAGGAACAGCCCAAGCTGGTTGGACATCTTATCCTCCCTTAAGTTTGGTCGCTAGTAAGTGGGGAGAAGAGGTTTGGATTCTCAGTATTTTACTGCTGGGAACATCTTCTATTTTGGGGGCAATTAACTTTGTTACTACTATCCTGCTGATGCGGATGCCCGATATGGACATTCACAGTATGCCCTTGTTTTGCTGGTCAATGTTAGCAACATCAGCCTTGATCATACTTGGCACTCCTGTTTTGGCAGCAGCCTTAATTTTACTTTCCTTTGACCTAATTGCAGGGACGGCATTTTTTAACCCCGCGGGGGGAGGAGATCCAGTAGTTTACCAGCATATGTTCTGGTTTTACTCTCATCCTGCGGTATACATTATGATTTTGCCCTTTTTTGGCGCAATTTCTGATATTATTCCTGTTCATGCCCGTAAACCCATCTTTGGATACAGAGCGATCGCCTATTCGAGTTTGGCAATTAGTTTCTTAGGTCTAATTGTTTGGGCGCACCATATGTTCTCTAGTGGTACTCCTGGCTGGTTACGGATGTTCTTTATGGCAACCACGATGATTATTGCTGTACCTACAGGGATTAAGGTATTTAGCTGGTGTGCTACCATCTGGGGCGGAAAACTTAGCCTCAACAGTGCTATGCTCTTTGCCTTTGGCTTTCTATCGTCTTTCTTAATTGGTGGTTTAAGTGGGGTAATGTTAGCTTCTGTACCGTTTGATATCCATGTCCACGACACTTATTTTATTGTCGGTCACTTTCACTATGTTCTCTTTGGTGGCTCTGTGTTTGGCTTATTTGCAGCCGTATATCACTGGTTTCCGAAGATGACTGGACGGATGCTTAATGAAACTTGGGGACGAGTTCATTTTATTATGACCTTCATCGGGTTTAATATTACTTTCTTACCTATGCACCCCTTGGGTTTACAGGGAATGAACCGTCGTGTTGCTCTCTATGATCCTCAGTTTCAAACTCTCAACATAATTTGTACTATTGGGTCGTATATTCTGGCATTATCTACATTTCCTTTCATTATCAATGTTGTTTGGAATTGGCTTAAAGGGCCAAAAGCTCCCCGTAATCCTTGGCGAGCTTTAACTTTAGAATGGCAGACTGCTTCGCCTCCCATTATCGAGAACTTTGAAGAAGAGCCTGTTTTGTGGGCAGGCCCCTATGATTACGGTATTGATACGGAAACTATTGACGGGGAGGAAGATGTCCAAGATATGCTGGCAGCAGTAACCGCTGAAGGACGATAACCAGTCAACAGTTACCAGTTATCAGTGAACAATAAAAGGCTAAAAGCTCTTGCGTAGCTGCCGTAAGGCATAGAGCTAATAGCTAATAGCTTCAAAACAACAATCAACAATTAACAATTAACAAATAGCTATTTATGCAAAGTTCAACTGTAGATAATAAACAAATAGCGATCGCTTCCGAACATGAGGCAGCAGAACATCATGGACATCCTGACTTGCGGATGATTGGGGTGTATGTCTTCCTGGTTGCCGATAGTATGACCTTTTTGGGCTTTTTTGCAGCCTTACTCATTTATCGAGCAACAATGCCTGTTTGGCCTCCCGAAGGTACACCAGAATTGGAATTATTAATACCCATTATCAACACTTCAATTCTAGTAGCCAGTAGTTTTGTAATGCACCGAGGACAGACTGCCCTGAAACAAAATGATATCAAGGGGTTACAAACTTGGTTTGGCATTACCGCAGCTATGGGCGCACTCTTTCTGGGAGGACAAGCTTATGAATATTTCCATGCAGAGTTTGGTTTAACTACTAACCTGTTTGCCAGTTGTTTTTATGTCCTGACTGGATTTCACGGTTTACACGTCATGACAGGAGTATTGTTGATTCTTTCTGTGCTATGGCGATCGCGCGAAAAGGGTCATTACACCAGCAGCAGTCACTTTGGCGTGGAAGCAGCCGAGATTTACTGGCACTTTGTTGATGTTATTTGGTTAGTGTTATTTGTCTTGGTCTATCTGATTAATTAACATTAGCTATAAATTTTTAAATTCTAAAGATAGGGGCGTTTTTGGCAACGTCCCTATTTAAGTACCTATGCAAAAAATTTAACATTAGAAGTTATTTAGTTTGTTGATAAAAATTATTATTGATACGTCCTTCAATTAAATCAATTTTCTGAGTTAGACAAGACGCTACAAAATCGATAAAAGTGCGAATGCGAGTAACGTATCTTAAATCTTCGTGAGTTAGAATCCATAACTCTTTTTCTAATTCAGGAATTGGCAGAGAAACACGAGTGAGATGGCGATCGCTATCTCCTAAATAGCAAGATAATAAAGCTAATCCTGCATTTTCCTTGACTGCTGTGAAAATCCCCATACAGGTATTAAATCGATACTGAAATCTAACATCAGGAACGTTTTGTTTTAACCAACGAGCGATCACAGGGTCAATTATAGCGATCGCAGGGTCAATTATACTTTCGTCAAAACCAATCCAGTCATGTTGGCTGAGATTATTTAAATTGGGGTGAGTTTGTAAATATTCTTGTGAGCCATAAACTGCCACAGCAACTTGGGCGACTTTTCGCCCTACGAGAGTTTCTAAAGGCTTGTTCGTCGTACGAATAGCTATATCAGCATCGCGCTTAGTTAAATTTAATATATCCCCAGAAACTACTACTTCTAGTTTAATTTCAGGATAGACAAGCCGAAAATCTGATAGACAGGGAGCTAAAAGCTTAACTAGTAAAGCGTCAGTCATAGTAACTCGAATCGTGCCACTAGGACGCAAATCCTGTCCACTAATACGCCGACTTAAGGCTGAGATGTCAGCTTCAATACGCTCTGCTGCCTGACAAAAATCCTCTCCTGCATTGGTCAACATATAGCCATTGGGCAATCTTTCAAACAGTCGTACCCCTAGATTTTTTTCTAGAGTATTTAAGCGTCGAAACACAGTTGATTGATGGACTTTAAGTTGGTTAGCTGCATCAGCCACATTCCCAGTATCAGCGATCGCTTTTATATATCTCAGATCATTCCAGTCCATTTCGCAAATTTGCAATTTTGTCTCGCATAAATGTTTATTTTACTCGTAATTTTGCAAGTTAAAATGAATTTGACTGTAAATAAAAGAGTTGAATATGACTGAATTACAAGGAAAAAATGTATTTGTTAGTGGTGGTAGTCGCGGAATCGGGGCAGCAATTGCTAAAAAAATGGCAGAAGTTGGAGCAAACGTGGTATTTACTTACTCTAAATCTCAAGAACAAGCTCAGGCTATGGTTAAAGAGATTGAAGCTACAGGTGTTAAAGCACTAGCAATTCAAGCTGATGCTATGAAGGCCGAACAAGTAATTTCAGCAATTCAAAAAGCAGTATCGACCTTGGGAGCGATCGATATCTTGATTAATAATGCAGGGATTTTTGAGCTTAAATCAATTACTGAAAGTACTTTAGAAGATTACGAACGCACCGAAAAAGTTAATATAAAAGCTGTTTTTGCTGCCACTATGGAAGCTGTTAAATCTATGCCAACAGGAGGGCGGATTATTACTATTGGTAGTGTTAACGCAGATTTTATGCCTTTTCCTGGAGGTTCGCTTTATGCTATGAGTAAAGCTGCCGTACAAATGATGACCAAAAGCTGGGCGCGAGATTTGGGCGATCGCCAGATTACGGCAAATGTAATTAAACCAGGCCCAATTGATACAGATATGAATCCAGCTACTAGTGCTTTTGCAGAAACTTTAACGGCAATGACGGCTATTAAACGCTATGGTAAACCAGAAGAAATTGCCGAATTAGCTGCTTTTTTAGCCAGTCCTAAAGCATCTTATATTACAGGCTCGGTAATTAATATTGATGGTGGAATAACAGTTTAGTAGACACTATCGGAATTAAAGATAAGTAAAATGTTCAAAAATCATAATTCTCAATTTTGGGATAAGCGTTATGATGAGCCAGATTATGCCTATGGTAAAGAAGCAAATCAATTTCTAACCGAACAGCAACATCGTCTTAAACTTGGTATGAAAACGCTTGTTGTGGGAGATGGAGAAGGACGAAACGGAGTTTGGTTGGCATCACAAGGGTTAGAAGTCTTGTCTATTGACCTTTCACCAGTTGGATTGAAAAAAGCAGAAGCATTAGCAATTGAGCGTCAGGTTAAAATTCAAACTCAATGTGCTGATTTAACTACTTGGAATTGGCCTAAAGCCGTATATGATCTAGTTGTTACTATCTATGTTCATTTCGCACCTGAAGTTCGACAACAAATGCACCGATCAATGTTAAAAGCTCTCAAACCAGGGGGATTATTAATATTAGAAGCATTTAATATAGAGCAACTTCAGTATCAAATTGAATACGATTCTGGAGGCCCGAAAATTCGTTCAATGCTCTACGCTCCACAGATGCTGCGACAAGACTTTGCTGGCGGAAAAATTTTGGAGCTTACAGAAACAATTACCGAACTTCGTGAGGGTCAATATCATAATGGCAAAGCATCTGTAATTCGCTTAGTCTTACAGCAAGATTCTGAAGTTAAAGATATATGAGCAAGCATGAATCCGTTTAGCGATCGCTTGAATCCCATTTTTATTACTAAACACAAAACAATTATGTCTGATCTAAAACGAAAAAGCTTTATTGAAGCTCAATCAGAAATATTAACTGTTGTTAATGTATTAATTCCGAAGCCAGAAGAACAAGAAAAGGTTATAAGTCTATTGCAACAAGGAATGGCTGATACTATGGAACATCAACCAGGTTTCATTTCGGCAAATATTCATAAAAGCTTGGATAGCTCTCATGTACTCGTATATGCTCAATGGGCAGATCGTGAATCTCTACAAAATGCCGTAAAACTAATCGAGACAGGAAAAGCACCAAGCATGATGGAAGTTTTTAGCATTGGTAATCCCGAATACCATCCTTATGAAGTAGTTTCGGTTCATAGATCCATTCAAGAAAATTAACTGGCAAGTTTTTTCAACTCTGGATCTAAGCATCAAATCCAACCTTCTGCCTTCTGCTTTCTGCCCTCTATCTAGTCATAGCCAAACATAGCTGTCGAAAATGTTCGCCTCGATCTTCAAAACTGAGATATTGATCAAAACTGGCGCAGGCAGGAGAAAGCAAGACTACTTTTGCCTGATACTCTTGAGCTAGCTGCAAACTCTTAGCCACAGCCTTGTCCATAGTTTCGACAATTTGATAATTATCTAACCCTTGATCGCGCAATTTTTGAGCAAATATTGGTGCTGCTTCTCCAATTAGTAATACAACAGCAGCTTTAGTTTTGATACTATCGATCCAAGCTTGATCCTCCCCTACTTTTGCTTGTCCACCTGCAATCAGAATGACGGGTGATTCGACAGAGTTTAAACCCACTTCGGCTGCATCATAATTAGTTGCTTTGCTATCGTTAATAAATTTAATACCTTGATAAGTACAAATATATTCAAGACGATGTGCCACTCCAGGAAAAGTAGTTATAGCTTTGGCGATCGCAGTTTTCTCAATTCCTGCTAATTTAGCTGCTGCTACTGCTACTAAAAGATTTTGAAGATTATGTTCCCCAGGCATTTTAAAAAGACTCACAGGGGCAATAAGCTCGCCAAAGGCAACAACCCAACCATCCTCCAGATAAACTTCTAAATGGCGATCATCTTCAAAACTATTTTTACCTTTAACACTAGTCCAAATAACATCTGAACCTAATGATAATCCTGCTTTTTGTAAGTAGCGATCGTCCCCATTGATAATTTTGTATTTACAACGGTTAAGCATACTAGTCTTAATCCGATAGTAATTATCCAAAGTTTTATGCCTTTCTAAGTGATCTGGAGTAAAGGTAGTAAAAATACCAATTTGTGGTGCTAGCTCAAAGGAAGATTCAATTTGATAGCTACTTAATTCAGCAATAATCCAATCAAAATTCTCAGAATTTGCCGACTCTAGGTTTTTAATCGCTAATTCACAAGCTGCATTGCCAATATTGCCACAGGCAGGTGCATTAAACCCAGCAGCATCAAAAATAGCTGCGGTTAAAGCTGTAGTAGTAGTTTTCCCGTTAGTGCCAGTAATACCAACCCAAGGAATCTGCTTGAGATAACGCCAAGCTAATTCGATTTCACCAATAGTAGAGATCCCAAGTTGACGTGCTGTTTCTAATGCCTTAGTATCCCACGGAACACCAGGACTGACCACAATTAAATTAGGAGCTTGATCAGATTCTAAAGTCAAACTGCTGTTAAGTTTAACAGTAACTCCTTCCTGGATTAACTTTTGTTGTAATGCTTGTAGTTGTTGGGCGTTAGATCTTGATGCTATTTGTGCTTCTGTAGCCGAATCTACTAGAGTTACTTGCCAACCATCTTTGTTTAGCAAGCTGGCAGCAGCAATTCCCGATCTACCTAAGCCAATAATTTCACCTGTGGGCATAAACCTTGTATATAAGAATTTCCATAGAATGTTATCCTATTTTGTTTCAGGGTAACTACGGCAAAATTAACTAAGTTTTAGGATTTAAATAATCCTTGAGGACGTACCAGCAGAATTAAAATCATAATAGCTAGAGCGATCCCAAGTTTATATTCCGAACCCAAGAAGGGAACACTTAATTCTTGGGCGACACCAATAACCAACGCCCCAACGATCGCACCATAAGGATTGCCAATTCCTCCCAAGATAACCGAGGCGAACATAGGTAAAATTAAAAACCAACCCATAGTAGGACGAACGACCACAATTAAACCATACATTGACCCTGCAAAAGCAGTGAGTATACCCGTAATAATCCAAGTCCAAAGGACAACCTGTTCGACATTAATGCCTGAAACCCTAGCTAAGTCAATATTGTCGGCAACTGCTCGCATCGCTTTGCCAATTTTAGTATTTTGCAAAATCAGATGTAGAGCAATAATAGCAGCGATCGCCATAATTACGACAACGACACGATAATAAGCAATACGGAGATCACCAAATTCCAAGGCTGGTACTACAGGTAATAAATATAATTGGTTACTACCACCATAAAGCAATAGAATCCCATTACGGACAAATAACGCTAACCCGATAGAAATAATAATCAAAGTTGTATCACTGGCACGGCGATCGCGCATTGGTTTCCAGAGCAGATATTCCGCAATCAGCATGGCAATAATCGTGCCTATCGCCCCTATAATCATTGCTAACCAAATATTTAACCCCGTGTCATTAGCCAACCAAGTTAAATAAGCTCCCAGAGTCATAAAGTCTCCATGAGCGAAATTAGAAAGATTCAAAATACCGTAAGTAAGAGTCAAACCGATCGCAGCTAAGGCAAGAATACTACCAACCGCAATACCGTTAACAAGTAATTGAACATCAAACATTGAACATTAAACATTGAACATTGAACATTAAACATTAAACATTAAACATTAAGCATTCGATATCGTTGATAAATGATAAGTGAAATGACTTCGTTGTCAAGCGGTTATAGGTTATAGGTTATAGGTTAATTATGAAAGCGTTGCTCATAATGTACACAGCCTTCACAAGGGCCACTGGGATTAACAGCACAGCGAAGATAAGGAGAATTAGCATTATTAATACAGGTAGTATCACCAATAAAATATTTTGTTACTGGTCTACGGCGATCGCGAAGTGTACCCGCAGGGTAATCGCGGTTGCGGAGCAAGTCCGTAGGACTCAATGTACCCGCAGGGTAATCACGGTTGCGGGGCAAGTCCGTAGGATTCATTGTCTCCGAAGGGTGATCGCGGTTACGGAGCGAGTCTTCAGAGTAATCGTTTAGGTAAGAAGATGAACTATGATAGCGGTAGGAATCATAATCTGATTGTTCTCTGTCATCATAGACAGAAAAGATTTGAGCGCGTCTTAACCTCATTTGCCAACGTTCCTTAGCTCGACGAAAAATCAGCAAATAAACTAAGGAAGGTAAAATACTGAGCAGGAGGATGAGAGCTAGCTTGATGACAGAATGAATCATATTGAGCTAGATAAGTACTGTGAGGAGTTAATATTTAGCAATCTAAATTTATTATTACTGTTTAATTGCTAATCAAGTCATTATTTGGCAGATAATTTTTAGATTTATAGTATTTATAACAATTGTCAATAAAAACAATTCAAATGGCTAAATATCTTAACTTTTAAAAAATTTAACTAATTCTTCCAATTTCGACCAAGCTGCACCACTAGCCAAAACATCTTGAGCGATCGCTACTCCTTGAAGATGTTCACCCCAAGGTATAAGCTCTCCTACCTGTAAGGCCAAAGAAGCATTTAAAGCGACAGCATTTTGTTGTGCGATCGTTCCTTTTCCCTGAAGTACATTTCTTAAAATTGTGGCATTGGTTTCCACTTCTCCTCCTTTTAATTCTTCTAAAGAGGCAGGTTTTAAACCTAATGCTTGAGGATTAACTATACCTGGAGTCACTTTACCTTGGTTAACCATTACTAAGTCGGTAGCATCTCCTAATCCAGCTTCGTCTAGCTTTTCCCTACCGTGTAATATGATTGCTTTAGGGGTATTTAAGAGATTCAGGGCTTCTGCCATACTATTGAGGAAGACGCGATCGTAAACTCCAATTACTTGACCAGTCGGATCAAGAGGGTTAACTAAAGGCCCCAAAAGATTAAATACTGTGCCAATTTTAAGGGTCTGTCGCAAAGGCGCAACACTTTTCATCGCTGGATGCCAACCACGCGCAAACAGAAAAGTAACTCCTATTGTTTGCACTGCTGCTTGAACCGTTTCAGTTGGGGCAGTTAAATTGACACCCAAATATTCCAAAACATCAGCAGAACCAACTTTACTAGACGCCGAACGATTACCGTGTTTAGCAACTTTAACCCCTGCTGCTGCTGCGACAAAAGCTACCGCCGTAGAAATATTAAAGGTAGAAGCACAATCTCCCCCAGTACCACAAGTATCTATTACAGGTTGATCATTTTTAATTGGCTGTTGTTGAAGCGACTGCGATTTAAGTACCTGCGCCATTCCCGCCAATTCTGTGCCAGATACCCCTTTAGCCTGAATAGCTGCCAAAATCGCCCCAGACAACACCGCAGGAATCTCTTCTTGTAACCACCCCTGCATTAACTGTGATGCTTGAGTTTGAGAGAGTGATTGCCGATCTAATAGTTGTTTTAGAAGGCTGGAGAAATCTACGGAATTGCTATTTATCATGATTATTCTGATGATTTACTGGTGAATACTCCCTAGAAAGACAGCAGAAGATTTACAATGAAAAACTGTATTCTTCCTAGCTAAGTTTGCTTAAACATAAATTTAATCCATGAAATATTTTCGCCGACTAAGTGCATTTTTGTTGCTATTAATTTTGTTGATTTTGCCTTTACCAGCCATAGCTGGCAGTTCTTCGGCTGTTACTCCCTCTACTTATAGTGAAGCTGATTCTAAAAATAAAGATTTTTCAGGTAAAGTTTTGCAGAGTGTCGATTTTGCTAAAGTTGACCTAGAAGGGGCAGATTTTAGGAATGCAGATATTAGAGGCGCGGTATTTAATGCATCCAACTTAGCTAATGCCAATTTAGCTGGCGCAGATTTTAGCTATGGTTTTGGCTATTTGACTAACTTCGATGGTGCAGACTTAACCAATGCTAATTTTCAGGAGTCTATTCTCTCTTTTTCTACCTTTAAGGGGGCAAAAATAGATGGTACAGATTTCTCTTTGGCAGTTTTGGAAAAATGGCAAGTAAAACAGCTTTGTGAAAATGCTTCAGGAGTTAACCCTAAAACTGGGGTAGATACCCGTGAATCTTTGGGGTGTCGATAATCAACGTTAAAAAACGGAGATACCATGAACTAGCGTTCACAACGTAGGGATGAAAGTAACTTATTCTGACTCCTGACTCCTGACTCCTGACTTCTATTTTCAAGCCAGGTCTAATCTAAATTAGATGTTAAGTATAAGTAGTTATTGCAACTTTTCTAAGTTTCATACGTATTAAGTAGTAATCAAAAATTCTCTTGAATTTAACTATAAATATTACCAAGCAAATACTATGAAACTAACTTATCGTGGCATTAACTACCATCAAGAAACTCAAGGGCTTGAATTAGCTTCAATCGTCGCTAAGTATCGTCTTAGTAATGATCATGACGCTAATAAACTTATCTTTATTAGACCAATACACTACTATACTTATCGTGGCGTGAGCTACACTAAAAACTTGATTTTTGCCCCTAAAACTCAGCTTTTAGTTAATAATGACCCAAAATAAAGATATTTTTTATTCTTAAACAAATTTTAAGATTATTGCCTCAAAATAAAATATCATTTGATAAAAATAATCTAAACTAATGTCCCAAACAGTTTGGATAGCTAGACATGGTAACCGTCTCGACTTTGTTAATACCGCCTGGTTTAATACTGCCACGAGGCGTTACGATCCACCTTTATCGGCAGATGGTTTTGTACAAGCAGCAGAATTAGGACAAAGACTTAAACAGGAAAATATTAGTCATATCTTTGCTTCCCCTTTTTTGCGTACTATCCAAACCGCTAACGAAGTCGCCAAAGTTTTGAATTTACCAATTAAGCTGGAATCTGGCTTAAGTGAATGGCATAATCCTGAGTGGATGACAGAAAGCCCCGAAATTCATCCTCAAACTTTTTTAGCAGAACAATATCCTTTAATTGACTGGAGTTATCAATCCTGTTTGCTGCCCCAATATCCTGAAAGTAAGATTGATGTTAATCGACGTACTCAAGCGACAATTAAACAACTAGTGACTCAATTTTCCACAGATATACTAATTGTGGGACATGGGGCATCGGTATTGGGAGCAACCCTAGGTTTAGTTCCTAATATTCCTTTGTTTAAGGTTGCTCTTTGTTGTTTGACTAAAGTAGTTCGTGATGCTGATTCTAACTGGAATTTAGATTTTTGCGGTGATATTTCACATTTAAGTCAAACTGAAACCCAGGTTAGATTGCATTAGAGTTTACCAATATCTTCGAGATAGTAGTTTTCAGTCTTCACTGAATTAGATAGCATAGATAATACTCATCAACACCAATACAGAATCAGATAGTGACACAAACAAATTTAGATTTTCTTGCTCAAACAGATCCAGAAATTGCGGAAATCGTTGATTTAGAATTAAAACGTCAGCGATCGCACTTGGAATTGATCGCCAGTGAAAACTTTACTTCTCCAGCAGTTTTGGCTGCCCAAGGTTCGGTATTAACTAATAAGTATGCGGAAGGTTTACCAGGAAAACGCTACTATGGCGGTTGTGAATTTGTAGATCGTGCCGAACAACTGGCTATTGACCGTGCCAAAGAATTATTTGGGGCAGAAATGGCGAATGTACAACCTCACTCTGGCGCACAGGCGAACTTTGCCGTCTTTCTAACTCTCCTCCAGCCTGGAGACACCATTATGGGGATGGATTTATCCCACGGTGGACACCTCACCCACGGCTCGCCTGTAAACGTTTCAGGTAAATGGTTTAAGGTAGTTCAGTACGGTGTCAACCAGGAAACAGAACAACTAGACTTTGAGCAAATTCGCGAACTAGCTCTTAAAGAACGTCCAAAGCTAATTATTTGTGGTTATTCCGCTTATCCTCGGACTATAGACTTTGCTAAATTTAGAGCGATCGCTGATGAAGTTGGAGCTTATTTACTAGCTGATATTGCTCACATTGCTGGTTTAGTAGCTACAGGTCATCATCCTAATCCTGTACCTTACTGTGATGTGGTGACTACTACTACTCACAAAACTTTACGTGGCCCTAGAGGTGGTTTGATTCTGACTCGCGATCCCGAACTAGGTAAACAACTCAATAAATCTGTTTTCCCAGGTACTCAAGGCGGGCCCTTAGAACACGTGATTGCAGCCAAAGCAGTAGCCTTTGGTGAAGCTCTCAAACCAGAGTTTAAAGAATATTCTGGTCAAGTAATTGCTAACGCCCAAGCAATGGCAGCAGGTTTCCAACAACGTAACGTTAAGTTAGTATCTAATGGCACAGATAACCATTTAATTCTAGTTGACCTGCGAAGTATTGGCATGACAGGCAAAAAAGCAGATGCTTTGGTCAGTCAAATTAATATTACTGCTAATAAAAACACCGTGCCTTTTGATCCTGAATCTCCCTTTGTAACTAGCGGTCTGCGCTTAGGTTCTCCTGCCATGACTACTAGAGGTATGGGGGCGACAGAATTCCAAGAGATTGCTAATATAATTGCAGACAAACTACTCAATCCTGAAGATGAATCCGTTCAGAATGATTGTTTAAATCGGGTAGCAGCATTATGCGATCGCTTTCCTCTTTATCCTTATTTAGAGATTCCTGTACCAGCTAAAATCTAGTCAGGTTTAAATAACCACAAAGTTTTTTATAATGCCTAAATCTGTTTTGTGCATTATCATAAATCACAGTTTCTAATCTTACTAGTTGTTCGAGAACTCCTAAATTCAGATGCCTGTTGAACTCTATCATCTGATTGCTTTTCTGGTTTCTGTGACCTTTGTGTTATGGACTATACCTGATGTCAAAACCCTTGGTTTGAAGTTGGGTATAGTAGATCAACCAAATGCCAGAAAGATTCACAAAGACCCCGTTGTTCGTGTTGGCGGGGTTTCAATTTTTGCAGGGACAATTACTGCTTTAAGTATTATTTGGCTTTTAGGGGGATTTAATGCTTTTGAGTCGTCCAAAGTCAATGAATTATGGGTAGTGATCGTTGGCAGCATTTTGTTTTTTGTAATTGGTTTTGCCGATGATTTATTTAATCTCACCCCTATTTCACGTCTATTGATGCAGGTAGCCGTAGCAGCAGGCTGTTGGTATCTGGGAGTCAGAATTGAGTTTTTGTCTCTTCCCTTTTATTCTTTTTCTCTAGTCAAAATTTATTGGTTGAGTTTACCCGTCACCGTTTTTTGGTTGGTGGGTATGGCAAATGCCATTAATTGGATTGATGGTGTTGATGGCTTGGCTGCGGGAGTTTCAGGTATTGCTGCTTTTGTGATGTTGGTAGTTACCTTATTTATGGATCAACCTGCTGCTGGTTTGATTGCTGCTGCTTTAGCTGGAGGGGCTTTGGGATTTCTGCGCTATAACTTTAATCCTGCTCAAATTTTTATGGGGGATGGAGGAGCATATTTTATGGGCTTTACCCTAGCAGCAGTCGGAGTAATTGGTTTAGTTAAAACTACCGCTATTACTGCCGTCCTGTTGCCTTATCTCATTTTGGCAGTACCAATTTTAGATATGTCGGCAGTGATTTTATCCCGAATTAGCAAAGGAAAATCTCCCTTTATAGCTGATAAAAGTCATCTTCATCATTGGTTACTGAAATCAGGTATTTCTCAACGTCAAACGGTTTTATTTATCTATAGTCTGACTGTTTGGGTAGGTAGTTTAGCTTTGGGTTTTTCCAATATTCCCAGTGGTTGGGGATACGCGATCGGTGCGACAATGTTGTTAGCTTGGCAAATCTGGCAAGTCTTTCAAGTCTGGCGAGAGAGTCGCAGTCGTAAAAGTAATAGATAATTAACTTAATTAATGAGCGCAGAAGTTATTTGTATTGGTACAGAATTACTCTTAGGCGACATTTTAAATACTAACTGCCAGTATTTAGCTCAAGAGTTAGCTAACTTAGGTATTCCTCACTATTATCAAACAGTTGTTGGAGACAATGTATCTCGCATTCATCAAGTTTTAGAAACTGCTATCCAACGCTCGACAATTTTAATTTGTACTGGTGGTTTAGGGCCAACTCCAGATGATTTAACCACTGAAACCATCGCCAGTTTTTTTAATACTTCTCTTTGGGAAGATCCCACAATTATTGCTGATATTCAAAGCAAATTTGCTTCAGTGGGACGTGAAATGACTTCTAGTAACCGTAAACAAGCACTATTACCCCAAGGTGCGGTAAGTTTACCAAATCCCACAGGCACAGCCCCTGGTATGATTTGGCAACCCCAAGCTGATATCACCATTATGACTTTTCCTGGCGTACCTTCAGAAATGCGTCGAATGTGGCAGGACACTGCTATACCGTTTTTGAAAAGCCAGGGTTGGGGGAAAGATATTATTTATAGTGAAATGCTACGTTTCAGGGGCATTGGGGAATCAGCTTTAGCAGAAAAAGTGGCTCATTTATTTGATTCTGATAACCCTACCGTTGCTCCCTACGCAGGTAAAGGAGAAGTACGTCTGCGAGTATCAGCCAAAGCTCCCTCTAAGGCAGAAGCAGTAGCAATAATTGAACCTGTAGCCACAGAAATTAAAAATATAGCTGGGCTAGATTATTTTGGTAGTGATGAAGAAACTTTGGCTTCGGTGCTAGGTAAGCTCTTAAACGATGCCCAACAAACTCTAAGTGTAGCTGAATCTTGTACAGGCGGTGGTCTAGGAGCAATGCTAACTGAAATTCCTGGTAGCTCAAGTTATTTCTTAGGGGGCATAATTGCCTATGCCAACCAAGTTAAAGAGCAACTTTTGAATGTTAACCCTCAAGATTTATTAGAGTCTGGCGCAGTTAGTAGAATTGTTGCTGAACAAATGGCGTTGGGAGTTAAGCAACGTTTAAAAACTGACTGGGGAATTAGTATTACGGGTATAGCTGGGCCAAATGGTGATACAACTACCAAACCAGTAGGTTTAGTTTATATTGGACTGGCAAACCCAACTAACCAAACTAGCAGTAAAGAATTGCGTTTTGGTCAACAAAGGGGACGCGAGCTTATTCGTTATTTAAGTTCTTGTTCCGCTCTTGATTTGCTACGCCGAAGTTTAAGCAAAAATCAAGATTAATAAACTAGCTTAAGTCTAATTTAGTTTTGCTATGAAGCCAATCATAAATACGATCTAGTTCTTCCAAGGTCACCAATCCATATTGCCAAAGAATCATAGGAATAGGTGCAGGTTGCTCTTCAACTGCTCGCTGAACAATCTCAATTGAATCGTTAGAGAGTGCTAATTCTTCCTTTAAAAATTTGATGAATTTGGCGTATATAGTTGGCTTCATGGATGTTTACCTTGATTCTAGGTTGCTAGATTAAGTCATAGATGTTGTTGTTTGTAGATTAGTAGTGACGACTTTTCTACTTCTCAAAAATTAATTTTCACTATTATCGGAGATTAATCAAATTTTGCCCGTGTTTTAAATCACATTTGGGTAAAATTTTGGTCTTTGCTTTTAAAAGCTATTTTAAATTAATCGTAGGCAAAAACTTATGAATTTCTATGATGACACATATCAGTATGTAAAATCACTGAAATTTATGCAATATCAATATACAATAATATCCAATTCTTTTTTGGTAACTCTATCACTTGATAGAAAAATGATTAGGAACAATAATTAAGATAATCAAAAATTATGATTATTTAGTAATATTACTTATTGTTGATTTAAATAATTATTTTTTATTAAGTATTATTACTGATATTTTTTCTCTCTACATTTTTGCTTGAGAATTTAATAATTTAATATTTATTTTATCCCCTGTTTTTAGTCCCAACTCTGCTGCTCTACCTCCTCGTAATTCAATAACTTGATCAACTAAAATTACTTGATCCTTACTAGTTTCTGGCCCATACACAGGACAAGGATCAGCTTGACAGGGTGGAACATCTCTAGCAATGCCAACAATGCTGTTGCCATTTAGAAAAATCATATCCAAAGATATCGATACATTTTTCATCCAAAAGCGAGCAATTCGCTCATTTTCAAAAGGAAATAGCATTCCTCGATCATCTGCTAAAGATTCACGAAACATTAAGCCTGTTGCTTGTTGATCTGGAGTTTTTGCTACTTCAAGTTGAATCGTCTCGCCTGCAATTTCGGCTGTGGCAGTTATTGGTAGCATTTGACCCTGTTTAATTTCTTCTGAAGCATTGGCAATGTTTTTCCAATTAGAAGCAAGAGGAGTACAGCTAGATAAGAAAATTAACAGTACTATACCCAGACTGGTTTTTAGGTTTATCATTTAAAAATTTTTAATTACTGATTAGGCATTAGGCATTAGGTAATATTTATTACTCATTACTCATTACTTTTCCTCTAGGATCGTCCTGCATAACTAACCCACAATTTGCGTTACGATTCCCGTAAAACATAGCCAATACCTCGAACGGTTTGAATTAGCCTTTTGTGGTTTTGACTTTCCATTTTAAGTCTTAAATAGCGAATATAGACTTCAATGACATTTGATTCTCCTTGATAATCGTATCCCCAAACATTTTCAATAATTTCCTCTCTAGTCATTACCTGCTGAGGATTGGACATTAAATATTTCAGCAGTTCAAATTCTTTCATAGTTAAGTCAATAACCTGCTCATTTCTAATTACTTGGCGTGTGTTTAAATCTAAAACGAGTTCACCAAATCTCAGTTGTCCAGGAAGATTAATTGTCGGTTGAAGATAAAGACTAATTTGCGTTAGCAACTTTTCTCGTTGATAGGGTTTTAATAAATAATCATCTGCTCCCGCTTCTAAACAAGCTACCCTTTCTTCAACTGTTTCTTGCTCTACCAATAACAGTACGGGAATTCTTTCTCCTGTACTTCTAATTTCACGGCACAAATCAAATCCTAATTTGCCAGTAAAAGCGCGATCAACAATGACCATCATAGGTTGGTAAAGACTGAGCTTTTGCCATCCTTTCTGAACTTTTTCGACAATCGGCAAATAACCAACAGTCTGTAAATCTGGACTAGCTTGTTGAGCAAATATACTATCGGTAAGTAGAAGAATGGTCGAATTAACGCTATTAGCCATTTTGGTAGCCATATTTCTGACTCCTGATCTAAATCTAAGATCATCATCTCATAACCATAACTCAAGGAAGCTCAACTGAAGTGGGTTTAGCAATGTGGGGAAGCCCCCAGCCTAGCTTTTCTCTGAGGACACGGAAAAATTCGGGCGATCGCAGACGAATAAAATGAGCAGAATAAACTGATTTTTCGATCTCGATATGATCATCGGGCAAAATATAGCAACCGCCGTTACCATCGACCACCATTACCATACGATTCGGGGTAGCAGGAAATATTTTAACTGATTCGCGATCGCTAAATACTAAAGCTCTAGATGCTAAGGAATGGGGACAAATTGGTGCTAGCTGTAATACTGGGACTTCTGGTGTAACCACTGGGCCTCCCGCACTTAAAGAGTAAGCAGTTGAGCCTGTGGGAGTAGAAACAATGATACCATCTGCTGCTACATCTACAGGAGCGTGTTGACCAATTTGTATTTCAAAATGACACATACTTGTTAATGGTTCTCGATGTAAAACCATTTCATTAAGACTCAGTGCTTCCCACAGTAATGCCTGATTCCTAAAGACTCGCACCGTGAGCATGGAACGTTCTTCTATTTTGTAGTCTTGGTTTAATAATTGTTCGATAGCCTCGTTTATATGACTGAGAAAGGTTTCTGTGAGAAAACCCATATGACCAGTGTTAACAGCCAACAAAGGAATTCCGTAAGGAGCAAGTTGCCGACAGGCAGATAAAACTGTGCCGTCTCCCCCCAAAACTATAGCAAACTGTACATCTCGATCAAAGTTAGGAGGCGTTAACTGTTCAATGCGTGTATGACAAACAGGACTAGATGGCGATGAATACTCTAATATTCCGCCCATTCCTGTCGTCATCCGCACATCCCACCCTGAAGCGGCTAACTTCTCTTCTATTTCTGAGGCAACTTTGCAAGCTATTGGCTTTATATTGTTATAAACAATGCCGGCTTTTGGCTTTGGCACAACTAACTATCTATCCCGTACTAATCTGAGCGTTATTTAACAAAGCTTTTAGCTTTTAGCCAGTGGCTCTTAGCTAAAAAATTGATTTGACTATCAATAGTAAAATTTAACTACTATTAATTAAATTCTCTTTATCTTCTGAATTTAAGAGAAGGCTTTAACTCAAAAAGACAACAATGATTGCTTGGGTTATTGTTGACTCAAGTTAATGTTCAATGTTGTAAGCTTGTTTGAGCTAACTTTAGAAAATTATAAATTGCAATTATCTGTAATGATATTTACATCATTAATGTTTGTTTGACCTTCAAAAACCAAGAAATCTCAATATTAAATTGTTGTTATCTTTTAGCCTAGCGTGGAGAAGCTTAAAATCATAGTTTAGTTTGCTTATCGTCACGATTTTAGTAATCTTCAATGAAATGAGTTGTCAAAATTGCTTTTCTTGGTTTTTGGGAGCATTACTGTGTTCTTATCAATGAGATGAGATGGAAATACTCTATAAAACTAAACCCCTCGACATGAGGGGTCTAGATTAAGATTGGTCTAGTCTATAAACTCTGTTACTTTAACCAAAATAAATACTTCTTATTCCCTTCTTACAGCGCGTTACCACGAGGTAGAACTTCTTCGGGGAATTCAAAGTTTTGATGTGGTTGGTCTTGAGTTGCCATCCAAGCTCTTAGACCTTCGTTGAGTAGAATGTTTTTGGTATAGAATGTTTCAAATTCTGGGTCTTCTGCTGCTCTTAACTCTTGAGATACAAAGTCATAAGCTCTCAAGTTTAAAGCAATCCCAATAATCCCAATACTTGCCATCCATAGTCCTGTTACAGGTACAAACAGCATAAAGAAGTGTAACCAACGTTTGTTGGAGAATGCAATCCCGAAGATCTGTGACCAGAAACGGTTCGCTGTTACCATACTGTAGGTTTCTTCTGCTTGTGTAGGCTCAAAAGCTCTAAAGGTGTTGGCTTCGCCACCATCATCAAACAGGGTGTTTTCTACTGTTGCTCCATGAATTGCACACAGTAATGCTCCACCCAGTACTCCTGCTACTCCCATCATGTGGAAGGGATTGAGGGTAAAGTTATGGAATCCTTGAACAAATAAGATGAAACGGAAGATTCCCGCTACTCCTAAGCTGGGTGCGAAGAACCAGCTAGATTGTCCTAAAGGATAGAGTAAGAATACGGAGACAAATACGGCGATGGGGGCAGAAAAAGCGATCGCGTTGTAAGGACGAATCCCTACTAAACGTGAAATTTCAAACTGACGGAGCATAAACCCTA
>JBOFLX010000024.1:0-23538 GCA_051658085.1 Waterburya sp.
TCAGCAAGGAAGCCCGCGTCGCCGAAGGGCGCAAGGGCAAGTCTTGCTATAGCGTCGCAGTCTAATTGACTGGTTTTCGTTTCCTCCCCCACCTGGCAAAGCCGAGGTAAGGGTATCCACTCAAACATTTTTTGATGAATGATCAAAGATTATGAACAAAGCAGTAGTCTTACTTTCTGGGGGGCTAGATTCTGCCACCACTACCGCTATTGCCCTAGCTGAAGGACATGAGGTGATTGCTCTTTCTTTTCGTTATGGTCAACGTCATTATAAAGAATTAGAGGCTGCCAAAAAGATTGCTCAAACACTAAACATCAAAGAACATTTTATTATTGATGTCAATCTATCTCAGTGGGGAGGCTCATCTTTAACTGATGAATCAATGACTATTCCCCAGGATGGTGTACAACCAAATGTTATTCCCTCGACTTATGTGCCAGGACGCAACACAGTTTTTATTGCGATCGCTCTTTCTTTAGCTGAGGCTAAAAACGCCCAAGCGATTTATCTGGGGATTAATGCCGTCGATTACTCAGGTTATCCTGATTGTCGTCCTGAATATTTACAGGTTTATCAGCAGTTAGCTAATCTTTCTTCTAAAGCAGGCATTGAAGGTAACGCTCCCCAATTAATTGCGCCTTTAGTCCATGACTCGAAAGCAGATATTATTCGTCGCGCTTTAGAATTAAACGTCCCCATTGCCGATACTTGGTCTTGTTATCAAGGAGGCAAAACTCCCTGTGGTTTATGCGATTCTTGTCGTATAAGGGATCAGGCGTTGATTGAAGTTGGGCGAGCCGATTTAATCAGTTATCAGTGAACAGTCATCAGTTATTCAAGAGACATCTCCAACAATTAATCTGAAACCATTACAAAATCGTGGTTAAAATTTAATTTCTCGAGAGGTCTAAGTAGCAGATAGCAGATAGCAAGTATTAATGAAGTAGGAAGTAGGTTTTAATCATTAGCAATCAACAATCAACAATCAACAATCAACAATCAACAATGATCAGTAATTATGATCTTAGAAGTTGCAATATTAAAAGTTAAACCAGATATGAATCAAGAATTTGAGATTGCTTTTCAAGAAGCTGCTAGTATTATTGCTTCTATGCCTGGTTATATTTCACATGATTTACAACAGTGTGTGGAGGTAAAAAATCAATATTTATTATTAGTAAATTGGCAAACTTTAGAAGCTCATACGGTTGGTTTTAGAGAGTCAGCAGAATATCAAACTTGGAAAAATTTGTTACATCATTTTTATGATCCTTTTCCTACTGTTGAGCATTACAACAAAGTATTTTAATTACAATCTAAACTTGATAGGTTTTTACTTTTAATTTTTAATTTTTTTAATTAGTTTCTTTATTTGGGTGCGAGGTCTTTTGGATTACTAAAAATATCAAATAAACCAAAAAACTAGCAGCCATCCCAGGCAAAACTTCATAAACAGCATAAGAATAAGATAAAAGTTAGGGCGATCAACATGAATGATTAGGGACTAGGGATTGGGGACTAGGGATTAGGAATTAGTGATTACTCATTACTCATTACTTTTCTTAATTGCTACTTGAATAACTGATGACTGCTCACTGTTTACTGAATTCCATTCCTGAAAGACTATTATCAGTTTTAATAACTCGTTCTAATTTAAAACCACTGCGTTCAAACAATTCCTGAAACTGTTTTTTAGTTCGCCAGCCACCCCCAGAAGTAGCGACATTAATTTGTACGGCAAAGATACCAGGCATAATGCCATCCGCTTCGGTTTTTGGATCATCGCGATCGGGAACGAAAGATTGGAGTAAAATTAACTTGCCATTATTAGGAAGTGCCTGTTTGCAGTTTGCTAAAATTTTCATGGCATCTGCGTCACTCCAGGCAGAGATAAAATGCTTCATCACGATCGCATCTGCCCCTTTGGGTATTTCTTGAAAGACATCTCCCGTTTTAATTTCAATCCTATCTGGATCAAGTCCCTGGCTGCTGATATATTCCCTTGCAGTTTCAGTTACATCAGCCATATCAAATAAAATACCCTTACAGCCATAACGTTTGACGATATTGGCAATCAAGCCACCCTGTCCACCACCGACATCCATTACCGTCTCAAACTGACTAAAATCATAAGCATCCAACAAGCCATCTACCTGAGAATTGGTTAAAAAACTCATGGCTTTGATAAAAGTATCTTTACTCCACTCATTGTCATAGCAATATTGATATACACCTTTACCGTTGGCTAATTCAAACGGTACTACTCCTTTAGCTAGTGCTTCTGGTAAAACTTTCCAAGCATCCCATTGTGCAGGTTCAATTAGGTGCATGACTAAATGTCCAGCAGAAGGTTGTTTATTAGTCACCAATAAAGCCGATGTTTCTGTAGGTGCAAAAACTCGTCCTGGTTTTTCTTCTAATACTTCAACATGAGCTAAAGCGCGAAGAATAAAATATAGTCTTTCTGTATCGGTATTAGTTTTATCTGCCAAACTATCTACCGTTTGTTCTCCTTCTTCCTCTAATAAATCGAAAATACACAGGCGAGTTGCAACATAAAGACACTGGCTTTTAACAAAGGTTAACATCAGATCGAAAACTTTCTGCTTGGCTGCGGTATTCGGATTTGCGCTGGTTGCTACCATATATTTGATTATTGGTGATTGGTGATTGGTGATTAGGGATTGGGGATTGGTGACTGGTGACTAGTTACTAGTGACTGGGAATAGGCTATTTACACATTACTTATTACTTATTACTTAGAAAAAACTTGCTACTTGCTATCTGCTACTTGCTACTTAATTCAGTCTCCGCCGATTTCGACTAATTTGCCGATATTGAAGTCAATTTTGACCCAACCTTTCAAACGACGCATATTATCTAGCAAAAGTAAGGGAATTTGCCAGTTATGAAGCATTAAAAAAGGTAAAGGGTCTGATGGCTGTAAAATAGCGTCAGTTCCTTTAGTTACTTTCTGCCACCAAGCTTTTAGTTCTGTTAACGAACGAATATTCAGTAACCGCCAAAGTTCGTGATAAGTCCAGTAGGTAGGTTTGCTATTAGGTAAAGGAGTAATTGGTACTTCTCCTGGTTCACCATCTGTTAAATAAGCTTGTGCAACCCCTGGATGATCGTGAAACATAGTTATCGCCGAATGCAGACGAGGATTACATTCAATTGGGTAAACTGTTCCATCGTCGGTTTGAATCATGTCAAAACAAATTTGTCCTGTTAGATTCATTTTCTGCACAAAGGTTTCTACCCATTGATAGATGGCAGGATTGTCTACTTGTTGATAGTTAACTTGAAAAGGCGAGGATTTTGAGCAACAATGCAATCTAATTTTGCCTTTACGCGCTGTCGCATGAAAACAGTACTCTTCTCCACGAATAAATTCTTGCATTACCCAAGGTTTTTGTTCGCTGATCGGCAAGTTGCGAACATAATTTTCCATTCCTGGAAAAGGTAATTTAGTTAAATCTAACCGCAGTACGGAATCGTAAGCAATACTTTTAACAATGTATTGACTACCATCACTTTCAAAATCAAAATCTAAAATCTGCTGTGGATTGGTAATACGCCATACTTTGGGGGCAGATAAACCTAATTCTTTAGCTTTAGAACAAAATGCGTGTTTGTCATCAAGAATTGCCGTTACTTCTGGATCGAGATGAATCGATTCACAGTAAGGTTCTAAGGTTTTTTTGGCGAGGGAATCATAATAACTGGCAATGGGACTGGATACGGGAATAAAAACATTAATCTGGTGTTGTTTTACTATTTCCAGTAATGCTTGACAGTATGCCTCTGGCTCTTTTTCTGGTACAGGGACGGTAAAAAAGCCTTTAACAGCACGAGAAAAACGATGTCCCGATAGCCAATATTTATGGGTTTCCACTAGATATACTTCGTGTCCATCTCGATGAAAAGACCTAGCAAGCTGTAACGCTTTGGTCATTTTCGCCCCTGTAATCAAGATGCGTTTTGGTTCAATGGGAGTAGATTGCTGTTGGTTCTTACTCTTAAAAATATTGGCGATCGCAGCTACAATTACCGCCAATAAATTAAAAGGTAATAGTAACAACAGCACGACTAAAGTACTCAGGTTCTTGGTGATTGCCGAACCACGTCCTGAGACAAATAATATTTGTGCCATGTGTTCGAGGTAGTGGATAGTAGGTAGTAGGTAGGTAGCAAGTAGAAAGTAGAAAGTAGAAAGTCTAGATCTGCCCATCAATCGTTACTCGTTACTCGTTACTCTTTACTCTTTACTTTTCCCCAATCCCTAAGCACCTATTTACGTTTAATCAAAGTCACACCATCGCGCAGGGGGATTAAAACCTGTTCTACACGTGGGTCTTCGACAACAAAACGGTTAAAACGGGCGATCGCCTCACCGTTAGCAGTGCGTTGATTTTCAGGTAGATAGGGATATCCTTGCATTAAGGTATTGTCTACACAGATAAAACCTTCGGGTGCTAGTAAATCCGTATCTAACAGCAAGTTAACATAGTCAATATAGCCACCTTTGTCGGCATCAATAAAGACCATTTCAAAGGATTCTCCTGCCTTTAGTAACTCCTTCATAGTTTCCATAGCAGGTGCAACTTTAACCTGAATCTTGTCTTTGTCGGGAGAAGCAGCAAAACAGTCAATTGCAAATTGGGAGACGTATTCGTCTACCTCACAAGCAATTAGATAACCGTCAGAGGGTAAAGCTTCAGCGATCGCTAAAGCAGAATACCCCGTAAACATTCCGATTTCTAAGACACGCTTGGACTTACTGATCGCTACCAGCATTTTGAGCAATTGCCCTTCTATATGTCCAGAGAGCATTTCCTGTTCTAATGCCCTTACAGTTTCGCCGTCGTCAAAACGTTTACTCCAATCTTCCTCTTGAGTTTTCCGTGCCAAATTAGCTAGAGCTTCGGATTCCGAAGTTGTGCAAGCTTCTAAATAAGGGTCAATTCCCGCAGCCAAATGATATGCTTGGTTCAAGGATGTTTTAAATTCGGTCGAAATCGACTCGGTTTTGGCTGCGTTTAAAATGTGTTCTAGCTGCTGGACGAGAATTCCCAACGGTGTTACTGGTCTGGCAGTTTTCTTGTTGACTGTACTCACCACGATTAGACACTCCCTACTAACAATTCTTCTGTTAATTCTTGGCCTTCGTTTAGGTATACTTGCGTACCTAATCCAGAATCGGGATAGTCAGCGCAAATACGTCGGTGTTCGGCTAAAGCTTCTTCTAATTCTTCTCGCTTTAAATCGTTGATAAAGTAACAAGTACCAATTGGTTGGGGAACTGCTGCCCTCAGTAAACCATCTCTAGTTTGAGTAATTGATTCACTAGCTTTCCATAACAGATCGATATCTAAGACTGGATTATCTAAAGCTAGACCAATATTATTCATGGTGGTCAAAATGCGATCGCGATCTTCTGGGGTAATATAGCCACGTTGGGCTGCGATCGTTGCTGATAATGCCATGTCAATATTAACTGCCTGACCATGATAAAGTGGAATTTCAGGTGCAAGTTCAAAGGTAGGACTCCAAGTATGTCCGTAGGCAATTACACGGTCTAAATCTAATTCATGCAGGTTGGGTGCTTCCAACTCCAGCATTTTTTTGATCGCTTCATAAGTTACCTTACGTCCAATTTCTTTAATCTCTTCATTGCCGTTGAGATAACCAAAACGAGTTTTCAGTAACTCTTGACCGTGTTTTTCTAATAGTTCAAATACCTCTTGGTGAGAAACTACGGCTATCTTAACTAACTCTGCCATCCCATTACGCACCTGTGCTTCTGGTAATGTGCGTAGGAATGAAAAATCTAGAATTACCTTTTTTGAAGCGTGATAAGCACCAAGACGATTTTTTAGTTTCTTATGGTTTACTGCTACCTTAATGGCTACACTAGCATCAACCAAACCAATCATCGTTGTGGGTATGCGGATATAGTTGCTGCTACGACGATAACAAGCACAAGCAAAACCAGCTACATCAGTAATTAGACCGCCACCAACTACCAACACTGGCTCTTTACGTACCAAACCAAAATCAGCAAAAGCGTCAACGATCTTTTCGAGAGTGCTTAAGCTTTTGTCTAGTTCAGTAATAATAATCGGAAACACAGTCAAATCAATATCATAATGCTTGAAATAAGCTTCGATTTGATCTTGATAAAGACGATGCACGTTAGCATCTACTACCATCAAACAGCGTCCAAACTTTTCGTAGCTGTCAGCCAATTCCTTATTTTCTATCTTGAATACACCTTCTACAAATGAAAGATCGTACTCGATTTTTTCGTAACCTTCTACTCTAAATGCGGTATCGTTTGCTACGAATTTTGCTTTAATTTGACTCATTCTTTTTTGCCTAAATACAATTGAAATTCTCTACAAAAAATGCTTGCAGATTATTTGACCAAGCGTTTACCAGTTTATTAACACAGGTGTAAATAGTCGAAGCCTATTGGTAATTCGACTAGCAAACAAATCAATAACATAAATTCAATCCTTTGAAGGCATAGATTTATTTTATGATTAATTAAATAAATATTTTAATTGTTTGCTGCTTACTGCCTTAACAAATAAACTCTTATATTCTTTTAGTCTAGAATCCATAGACTCTATCCTTACAGGAATTTGATTTTGCTTAAAAAGCACTTGTGGATAACTATTATTTAATTTACCGTGCCTTGACAGGACATATTCAAAATATTTTTTCCTTTTATGAGTATTTATGATACACACATATTCGGAAAAATATTGAAGTTAAAGGCTAGTAAATTAATAGCTATGCACAGATGAATTTAATTCTTGGGAATCACGATATGCTCACACTATAGAGTTTATCATTATTTCTCTCAAAAAAGTCAAGTTTTTTGACTAATCAAAAGTTATATTTAAATTTAATTCCCCAGCCTGTTGACAAAACTAAATTTTTGTAGTTTGCATTACAAGCAATCTCTATTTTTCACCTTTGATTGAATAGTAACTAGCATCTCCATAACTAGATCTAGGAATTTAAAGCAATTAAATATTTTTAAAATTCCAGGAACATTACTATTTTTTGAAAGTCTACAAATAATTTTTAATTGTCAAAAAACCGAACAAATTGCAAATAAATCAGATTTTATAGGTTTTACCAACTTTTTTATTTTCATTCTTTAACGTTTAAATTGTGCAAGGTTAAACTAATTTTTAAACCATCACAAACCTGATTCTTAACATTAAATAGCAAAAAAGTAATTATTATGGCTGAATTTATAGGTACTTCAGGAAGTGAAGATATTAGAACTAGTTTCTTAAGTCCAGAAAACGACAGAATAGACGGTCGTGAAGGAGACGATATTATGGATGGTTATTTAGGCAATGATACTCTCTTAGGTTTTGAAGATAACGATACTCTCAACGGTGGAGAAAATGAAGATTATTTAACGGGAGAAGCAGGAGACGATGTACTTCTCGGTTTTAATGGTTTTGATACTTTACTGGGAGGAACAGGTAGCGACAAGTTGTATGGAGAATACGATGACGATATTTTGTATGGTGGTGAAGACGGTAATGATACCCTAGAAGGCGGTCTAGCTAATGATCAGCTATATGGTGAATCAGGCGACGATCTTCTCATTGGCGGAAACGATGGAGGTAACGATACTCTAGAAGGCGGAACAGAAAATGATCAACTATTTGGTGATGCAGGTAATGATATTCTTTTTGCTGGTTCAGGTATCGATCTTGTAGATGGCGGAGATGATAACGATGAGCTGTATGGAGAAGCTGATGATGATACTTTGCTAGGTGGTATAGGCACAGATACTTTGGCTGGAAATGACGGCAATGATATCTTACAGGGAGAAGCAGGTGATGACATTCTTAATGGTGGTTTGGGTGCAGATACCTTTGTTTTTTCAAACTTTGAAGATTCAGGACTAGATGTAATCGAAGACTTTTCATTTGATGAAGGCGACAAAATACAAGTCTCTGCTGAGGGGTTTGATATTGATACAGATGAGATTGATCGCTTTACTTTCGATTCTGGTTCTAGGGAAGTTTTGTTTGACGGACAAGCTTTTGCTGTAATTGAAAATGATGTTGAATTTATTCCCAACGAAGATATTAATATTGTCTAGCTAAACTATACGTAAAATCATAAGCAATAAATAATAATTGCTGAGTTTTTTGCTTAAAAATTTAACAGGCATTTATATAATGTCTGTTTTTTGTCTATTTAAATCTAGGTAGTCTCATGATAGAAATAATTTGTGCGGGTTCTTTGTTCTTATCAGCTAATGTCTGTTCAAATATCAACTTAACTAATTTGGCTTCAATAGATAAAGAAATATTTAATGTTACTGAAAAAAATATGTTACTTGATGGAACGTATTTAGCAGATAACGAACGTGAGAAAGAGTCTAAAAGTATAATCGATATCTTAATTGAAAATGCCAATGAGGAAAATAGCGATGATAGAGATGCTGAAGAACGCCGACGAGAATTAGAAAATGCTGAGGAAGAGTCCAGCGATTATGATCGATCTGATGACTCTGAAGATGATTATGAATCTGATTATCGCCGAGAAGCAGACGAAGCTAGGGATAGATACGAAAGAGAACAGCAAGATATCAATAATGATCGAGATGCTGAACAACGACGACAAGAATTAGAAAATGCCAGGGAAGAGTATGAATATGATCGATCTGACGATTCTGAATCCGATTATCGTCGGGACGCAGACGATGCTAGGGATAGAATAAGAAATTAGCAACTTTTATTTTGATTCCTTGCATCCATCATTGGGATTAACTTTTGATTTATGCGGTTAATTTAGCTATCCATTCATCGACAGATTGATCTTGGGGTACATCACAAACTATAAAGATTTTAAAGTTAAGAAGTTTTCTTAATCAGCCAGGATTGGAAGACAATACTTGAACAATTGGTTGACGATACTTAACTGCCAAAATGTTAGTACATAAACAGGTTGTTCCTAACCCTAATAAAATAAAGGTGATCGGAGTAATGACACCAATAATAAACCAGGTGGAAACATGAAGAAAGATTGTCATCACTATTAGCGATGCTATTGTCATTGAGCAGCGTATTTTCCAGACTGATTGATTACTAACAACTAAAAATATTGTAGCGATGGTAGCGATTAAATTAGCTGGAATCAAAAAGGCACAAATTGTCACACAATTCTGACGAGAAAACTCAAAAAGCGGTTCTAAATCGAACATGAATTCTAAAAATATCTAAATATGGTTAATTATTGCTTATCTTTAAGATTGTAGACTTTCTGTTGCTAAATAATAACTAAGATATGAGAAATGTTAAAAGATTTAATTATTGATTTAACTATTCGATTCTGGATCTGTGGCTAAAATCTCGCGTGCAGTAATACCATCTCCCTGATAACCAAAATACCAAAGAGAAACCGCAGCTTCGGCACGGGTTACAGGTTTCTTGGGTTGAAACAAAGTTGTATAACCAAAGATGCGTCGGACATTCGAGCGATCGCCGTTTTGGAAATCTCCATATAAAGCTCTCAAAGCTGTGGAATTAATATCTGCTGCGTCTTGAAATCCCCAACTTTCTTCTAGGGCTTTAATTGATGCTTGAGGTAAAGCTTGACGCATATCTAAAGGCACTTTCCAAGCTAATAAATCTTCTCTAGTTAAGGGGGCATTAGGTCTAAAAAGTAAATTAGTACTATCTTCAGTTAAGCGAGAAGGTACTAAACCCGCTTCCGCCAAACCTTGAATTGCCCCAAAATTGGGACTATTGACCTTAACATCAGGAAAGGCTGGCTCACTAGTCTTGGTAGCCAGTAAAATTTTCTTACCTGGATCGTCTTGATAGTAGCGGTTATTAGCTGCAAGTAACCAATTAGCATATTCTCCTCTAGTAATTATTTGGTTGGGGGCAAACTTTCTGACATCAGTATTACCATTACCTGTATAAGGGGTCAAAATGCCCAATGCTGTTACTGATTTTAAAGGTTGACGTAATTGCTCAGAAACTTCATCTAGATCGGTAAAATCAAGATTGGTGGTTTGGAAATTATTACTATTGGGTACATTTATTCCTATTGGGTTTTTAGTACTTAGTTTAGATGATGATTGAGATTGAGGATTAGACTTAAGGGTTTGAGAAATACTCGACTCTGCTGAAGCTTGCTCTAGAGATTGATAAATTACTGACAACTTAGTGTTCTGATTATCTGTATTTTGACTATTAGTTTGACTATTAGTAGGTTGTAGTAAAGTTAGATCAACTCGTTGCTTGTTTTTAATAGCGATCGCTCTAGTTACTGATTGCTGAGGATTAAAGTTAAAAGGTTTAATAATTTGCCAATCATTAGCGGGTAATTGCTTCTGATAGTAATCAACTATAGCTTGGCGGTTGTCGGCAGTATTCCAAGTTAACGTCCCCGATGCATTATTTTTACCTGGCTTAATCTCCTGTAATTGAGCTTGGGGATATAAAGGAAAAGAGGCAGGAAAATTGGGCGGTAATTGAGGATTTTGAGAGTTTACCGCGTCAGTTGTTTGATTTTGATCTGTTGGCTTATTTCCTTGAGTAGCCAATTTTGTCTGAGATGGCTGAGATTGACTAGCACTAGATTGTTCTGGTTGGAGTTGTTGGGCAGATAATTGCGGATCGGGACTCACAAAACTTTCAATGGCTGCACTACTGGTACAACCAGCCAACATTAACAAACCAATAAATAAGACACCTTTCACCGCTTTCTGGTTATTTTGCTCGTCGAACAACATGGCTATAGCAATTTTATTTCACTTGTGAACAGTTAAATCTTGGTATGGATAACAGAGAACAGGAAACAAAAATTTTACCATCGTTGACCGCAAAGCTCCTGTCTTTTAAGCAGGGGATATAAGGTTTTTGCCAAATTTATTTGGCAGTGAAAAATATACAATTTCGAGATCAGATCTTTGTCTAACAACAGCTTCAGCCGTTGTATAATACTCGCAAGTTCTCTAACAAAGTTGAAGTATGGGGTTCTAAAAACAAGTTTTTTAGGTAAAACTTCAGGCAGCACTTGAAAATGTAGCTTTTCTAGTTTGAGTGGGAACATAGTGATTCGCTAGCTGATAATAAGCAGGTTTTGCATAGTCTAGAAAGCCTAAAGTCAAAAAACCACTCCTGGTTGTTTGGATGGAGTAATCCAACTAGACAGGGCTTTGTCTAGAGGGAGAGCAGATGTTAGACGGTGGGTTTCCCCGCATTTTGCGCCAGTATCCCTGAATCCCCGAAATTTAATTTCGGGGAGTGAGTCAAGATTCATTGAGGATTGCTACATTTGTCAAAATTAACAGATATTTAAATTTTAATACTTTTGATTAATTTAAGGCGGTGTCAATCTAAAATCCCAAATCTCAAATCTACAATTAACTTTAGACTTAATTTTTATTTGCTCCTAAAAAGACAGAATCTTGCTGCAAGGATGAACTAAGACGTTTGGCTACACGACTGGGAATGCCATAATCATGAATGTGTCCTTGACCGACTAAGACAACTATCTGAGATTGAGGCTGTTTTTGATGATATAGAGCGATCGCCTCTGCCATTGTTTCTTCCCATAATACCTGGGCAGCAAAGAAGTTATCAAAGTTATTACTGTTGCCCTTAACCTGGCGATTATTAGTGTGTTGTTGATAGATTACCTGTAACTTTTGTCGATATGCCTGATTATCTAGCTCAATGTCGCTGAGAGGAGGAATGTAGTCTAATTCATCGCCCTCAAGACTATTTAAACCATTTTTTGAGACTTTAAAAGTAATTTCAGTTGGGGTATTTAAAGCAATTAAAGGAATTTGATTGGTTTGGGCAAAACGTAGAATAGGGGCATAAAATTTCCAGTCAAAACCCCAGCGAGTATCGTATTCTGTTTGTTTTCTTAGTTCTGCCTCGCTGATTTCTCCTGCCAGATAACGGTCTAAAAGAGGTTGAAATGGATGCTGAAACATTTCTAAAGCAATCGCTAATGTACCCTGAGAATCTGTTTGGAGGTGATGAAGCTGAGTAATAATATTTAGCTGTGCAGCATGGTCTTCAACACTATCATGATGTTCTCCCAAATAGATAATGTCATTGTGTTTAATTTGATTAATCAGTTTTTGTTCATTACTATCATGATTAATTTGCCCAGCATTGCTCAATAATGAATGGGGATATTGAATCAAAAAAAATCCTGCTACGAATATTCCCAGGAAACACATCAAGGTGGGAAATTTTAATTGCATTATGTGTGATAGTTTTTTTATAAGTATTTAAATATAATTTGCTCATGACTGTTTCTTCTGTTCCCCTTCATAAGCGATCGCTTTCTCTCGATCATCAGAGTTTAAGTCAAATGTTGATTGAGCGTGAGAATATTTTAATTATCCAAGATCTTGATGGTGTCTGTATGGGTTTGGTCAGAAACCCTCTGACTAGAGTCATGGATACTAGGTATTTAACAGCAGCTAAATCTTTGGGCGATCGCTTTTATGTGTTGACTAATGGAGAACATATTGGTGAACGGGGCGTAAACGGTATTGTAGAGAGGACTTTCGCCGATACTCAACTAGTTAAAGAACAAGGTTTATATCTACCAGGTTTAGCGGGAGGTGGTGTACAGTGGCAAGATTGTTACGGTAATGTCACTCATCCTGGAATAAGTGAGGCGGAATTAACCTTTTTAGAAACAGTACCCCAAGAAATTGCTGCTTGTTTACGAGAATTAGGTCAACAACTTAAATATGGCTTGAGCCAAATACAGCTAGAAACGTGTATTCAAACAGTCGTTTTAGATAATAAAGTTTCTCCTACAGCAAATATCAACGCTTTCTACGAATTACTTAGTGATACTCCTCAACTTTATGCAGAGCTACAACTAGAAATAAAATTATTAATGGATCGCCTACTGCAAGCATCACAACAGCAGGGTCTAGAAGATTCCTTTTTTGTTCATTATGCCCCCAATTTAGGCAGAAATCCTCAAGGACACGAAATTATGCAGCCAGCCTTGAGTCATGATGCAGGGACAACCGACTTTCAGTTTATGCTGCGAGGAGCAATTAAAGAAGTAGGAGTCTTAGTTATTCTCAATCACTACTATTATCTCAAAACGGGTAACTATCCTTTAGGTCAAGATTTCAATGCCCGACAAGCCCCCCGACAAGCACCAGCATTACTTAAGTTAGTTCAAGATAATTTTGAGCCGACTATCATGCCAACTATTGTGGGTGTAGGAGATACAGTAACTAGTAAAGCAGTAGCCAATGGCAGTCAACTGGAATTTAAACGGGGAGGGAGCGATCGCGGATTTTTAGAATTGATTCAAACCCTCGGTCAAGAATTTGATACTGAGAATGTCACTGTTTATATTGATAGCAGCGGTGGCGAAGTCAAAAATCGTAAAGCCCTGAAGTTAGATTGCACCAATCCTGACACAGTTAAAGTTACCGAAGGCCCAGGCGATTATCGAGATCTGGAAGATCCTTTAACCTTAAATTTTGTTTTTCCTGGGGGACATCAACAGTATGTAAACTTGTTTTGCCACGTAGCTAAACAAAGAGAGTTTAATAGAAACGATGAAAGATGAGGGATGAAGTATGAGGAATCAAATATGTAGGGAAAGCTTGCGCCCTGGAAGAAGTAATGAGTAACACCTAGTGCCTAGTGCCTAATCAGTAATCATCACTGTTTTTCTTTGCTTGTAATTGTAAACGAATGTTAGCGTGAACTTCTTTGGTGATGGGATAGAAATGGTTCAAAATTAAACCAATTACTAAAAATACTGTCGGTAATGGCGCGATCGCAATCCTAATTGCTAATAAAGCACTTTCTGGTTGTACAGGAACTTCTCCCCCTGGTAATTGAGAAATAAAACCAGACCATTCTAATGCTTGTCCTACTAGCAATAAAGCTAAGGCTAGCCCAAATTTTTGCAATAGCACCATAAAGCTATAAAAAATTCCTTCTCTTCTTTCCCCTGTCTTTAGTTCATCTAAATCCACTACATCGGGAATCATCGACCAAGGAATTAGATAAGCAACCGATACTCCGAAACCAGCCAAAATAGCCAAAATATAAAGCTCTGTAATTTGACCTGGCTGAATGAGAAATAATCCTCCTTGGGCAATAATCCAAATTATAGTACCCAAAGTAAATACGGTTTTTTTATCCAGCTTTTTACTTAGAGCAGTCCAAAAGAATAACATAATAAAAGCTGTGGCTTGAACAGCGAGTGGTATTGTTGGTGAGTTTGCTTCACTCATGCCCATCCAGCTAATGGAATAATAAACTAAGACTGAAGCCATAAACTGGAAAGCTAGCCAAGAACAAAGATAAATGCCAATTACATAGAGAAAGGGTTTGTTACTAAAAGCTATCTTAAGTTGTTCTTTAATGGGTGTTGTGGAAGCATTGTCAGCTAAATTTCTCTCTGTTACTGCTGCGGAATTGTTTAAATGAGATTCGGTATGAGCAAAAATTAAAGTTAGTCCAAAAGCAATTATTTCTATACCCAAAAGACTACCTACAACACCATATAAAATAACTGTTGCACTAGTAAACTGGGCTATTCCATAGACTAAAATAACAGCCCCGACAACTCCCAAAATAAAACCGAGAATTTTTTTGCCCTGCTGATTGATAATTGGTAATGCACCACGTTCCTGAATCCGAAAAGCACACCAAAATAAGGCAATTATAGAAATAATGCTACTTATTATGCCTAAAATCCAATATTGTTGCTGTGGATCGCTAGCATAAGTTTTAAAAATCAATGCTGCTAAGATTAAAGCCAAAATACTGCCTCCAATAGAAAAGGCAAAGCGAAAGCTAGTGAGACTAGTTCTTTCGTTATAATCCTGAGTTAATTCTGGAGTTAAGGCTGTATAAGGTAAATTGACCGCTGTATAAGCTAAATTAGACAGAATCCCGATAATAACGTAATAAATAAATAAACTCCACTTTTGAATTGTCGAGTCATTACTAAATTGGGGTACAATCCACTGAAGAAATAATAAAATACCAAAAGGAATTGTTCCATATAGTATCCAGGGCATTCGCCTTCCCCAACGACTACGAGTGCGATCGCTCAAAATTCCAGTAATTGGATCGTTAATAGCATCACTAACTTTACCTATCGCCAAAATACTGCCCGATAACCCCGCAGGTAATCCTGCAACCCTGGTAAAAAAATATAATAGATAAAATGCCAAAAGATTAGCTGCAATTGCTGGCCCTAAATCTCCAGCACCATAGGCAAGTTTTGTAGTAAAGTTAAGCTTTTCTTGTTCTATCGACTTCTCGCTATTATCCAATTTTTTTTCTATTCCTATTTTTATGACAGATTTATATGTATCTTGGTCAGATTATCATCATAAAATCGAAACCCTGGCTGTCAAGATCTATCAATCTAATTGGCAGTTTGATCACATTGTCTGTTTGGCAAAAGGAGGTTTAAGAGTCGGTGATATTTTATCTCGCCTCTACCGTAAGCCTCTAGCTATTTTGTTTACTGCTTCTTATGGTGGTAAAGATAATCGTGAACAAGGTAAAATTATGTTTTCTGAACATCTTTCTACTATTCATCCTTTGGGCGATCGCATCTTACTCGTAGATGATCTAGTAGATTCTGGGATAAGTTTGGTTGAATCTGTCAACTGGCTGCAAACGAAATATCATGAAAACATTAAAGAAATTCGCACCGCTGTAATTTGGTATAAAAGTACTTCAATAAAAACACCTGATTATTTTGTTGACTATCTGCCTGATAATCCCTGGATACATCAGCCGTTTGAAACTTATGAACAAACTAGCATTTCTCAGCTTGCTACTCAGTTTGATAAAGATTTGATGAAGTAAATTGATTTAATTACGAAAAACATCATCAAAACTTTAAAAAAGAATGGTTAAAACAGTTGCAAAAAAGAGTATATTTACGGAAGACATATACCAATAATTCACATTAACCTGTATCTTAGTTAACAAAACGCCAGAAAAAAAATTAGGAGCGTTGTCAGCCAAACAACACCCCTAAATACCAACCATATAGAACCGTTAAGCAATATTTTGATCGAGTCGTAAATCATATAAGAGCAATAGTTGCCTGCTATTAACTCTAAATTGATTTAATTACTTTCACCATTGTAAGCAGATAAAAGCCAAACATCATACTGATTGAAAAAAAATAAAAATATATATCTGCTTGAATTGTTTGAGAAAAGTCAGTTTGAGCTATTGCTAATTTTTGTTAAGTTTATCTCGCTTGATTAAAAACTGAGTTAAAAATAACCATAAAAACAAAAATATAGAGGCAAAGTCAGCCAAACAATGCCCCTAAGAATATTTTTATAGAACTGTTAAGCAATATCTTGATTGAGTCGTAAATTGAGATTTAGCTAGCTCAGTTTTTGAGTCTACTACTTTTCTCTATCTGAATATTATTATATCCTTAACGAAAACTTTATATTTTATTTTACAGACCAAGTTTACATTTTTTTACAAAAAAACCTTCAAAAAAGATTGAGTTGTATCGGCTGCGGTTCTATTTTATTCCAGGGTAAATCAGGGATGCAGTCGTTTTGTTGTTTGAGCAAAGAAAAAAAGTATTTTGCTGTCGCAGGAGAATGTATTTCTTGGGGGCAATGAACAAAGAAGTAAATTGTTTTTCCTTGCTGTAGCCAAGAGTTAACAGCCACAGCCCATTGCTTTAAATAAGACTGGTTATATTTTTGCTCAGGATGACTAATAAAACGAATAAACCCTGTATTTCCAGTGATGATTGGTTGTAAAGGTACTTGGGGCTTTCGGCGTTGTGAATTAATTTGAGGATTGTCAGGGCAGTTGTAAATAGGGCGCGTGTCTAACAAAACTCTAGCTATGTTGAGCTTATCAAGTAAAGAATTTAAGTTATCTTCACACTGCTCTTCAAACCAATCTAAATGACGTACTTCCAAAGCCATAGATAAACCCAACTGGCTACAGGCGGTTAAAAACTCGGTCAAATCAGCCAAATACTCTGGACTATAGCTAGGGGGTAATTGAATAAAACTTATTCCCAAGCGATTACTTAAACCTGATATTCTATCCAAAAAACTCACAGCATCGGGTATCAAAGGAGATAGCAAGCCTTGATGAGTAATATTGCGGTGAAATTTCGGACAAAATTTAAACCCGACGGGCGTTTGAGTTACCCATTTCTCAATTGTGGCTGAGGAAGGTATAGCATAAAAAGTAGTATTGCCCTCAACCGTAGTAAAACGCCGACTATATAAACTCAAAAAATCTGCTGATTTACTTTTAGCGGATACAAATTGCCCACCCAGTCTTTGTATGACCAAACCGCACAACCTAAATAAAAGTTCACTTTATTGCCTTCAACGCTATTGTAAGTTTACTATTGGTCACTGGTGACTGATTAAGCAATCATCAGGATTACAAGAGACTTCAATAGCTGCGATCGCAGCATCTTCTCGGTATTGGTTGGTAGTGTAAGTAGCACCAGGGTATTCGGGGTAAATGCCTGAAAATCCAAGTCCGTTGGAGATTTCTTTAAAATAAGATTCCTTAAATTGAATATTTTCTAGACTTTGATTACCAAACGTAACATACTCTTTCGATTCCCCTTCGGTGTTATAAGCCAAAATAGCATCACCATAAATTGCTTCTGCTTCCTTAATAGTCATACCTGCTTTAACTCCCTCTAGAGTTTGGTAATTGTGATTATCAGTCATTAAATGAGTTATTAGGTCGTTATCAGTAGGAGTAGCATGATTTGAGTTAGCAGTAGTATCTACACCGTAGAGAATATAATATTGAACTATGCCTTTTTGACTAACGGCGATCGCCTTAACATCAACCATCAACGACGATATAATTTCAAACTGTGTATCTTGAGAGGATATTTTTTTTAGTTCACCCACTGTCATCCCTAATTTAGCTTTGCCTATACCATTATCTGCAATAAGATATTTTTGAGGTACAGGTGTTTTTGCCGTCACTTCCTTTCAAATAGGATTGCTATATTTAAGTTTATTTATATCTACGTCTACTAACAAAAAATATACAAATGGCTACAAAAAATAATAATTTACCAATTGGAAAGTTATTACACAATGCAGGTTTGATTTCTGAAAAACAGTTAGAAAATGCCCTTAACATTCAAGCAAAATACACCAAAATGAAACTAGGAGAAATTTTAGTTTTGCAAGAAGGGCTAAAACCAAAAACTATTGACTTTTTTGTTAATAGGTGGTCAAAAATAAATACAGAAGGACGGCAATTTCCGATTGGTTACTATTTAAAAAATGCTGACTTATTAAAGGAAGAACAAATTCAAACTATTCTGACCGAGCAAAAACAAAATAAGCTGAAATTTGGCACTTTAGCTGTGCAGAAAGGTTGGTTAAATCAAAATACAATTGACTTTTTTTTAGATACTTTATCTATCAAACCTCCGCAATTAGTTTCTCTAGACTTTTTAGAAAAATATAATCAAAAAAAATTACATTTAGAACGTAAATATGCTGACCCAAATCTCATTCTCAATCGTGTTTTAGCTTGGACAGGTGGAAATCCTACACTTACCAAAACTATCTGCCATGTTTTTGCCACCTCTGATTTTAATATTTCTGCTAGCTCAGAAGCTAATGCTGTAGATCAATTTATTGAAGGCTCTGTAATCAAAAATTGGCAGACTACTCAAGTAGGAAGTCATATTAGGACTTTAAAAGAAAACTTAGTTAATAATCAACGATGTGATTCTCTTGCATTATTACAAGAATATAGAGAAATTTTACTATCAGAAAATCGAACATATCAAGCAACTTCAGTACAAAAAGAATTATTGATTCTAGGTTTAGTAGTTGCTGAAGGGAATCAGCTACGAGTTACTAATTTAATTTATCAACAAATTTTCAACCAAGACTGGATAGTTGAGCAAACAACTAAATTACAACAAGCAGCCATAACTGCAATTGATAAGGTTAGCAATAATGGCTCGGCTTCTGTTCCTAATAATAATTATATTTCTTCTTCAGTCAATCCCTCAACTCCAGATAAAGCTATTATTCATGATAATTCTGCCAACACTGAGCAAAATTATAGTGTTGACAATACTAATACAAATGCTCCTGAACCAATTACGAAAATGAGTTCTTGGATGGTTTTAGCAGGAATTGTTTTATTAATTCCTCTAATTTTAGCTATTAATAATTACTATTCTCTATCAAAACCCAAAGCACAACCTCAATTAACTTCTGAATCAATAATAGACACCGAAAAACTAGAACAATTTTGTAACAATTTGAATTTAGTGGAGCCAGAATCTTCTCTCAATCTTATAAGCCAAATAGAAAAAAATAAAGAAGAAATAGTAGCAAATTTCCCCAAACAATTAGAACCCTTTCCTCACAACTGTGAAATAGCACTGAATAAGTTGAGAGTCTTAGCTGCTCCTCAATTAGGTAAGGAACATAGAGTTTTTGAAGCTATCAGACATCTTTGTCAAATTCCTCCAAATTCTGAAATGTATGTTGAAGCAGAAGTTTGGTTGACTCACTGGTATAACTCTCCTAGCTGGGGCAAAGAAACGAAGTTATATTTAGAAAAAGTTACAAAGCATAACCCTTCAGATTGTCCAGCAGCCCATTTCATTGATCATTGATCATTTACCATTGATCAACGATGTCCAATTCGGACGGTCAAAGTTCACAGTTCCTGAACGGAACAGTGCTGCTTTGACTTCGTCAACATTCTGGGGAGACCCCAGAATTACGCCCTCACAATGTTAAATGTTCACTGTTCAATGTTTAATGAATGGTTAGGAGTTTATATCGTTTTTACTTAGTTCATGACATTTCTAACATCCTCTGAATTGGTTTTAATGCCCCCAAGCGAATACCTTCTGGTAGCGTAATTTCTGGAGTTCGATTTTTCATTGCCAGATAAAGTTTTTCTAAAGTGTTCAAGCGCATATAAGGGCATTTATTACACGCGCAATTATTAAGAGCTGGAGCAGGGATAAAATGCTTATGAGGGGCTGCTTTTGCCATCTGATGAATAATACCAGGCTCAGTAGCGACAATAAATTTATCGTTTTGACTTTGTTGACAATATTTTAATAAAGCAGTTGTTGAGCCAACATAGTCTGCGTGACGTAAAACAGGTGGTTCACATTCAGGGTGAGCGATAATTTCGGCAGTAGGATATTCGACTTTTAATTCAATAATTCTTCTTTCAGAAAAAGTTTCGTGAACAATACAGCTACCCTGCCATAATACTAAATCTCTACCTGTTTGTTCGCTGACATAACGACCTAAATTACGATCTGGAGCAAAAATGATGGGCTGATCTACAGGAATTTGATTTACTATTTTAACGGCATTAGAACTAGTACAGATAATATCGCTCAGGGTTTTAATTTCGGCACTACAGTTGATATAGGAAATAACTAAATGATCGGGATATTTGGCTTTAAATGCTTTAAATGCTTCTGGTGGACAACTATCAGCTAGAGAACAACCTGCTTCTAGATCTGGTAATAATACTAATTTATCAGGATTAAGGATTTTTGCTGTCTCTGCCATAAAATGTACTCCTGCAAAGACAATTACCTCTGCATCAGTATTAGCAGCCTGCTGTGATAAACCTAAAGAGTCACCTAAATAATCGGCAATATCTTGGATATCTGGCTCTTGATAGTAATGGGCTAAAACTACTGCCTTAAGTTCTTTTTTTAGCTCTTGAATTGCGCCAAATAGATCTCTGGGAATGTCATGGGAATTTACTTTAGGTGTTGCAGTCGCAAACATATTAATTAATAGTCCTGATTTTAAAAATTATAATTTAATGCTCAATTATAGTAATTTTTACTATAATTACTATACATTATAGTAGAGTACACCAAAATTGGCAGGCATTGGGAAATATTTATAACTCTGAAAATCTCAATTAAGCATTAATTATTAATTTCTTAATTTGTGCAACTTTTTGGTTATATTGCTCATTTTCCATGACTGGAATCAAGTTATCAGTAGAAATAGGTTTAACTAAGTCTATCCAGGATTTACAACCAGCATAGGCATTATCGTAAGGGATAACTTGGGGTTGAGGTAGACGATAAAGTTTTAGTAATAAAACGATCAAAGGCTTCTGAGGCTTCCATTGCAGGCGATCGCTAATCATTTGTTCATTCCAAATATGATACGGCTGTAATGCTTCTACCTGTTGGGAATCTGTAATTGGTAAAACATCGGTTATTTCAGCACAACTTTTAATTGTGACTGTTTCTGGATGCCAACCAGACTCTACAGGTACAACCTCTGAAGCGTATTCTGGTTTGAGTAAATGCGGTTTTTGATGTTCGTAGGTTGGATATAACCAAACAAAGTCATGCTTTACCTGAAAACCTGCTTCGTGAATACCACCTTTACGTAACAAGACAATGGTTTTACCTGTAGTTAAAGCTTCAACTGCGATCGCCCATTCTTTCAAGGTGTGTTTAAGTAGCGAAATATCAGTCAATGTCATAGCTATAATTTGAATTTTTGATTATTTGACCTGTTAATTAATCTTATAGCAGCTTATAAATCAATCTGCTCAAAAACTACTATTATTGCTGATTTTTGGGGTTTAAATTAAATTTGACAAATAGTATAATTTTAGATTATTTGTATAAGATTTAGATGAGTAAAAATAGTGTCAAGAATTGGAAATTATAATTTAAATAAACTACTTCATTAAAACTTTAAAATAAGTACAAAGCTTAATTTGTAAGCGTTATATTGCTTACTAAAGAATTTCGGTAATTAGCATTACTGACATATAAAAAAAAATACAGTTAAATTGGCAACGTGTATTCACTATCTTAAAGCTTAAATTAGGATATATATTACAAATTTTAAAATTATGAATAATAACTATAGTTTTGCTATTATTACGCCAAGCTATGCTCCAGATTTTCTTCGCTGTAAATTACTCTGTGAAACTATAGAGCAATATAGTTTATCACCTGTAAAGCATTATATTATTATCGATCAAAAAGACTGGAAACTATTTCAAACCCTACAGAAGCCAAACCTTGAAATTATTACTGTTGAGTCAGTTTTACCTTGGTGGATTAAGAAAGTAAATTTATTTAAGAACGGCTGGATTAGCTTTAAAACTTTACCTTTGCGCAATTGGATTATTCAACAAATAGTCAAGCTATCTATTGCCAAACACATGACAGAAGACGTTTTGATTTTTGTTGATTCTGATGTAGCTTTTGTACGTCCTTTTGATGTTCAAAGGTTTATTCAAAACGATCAGATACGATTGTACAGCCAACCCAACGAAATTAAGCCAGAAACACAACCTCTTGCCAAATGGCATGAAGTTAGCAATAAACTTTTAGGTCTACCTCCTGTTAGTTATCCGACAGCCAATCATCTTGGTAATTTTATTACTTGGAGACGAGAAAACGTTTTAAAATTACACCAATATCTAGAGAAAATTCATGGTAAAAATTGGGTTGAAGTAATCGCTAATTCTTGGGATTTATCCGAGTATATACTTTATGGTACTTTTGTCGAATTAATTCTCAAAGAAGAGTCAAAACACTATTATGATTCCCAAATGGTTTGTCATGACTATTGGCAGACAACTCCTATGTCTGAGCTTGAAATTAAAAACTTCTTTCTCAATCTACCAGATGAATATTTTGCTGTTATGATTTCAGCTAAATCTGGAACACCAGTACACAGTTATAGTTCCTATGTTTTATCTAACCAAGAAAATAACATCCGCTTTTGTTCAGCCTAAATAAACTTCATGGCGTTGCATAATAGAGGGATGAACTTAGGCTAAATCTCTATGGAATGTCCTGAATGTAATTCGACTCATATTCGGAAAAATGGAAAGAGACGAGGTAAACAAAATCATATTTGTGTTGATTGCGATCGCCAATTTATTGAAGGTTATGAGACCAACAAAGGCTACAGCGACGACGTGAAAAGAGAATGTCTCAAAATGTACGTCAACGGTATGGGCTTTCGAGGAATCGAACGGGTTAAAGGGGTTCATCACACGACGGTGATAACCTGGGTCAAGCAGGTCGGAGAACTGCTCCCAGATGCGTATGCTCCAGAGACGATACCTGAGGTTGGCGAATTGGATGAGCTGGAAACGTTTGTCGGCTCAAAAAAAACAAAATCTGGCTCTGGACAGCGGTCGATCACTTCCAAAGAGGCATTTTAGGTTGGGTATTGGGAGACCATAGTGCTAGGACTTTTGAACCGTTATGGGCAATTGCGAGTCTATGGCAATGCTATTTCTATGTTACTGATGGCTGGAGTGTTTATCCTCAGTTCATTCCAGAAGGAGACCAGATTATCAGTAAGACCTACATGACACGGGTAGAGGGAGAAAATACTCGATTGAGGCATTATTTAGCCCGATTGCATCGCAAGACGTTATGTTATTCCAAGTCAGTAGAAATGCTTCAGCATTCGATCCGATTGCTAATTCACTATCT
>JBOFLX010000025.1:0-4065 GCA_051658085.1 Waterburya sp.
AAGAAATCGAAAGCAAGTATCCCTACCTGACAATTACTACTCACCAGACATATATTGTAGAAGCTATTAACAAAGGAGAGATTGATTTATCTGATTTTGATTTAGCTATTTTTGCGACTGGCAATCAGACAATGGAACTGTATTTAAATCGCTTAATCCATCAACATAGTCTACTGGCGGTATTTACTTGGTTAGAACCTTACGGCATCGGCGGACATAGTTTGTTGACTCGTTTGGGAAAACCTGGATGCTTTCAATGTCTGTTCGATTCAGATCTTACAAGCAATCGCCAAAACTATAACCGAGCCTCTTTTGCTGCTCCTAATCAATCATTTGCTAAAAACGATCTCGGATGCGGAGCTTCTTATACTGATTACGGTGCTTTAGATGCACAAAAAACGGCATTACAAGCAGTCCAACTCGCACTTGATGGTTTACTCAAAGTCGAACCGAATAACCCTCTAATATCTTGGAAAGGTAGGGATAATCGTTTTACTGCTGCGGGATTTAAAACATCTCCGCGATTTCAATTAAGTTGCGATCGCCTGGAAGAATTTAAGTATCACTATATTAATCCTCAATGTCCCGTCTGTGGAGGACAAAAATGAAACCCATTATCTTTCCTAAAATTGACGGTGGCAAGCTAGAGATTGGAATAGAAGCATTATCGAAGATGCAGAAATATATTCAAAATAATAGTTTTAAACGAGAAGCTGGGGGTGTTTTATTAGGTCGCTACATAAAAGATAGTTTAGATATCGTAATCGATGAAGTGACTGTTCCCATGTGGGGCGATCGTCGAGGCTTATTTAATTTTTTTCGCGCTCGTCGCCCTCATCAAAAAATAATAGACCGTCGCTGGAAAGATAGCGAAGGAACTATTAACTATTTGGGAGAATGGCATACTCATCCAGAGAGCATCCCTATTCCTTCTAACAGAGATATTAATGACTGGGAACGCAAATTAAATGAAGACTTTTTTGATGGCAACAGCCTCCATTTCATCATTTTGGGCATTGAAGGTTTGAGAGCTTGGGAATTGAGTAAGAAAAGCATGACACGCGAATTAATTGGTGAATTTTGGTATTCGGAGCTGAAAAATGTCTAAAACAAGTATTCCCAACAAAGTAAAGCTAAAATTATGGACAAGATCTGCTGGGCGTTGTCAATTTCGCGGTTGCAATGAGCCATTATATCAGGATAATTTAACCCAAGCTCAAATGAACAAAGCTTACATTGCTCATATTGTTGCCGACAGTCCAGGTGGAGTAAGAGGAGATGAAAAATTATCTCCAGAGCTAGCCCAAGAATTCAATAATTTAATGCTCTTATGTGACGCACACCATAGGTTAATTGACGATAAATCAAAAGAAGATATCTATACGATAGAGGTTCTCAAAACTTATAAAAAAGAGCATGAAGAACGAATTGAATATTTAACTGGAATTAATGAAAGATATAAAAGTCATCTTTTATTTTTCTTAGATAATATTTGCAATCATAAACCTACAATTGATTTTGAAGATGCTCGTCATTCGATTTTACCTAAATATCCTGCTGACTCTCATCCCATAGAATTGTATTTAGCTAATAGCCCATATCGAGATAATGAAGAAGATTATTTTCTCAAAAAACAAGAAGAAATTAGCTGGCTAGTCGATCTTAAAATAAACCAAAGAAGCTCATACGATCAAATTGCTCATTTATCAATTTTTGCTCTTGCCCCTATTCCTTTGTTAATTCATTTTGGCTACAAAATAGGAGATATTACCCCTTCAGATATTTATCAAAAACATCGCGATAGTAATTCTTGGAAATGGCAATCTTCAAATCCAGAATTTAGATATATAGTTAAAAAACAGCCATTACCTGAATTAAATTCAAAATCTGTTGTACTAAACTTATCCTTAAGTGGCACTATCCAAGCTCATGAAATAAAAAAAGTTATACAAGAACCTTATCATACATATAAAGTTACTATTCCCAATCCAGATCGAGACTATTTGAAATCAAAAGATCAATTAGAGCTTTTTAATTTAGAAATGAGAAGTTTATTACGGGAAATTAGAGATTTACATGGAGGAGATTGTAAAATTCACTTATTTCCTGCTATTCCAGCTTCGATAGCAGTCAGCTTTGGAGAATTACTATTACCAAAAAGCGATCCATTAATTTATGTCTACGATCACATTAACCAAAATAATGGTTTTCGATATGCATTAACAATTTCCAGTTAAATAAATGAATCAACCAAAACTTTTTACAGTAATTCGTCATAATGATGCCACAGGACTAAGTGGTACGGGAAGAATTATTGATGGTGTAATCTTTCACACTGGACAAGTAGTTATTTGCTGGCGTTCTGATATTAATCATCCAAATACAGGTTATAGCAGTATTACTACTTATCCTTCCTGGGAAGCTTTTGAACATATACACATTACGCCTCATTCAGAAAATCAAACGGAAGTTTTGTTTGCACCTGACTGGAATATTTTTAATTAGTAAAAAAGTATGTGAGCAATTTTCTTCGGTTCTACCAATTCTCAAAAGTAGCTGGAGAGAGCCAAAAAATATTGGCTCTACCGAAACTTAGGATGGTAGCTTCCTACAAAGTATTGACTAGTCAACGGTTTGAGCCAACTCTCAAGAGTTATAAGTCTTGCTGTGCAAAACTTACAAGCATTAGTTTATAACAGTTTTACATTGTAGGTTCGGTAGAGCCAAAATATTTTAATAACTAATTTTCAACTCCAATACTTTCCTACTTTAAGATCCACTACAACTGGAATTGGGTTAAGTAAATCCCGTCCCGCTTCAATCATGACTCGTTCTAAAATTTCGGTTGCCCCTGGAGCTTGGTCTTCCCTAACCTCAATCACCAATTGATCGTAAGCAGTTAAAACTAAATATACATCTAGCTTATGGTGAAGAGATTCTAAATACCAATCAGAAATAGCCTGTTTCAATAAATCCGCACAATCAGCCTGAATCGAGTAATTGATAATTTGATTTAATTTTGGACTTTTATGAGACCAAATATTTAGCCTGCCCAAAGTAGATTGTGCCTGTTGTTGACCCTGTTGCCAGTTTCGCCGACACTGTTGATGGTATTCTTCAATTTCAGGATAAAGACTAAAGAACATATCCCGCAGTTCCTTAGAACGTTCTAGGGTAAAGTAGACATTAAATTTCTTGGCTGCATTAAGTCTAAACTTTTCTGCCCCCATGCCATAAATCAAACCTAAATTGGCAATTTTTCCCAGTTTCCGTTGCTCTGGTTTAAGTTCGTCTATTTCACAATCATAGATATAGGAAGCGGTTAGAGCATGAATATCCTTTCTTTGCTTGAATGCTTCAATTAACCTGGGAACTCCCATTCGTTTAGCAGCCAACCTAAGCTCAATTTGAGAATAATCTGCGTCAATCAATAAATAACCTTCTGAAGCAGCAAAACAGGCTCTAATCTTAGGAATCTTAGGAATATTACTCAAATTGGGTTCAGTGCAGCTGGTTCTTCCTGTCCTAGTCCCAATCTGCCACCAATTGCCCCTCAGTCTACTGTCTGGTTGAATATGTTCTTCATATCCCTTGAGAAAAGTACTAATAGTAGTGTTAAGACTACGGTATTTAAGTATTGTGGTCATAATAGGATATTTTTTAACTAGCTCAATCAGAGTATTGCTATTGGTCGATTTTAGTTCAACCCCATATTCTTGTAGTGCCACCAGTAGTTGTTTGGAAGAGACGATATTAAATCTTTTTCCCAACTCTTGATAAATTTTTGACTCCAGGCGATCGCGTTGTTGCTCGTAATCTAACCTTACCCTTTGCCAGCGTTGGTGGTCGAGATAAATTCCTCGCTGCTGCATCTGAACCACCGCAGGCAGGCAGCAGTACTCTAAGATAGCAATCTTACTTAACCGAGTCTGTTCTAATCTAGATTGCAGTTTAGTTATTAATTTGACTAAACTCCCTGCATCATTAGCAGCATATTGTAATTGAGCTTGAGAAAGCTCTCCTTCCCAATCAGAAGTCTGTTCTGCTTTATCCAGTACGATATTA
>JBOFLX010000026.1:0-54295 GCA_051658085.1 Waterburya sp.
CTCAAGTCGTACTGTCGGGGAACTTAGTTCTAGATAAGTGGCGCAACTCAGCTTTGGCTGTCAGGGGAGCAAGATCCATTAGCGATAATGGAAGCCCACGCTATATTACTCTTAGTAATTAGCGTTGGGAGGATGTCACGTCATTCTCTGACGACTAAACCACGTTTGTAGTTGTTGGCGACAGGCAGTTTCTTGGATGCCAGCTATTACCTGTAATTTGTGATTAGAACAAGTACTATCAGGGAGGTTAGTCACAGTCCGAATAGCTCCTGTTTTCGGATCATCAGCACCATAAACCAATAAGCCTATACGTGACTGAATGATTGCCCCAGCACACATGGGACAAGGTTCAAGGGTGACATAAAGAGTACATTTTGGCAGATAATAGCTTTGTTTTACTTGACTAGCAGCCCGAATTGCTAAAATCTCTGCGTGGGCGGTAGCATCAAGATCTCTTTCTTTACGATTAGACGCTTCAGCCAGTAGATTACCTTGAGAATCGACAATTACTGCGCCTACAGGAACTTCTCCTACATCTCCTGCTGTTTGAGCTAATTTCAGAGCATATTCCAGCCAATGACCATGAGTTCTATAAGCATTGTAATCTAGTTGAGCTAAGGATTGTTTAATGGTGTGATAGCGCGATCGCATTTTTTTTGCCATTTACTAATACTAAGCTGTTACGCATTTAAACTCTCCCAAAGCAGATTTCCTCTTAAATTAAAAACTATTACACTGAAATTAAATCCAACAGAATAACATAAGCTATTTTTTAGAAATAAAAATGCAAATAACAGACATCTCAACTAATTTAGAACGACTGTTCAACTCTAATGATATCCAACACGACGTAGAAGAAGCCTGGCAAATTAAAAATTCCGAGATACATTTACTGGTTCTTTTATCTGAAGATCGTTCTTGGTTAAGATTGTTAACGCCTATTGCTCCAGCCAGAGAAGCACAATCTTTATTACCGCAGCTATTAGAAGATAATTTCGATGTTACCCAAGATGTTCGCTATGCTCTCAGTCAAGAGGTTTTGTGGGGGGTATTTCATCATCGTTTAGAAAGCCTGACGGTTGAAGATTTAGAACGAGCGATCGCATCTCTGCAAAATTTAGTCAATAAAGGTTTATCTCAGCCTTTTAATCAGTTAATCGAAAAACAAATTATTCAAATTGTCAAAGCTGCTAAATCTCAAGGACAGAGTTTGGAATCTACCTATCAAACCATAGATCGATTTTACCAAGAAGGGATTATGGGCGGTGTCGATCAAGATCCAGCCCAACGAGAACAGTTTTTAGCTGCTTGGAAGACACAACTAGAGCGTTTATGGTCTGAAGTAGAGGTTTAATTGACTTTAATGAACGATAAACAAGATTTGGTAGCAATTTTACGCGAGGATTATCAAAGATTTCCTGCCAATCAAACTTTTGATATCTATGCTGACAATGTTTATTTTAAAGATCCATTCAATGAGTTTCATGGGCTTAAACGCTATCAAATGATGATTGGGTTTTTAGGCAGCTTTTTCGGCAATGTTGAGATGGATCTCCACAATATAACTAGCAAGGAAAAACAGATTAAAACCGAGTGGACATTAAATATGACCTCACCTCTACCCTGGAAACCACGTTTATCAATTCCTGGCTGGAGTGAATTAACAGTCAATGACGACAATTTTATTGTTTCTCACGTAGATTATTGGCATATTTCTCCCTGGAATGTTTTACGCCAGAATTTTTTTATCTTTAAAATGTCGGATTGAATCATGTTACCATACTAACAAGTGTTTGATAAAGGTAATGTTGAAAGCGTATAAATACCGCATATATCCAACAAATGAGCAAAAAGACTTGTTAATTAGGTCTATGGGGTGTTCTCGATGGTTTTACAATTACGCTCTTAACCTAACTTCCCAAACATATAAAGATACTGGTAAGGGATTAAGTCGCAATGACATCATTAAGCTTTTGCCTAATCTAAAGAAAGAGTATGAGTGGTTAACCGAACCACCCTCTCAAGTCTTGCAACAAGTAGCTCTAGACCTATCAAGTGCTTTTCTTAACTTTTTTACAAAACGAGCAAAGTATCCTAATTTTAAGAAAAAGCATCAAAAGCAATCTATTAGATTTCCTCAAAGTGTAAAGTTAAACGGTGAATACCTAACTTTACCCAAGGTTAAAAAAGTGTACTGCAAAGTATCTAGATTACCTGAAGGTGAGCTAAAATCTGTTACGGTTTCCATGACTACGACAGGGGAGTCGTAAACGAAAAGGCTCTAATAACCGTAATCAAGCGAGATTGAAAGTTGCTAAAGTTCATGAAAAAATAGGTCGATGTCGTGAGGATTTTCTCCACAAACTAAGTCGTAATTTAGTTGACGAAAACCAAGTCATAGTCGTAGAAAATCTAGCGGTTAGAAACATGATCAAAAACCACAAACTTGCCTTATCAATTAGTGATGCTGGTTGGGGTATGTTTTGTACGATGTTGAAGTATAAAGCGGAATGGGAAGGCAAAACATACATAGAAATAAACAGGTTTTTTCCTAGTTCTAAAGACTTGTAACGTTTGTCTGAATCAAGTTGGTAGTTTAGCACTTGATGTTAGATTTTGGGACTGTCCTAACTGCTTAACTAAAAATATTGATCGTGACATTAACGCTGCTAAGAATATCAGAGATGAAGGATTACGAATCTTGGCGGGAGGGCATCTCGCTACCGCTTCTGGAGTTCGAGTAAGACCAAGCAAAAGCAGTGCTTTTGCTTGGCATTGAACATTGAAGGAAGAATCCCTCGCCAATACGCGACGGGAGTTGTCAAACGCAAAAAGCGTCACAATAATAAAGTTAAGTAATGTAAATATATTTAATTTAGGATTTAAATTTTTTATGCGTGTAATTTTAATGACTGGCAAGGGTGGTGTCGGTAAAACTTCTGTCGCTGCTGCTACTGGTTTACGCTGTGCGGAATTGGGGTATAAAACCTTAGTCCTTAGTACCGATCCTGCTCATTCTCTAGCAGATAGTTTTGACCTTGAGTTGGGACATGATCCAAAACAGGTACGTCCCAATCTTTGGGGGGCAGAACTTGACGCACTGCGGGAATTAGAAGGCAACTGGGGTTCAGTCAAGCGTTATATTACCCAGGTTTTACAGGCTAGAGGTTTAGATGGGGTACAAGCCGAAGAACTGGCGATTTTGCCAGGGATGGACGAAATCTTTGGCTTAGTGAGAATGAAACGTCACTATGATGAAGGTGACTTTGAGATTTTAATTATTGATTCTGCCCCAACAGGCACAGCTTTACGGCTTTTAAGTTTACCCGAAGTGGGTGGTTGGTACATGAGACGTTTTTACAAACCGCTTCAAGGGATGTCCGCAGCCTTGCGACCTTTGGTAGAACCATTTTTTAAACCGATCGCTGGCTTTTCTTTACCTGATAATGAAGTCATGGATGCTCCTTATGAATTTTATGAGCAAATAGAAGCTTTAGAAAAGGTATTGACAGATAATACTAAGACTTCGGTACGTTTGGTAATGAACCCCGAAAAAATGGTTATTAAAGAATCCTTACGCGCCCATGCTTATTTAAGTTTATATAACGTTGCCACTGATTTAGTAGTAGCTAACCGTATTATTCCTAATGAAGTTAACGATCCTTTTTTCCAGCGTTGGAAGTCAAACCAAGATATTTATAAACAAGAAATTTATGATAATTTTCATCCTTTACCCATTAAGGAAGCTCCTTTATTTCCCACAGAAATGTGTGGTATGGAAGCTTTAGAAAAACTAAAAGAAATTTTGTATAAGGATGAAGATCCTACCCAAGTTTATTACAAAGAAAGTACTATTAAAGTAATTCAAGAAAAAGGTAACTACAGTTTACATTTATATCTTCCAGGTATTCCTAAAGAACAAATTCAGTTAAATAAAACTGGGGATGAGTTAAATGTCAGAATTGGTAATCATCGTCGCAATTTAGTTTTACCTCAAGCTTTAGCTGCACTCCAACCTTCAGGGGCGAAGATGGAAGACGATTATTTAAAAATTAGTTTTAAAGATATGGCTAAAGTTTAATAAAGAAATAGGAAATAGGAAATAGGAAATAGGAGGTAGTAAGAAGATTAATTACTCGTTACTTGCTACTTTCTATTTACCCAACTATTAAATAATTCTGCATCAATATTTAGAGTAGATTGGCGATCGCCTGTTCTAGTTGCGATTGTTCTAAAATAGTCAAGACAAAAACTTCTTGCACTGTTTTTCCTTGTCGGGCAATGACTTTATAACCGCCCCGAATGGGTACAGAAACTCGTAACTTCATTTTAGGTATGTGACTTCTGGTGGTGGTGATTCTGCCTGGAGTTACGGTAGTAATTCCCTCGCACTTAATTAGCTGCTCTAAAATGGGAATCAAACCAGGAAGATGAGTTGAATGATTCCAAACTAACCTACCATCAGAAGACATATTGATTATTCCTTATATTTTTTTTAAGTATTTTTTAGGCTTCCTCTAATGGTGCCATAGTTAATCCCGCACGCTTCAACTGCTGATGATACAATTCGGCTTGTTCTTGAGGGCCTACCCACACTAAAGCTTGTCCTTCATAGTGAATTTGATCGGTTAATTCCCTAGCGCGATCGCCGTTCATCCCTGGAATATATTTCATCAAACATTCAATCACGTGTTGAAAAGTGTTAAAGTCATCATTCAAAACAATGATTTTATAGTTGGGATAATGTTGCTTGACGGTCTGACCAGCTTTTTCTTTAATTACAGTGGGTGAAATAGTCATACCCATAAATCCTCATAACTCAACTAATACTAAATGGTGATACTTCTATTTTTTAGACAAATTAACTTGTGATGGCAATTGTTGTTGATTTAACAATACTATACACTCATGAGTTTAGCCATTGTTCATAAAAAAATAGCGCGACGGAAACCTCATCCCCTTGTGGGTGATGGAGGAGTCGCGCCCAATAAACAACAAAATTCCGCATAATTGCAATTATCTAGTATGATATATGAACATTGATAAGTGTAACTATGCAAGCAACCATCCGTCTGAAATTGACACCAGATAAGGAAACGTCCGAAGTACTGTCTCAAACTATTGAGCAGTATACTTGGGCTTTTAACGATGTCTGTGACTACGGATGGCAAAATAACATTAAAAATGGTGTTAAGCTGCATGATGCTACTTATCGTCACCATCGCCATGTCACTAATCTTCCTTCTCAACTTGTTTGCTCTGCTAGAGTTAAAGCTGCCGAAGCAATCAAGAGTGCTATGGCACTGAAGAGAAAGAAAAAAACTGTCAGTGTTCCCAACTCCAAACATTGTGCTATTAGGTATGATGCGCGTTCGTACACTGTTTGGTGGAACGAAGATCGATTGTCTCTTGTAACGATTAAAGGTAGAGTCAAGTTTTCTTTTGAGATAGCTGATTACTACCAACAGTATCTCGATTGGAAAACCACCAGTGCCGATTTGTTTCGAGATAGACAGGGTAAATGGTGGTTGCATATTGTCAAACAAACTAATTCCCCTGAATTTACTGCTACTGATGAAGTAACAGGAGTTGATTTGGGTGAAATCAATCCAGCTACAGACAATCGAGGTAATTTTTACGGAAACCCAGAATGGAAAAAAATAAAAGATAAAACTTTCGAGTTGCGCCGAAGACTTCAATCCAAAGGCACTAAGTCTGCGAAAAGACATCTCAAAAAGATATCTGGTAGACAAAAACGGTTTCGGAGAGATTGCGATCACGTTCTTGCTAAAAGGTTGGTTCAATCGGTCAACAGTGGTGCAACTATTGTTTTTGAAGATTTGACGAATATTAGAGGTAGTGCCAAAAAACGCAAGGTACAAAGACGCAGGTTTCACAGTTGGAGCTTTAAGCAGTTTCAAAATTTTGTTACTTACAAAGCTGAAAGAAAAGGCGTGCTGGTTGAGTATGTTGACCCAAGATTCACGAGCCAAAAATGCTCGAACTGCGGTCACATTTCTCGTAGTAATAGACCATCTCAAGCTGTATTTTGTTGTAGGCAATGCTCCTATTCCAACCATGCTGATATCAACGCCTCCCTCAATATTCGGTCTGATTATCTAAAACAACGGGCTGCGGTCAATCAGCCTACTGTAGCGACTGGGTTTCTCAGTTAGTTACAAGCCCCATCCCCTTGGGGTGGGGTAGTTGACAATTTCTTTTAAACCTATTTATTTCTAGCAATCAAATTTTCTTGCTATTCTTTAATTTTTACTAGCTGTCCATGAAAATTGCAATCGGTTGGCTTTATCCCACCTTAATGAGTACCTATGGCGATCGCGGTAATGTAATTTGTATACAAAGGCGTTGCCAATGGCGCGATATAGAAGTAGAAATTATCCCTCTGACCAGGGAAACGGAGGCTAAAGAGTTTGAGTTAGTAAATTTAATTGTGGGTGGAGGGGCGCAAGATCGGCAACAAGAAATTGTGATGCGCGATTTACAAGGAGCCAAAGCCCAAGCATTACAAGCTAAACTTGCTCAAGGTACACCAGGAGTATTTACCTGTGGTTCACCCCAACTTTTGGGACACTACTATGAACCAGCACTCGGTAAAAGAATTGAAGGCTTGGGTATATTAGATCTGGTCAGCCGACATCCAGGTATAGAAGCAAAACGGTGTATTGGCAATTTAGTCTATGAGATTACCGCTACTCCCATCGCCTCGGAATTAACAGCAATGATAGGCGAAAAACCCCTAGTCATTGGCTTTGAGAATCACGGTGGCAGAACTTACCTCAATAATGTACAGGCATTGGGTAAAGTAATCAAAGGATATGGCAACAACGGCGAAGATCAGACCGCAGGCTCTTTTTATCAAAATGCGATCGCTACCTATGCTCATGGCCCTTTGTTACCGAAAAATCCTTTTATTGCTGATTGGTTAATTATTAAAGCCTTGCAACAAAAATATCAACAAGAAATTACTCTCACCCCTCTCGATGATTCCTTAGCTATGGCAGCACGTAAAGCAATGTTGCAACGTCTTGACTTATCTAACCTAATGGCAACAGTATGAAGTACCCCAATCTGCTTCGCTCTCGTTTGGGGTTTCCCAAAATCAACTCTATAGAGGAGTGGGGAATTCCGCGCATTCCGTTAAATTGTTGTTAATCTTTGCATTTAGTTGTGTGCGTTGCAAGACAAATTGTCTTAATATTGCAAGAATATAAATTATGCAAGACCATCTTGCAACTTGTAAATCTATGCAATTGCAACCAAAACTATGACTGGAAAAGTACTAGATAATGGTTCTGCTGGATTAGTTCTCATTCTCCCATTAGCGATCGGTTTTGTTGTCTTGTATAAGCTATGGCCCTTCTTGCTTTTATTAGCAGCATTGATTATAGCTTTCAAAATTTGGCAAAATTATCAATGGCAAAAATGGTGTCGAGAAATTAATCCTTATTTTAATCAACTGATTAAAGAAAATCGTGGTTATCTAACTCCAGTAGACCTATCCGTAAAAGCTAATTTAACTGCTAAAGCAGCTAAAGTTTTTTTAAGTCGTAAAAGCGACGAATATGGCACTCAACCCAAAAACATCAAAGAGAAAGGAGTAGTTTACTATTTTCCTACCGCTAGTGCTTTGGGCAGTATTCTTGATGACAGTGAGCCAGAACCAATCAACTCTTATCAATTGGCTGCTAAAGAATCTAACAGGTTATCTGTTCGAGGTATTGCTCAATTAGCTAAACAAGAACAGAGTCAGATAAACAAAGATAAAGAATCTGTCGAATCTTCTCCTCTTGCTCAATTAACAAAAGAGGAATCACCTGAGTCATCGGCTTGGGAAGCTGAGTCTGAGACAAGTGATTCAATGAGTGATCAGAATACTTCTATAGATGCAGGTCAATCACTAATTCAAGCAGAACTTGCTAAACGTCTAGATTTGAATTCTAGTACGGTTGGCAGACGCAAATCTGATCCAGATTTTGAAGAGTGGAGTCAAAGCAAAGACCCCGAAGGAATTGCTTGGAGATATGAATCGGAAACTAAAATGTTTGTAGCCATCGATTCTAACTAATGTTAGTTCGTTGATAATTGAGGTATTGATGAGGATTGTAGCAACATTTTTGGCTATGATCCTATCCTTGCCTCACTTTCTCAAGGTCTAAATTATTTTTCGCTTTTTTATTTATCTACATTAATACTAAGTTTTGTGTCTGACTCTAAAAATATTAACTCTCTTTGGCAGTGGGAAACTTGGCAGGATTATTCTTATTTAACCTGTGACCTTTTAGCGATCTGGCAACACGGTTTTTTTACTCAGCAATTTTATCCTCGTCTTCCAGAGGAATTGACGGCAATTTGGCAATCTCAAACAACCGCTTATAGAGTCAAACAAGTACATGGCAATTTAGTACTGACTCCGCAAGAAATTACCACCGCCTTTAAAGAACAGGATTCAATAAATACTCTTCCTGATGGTGATGGAGTAATCAGCGACCAACCACAACAATCTGTTTGGGTGGCTAGTGCTGACTGTACACCTGTATTAATTGGAGATATATTGACAGGACAAGTATGTGCAATTCACGCTGGTTGGCGAGGAACTGCTCTCAAAATTGTGCCTCAAGCGATCGCTCGTTTTCTGGAATTTGGTAGTCAAAAATCTAATCTCCGTATTGCTATTGGCCCTGCGATCGCAGGTAAAGTTTATCAAGTAGATGACTATGTTGCCATAAAAGTCGGAAAAACAATCATTACTGATTTTGTTCATAAAACCGACCAAGAAATACTAAAAACTTTAAAGCAATTACCCAACCCACCAATTTTAGATGATGATTTACCAGGGAAAGTACGTCTAGATGTGCCACGGGTTAATCAACTTCAGCTAGAACAATTAGGAATTAATCGAGATCATATCGCGATCGCTCCTTATTGTACTTATCAACAAAGCGATCTTTTTTTCTCTTATCGGCGCACAGGTGAAAAGAAAGTCCAGTGGTCAGGTATCGTTAGTAGTTTTTAGACAGTTAAACATGAAATAAAGAGATGAATATTTTCAAGGAGACAGCAAAGCCGATTACCCAGGTTAAAATCAAGGGGTACAGTTGAAAGGAGGTCAAGCCTATGACAATTCGACAACCTCGCTACAGCAAAGAAGAATTTGCTCGACGTGGTGATGAGATCTATCAATCTCAGGTGCACCAGCAAGTTGAGAAGGGTAATCATGGCAAAATTGTGGCGATCAACATTGAAACTGGAGATTTTGAAGTGGACAAGAGCGAAATTGCTGCTTGCGATCGCCTTGAAGCGCGTAATCCAGATGCTCAAATATGGATTATTCGCATTGGCTCTCGTCACGTTCGTCGCTTTGGCGGATGCACTCGAAGAACTGCATGATCACTGGAATGGTCAATGCAGAATTTGAACCGATCATTCCACTGTCAATTCTTCGCTCTGATGGCAAAGTCTTTGCGCAAGATGCGATCGTGGATACTGGGTTTAATGGCTGGCTTTCAATGCCTCCCAATTTGATTGCTGAATTGAACTTGAAATGGAAAAGACGAGGGAGGGCAATTCTCGGAGATGGCAGCGAGTGTGTTTTCAACGTTTACGAAGCAGTTATAATCTGGGACGATACCTTACTCACAATTCCAGTAGATGAAGCTGATGCAGAACCGCTCGTCGGAATGTCGTTGATGGAAGGTTATCAGCTAATGGTGCAAGTGTTTGAAGGTGGACAAGTCGAACTGCGCAAAGCTAAGACGGTCTAACAATCTCGTTACACATACCTTGTCTGCTTTAAAAAAACCAAGTATTTTTAAGATTAAATTATTTAATTCAGTGTTGAGTAATAAAAAACTGTACTTTTAAAAACATTTTAACTGTTTCGCACTCCTGCCATAATTAATTCGATTGACTGTTGAGTATGTAATTCCAACATCTGCTTTCCCAACATTCGTCTACCAGGGAAAAGATGTCTCAGACCTTCTCGACTTAAAAAATAGAATACACAAATGCCAATAATATCGTTAGCAGTCATTTTAGGTTCGAGAGAGCGAAAGCTATTATCTGCAATACCTCGCTCCAAGATAGCAATCAATATTTCATCAATGCTGTGAATATTAATTCGCTTGTAATATTCTCCCTGATTTTGCAGTGCTTCATAACACATAATTAGTGGCCAATTAGGATTTTTGACTAGATTTGCCAAAAGACAGTGTACATATTGCTCTAGAGCATTTTTGGGAGAAAGATTATCTAAGGAAAGTTCTTGAAGTGGTCGCATATAAGTATTAAACCCTCTTTCTAGTACCGCTATATACAAACCTTCTTTGCTTTTGAAATAGTAATAAATCATCGCTTTAGTGACACCCGTATTAGCTGCGATGGTTTCAATACGAGCATTAGCAAGACCATGTAGGGCAAATTCTTCTACTGCTGCATCCAAAATTTCTGTTTGAGTAGCTTCGCTATCACGACTACGAACAGGCTTTTTTGACAAGGAACTCTTTTTGATTGATTCAGCCATAAATACAGAAACTTTTAACTTACCTTCGCGTTAATCAGGATATATAGAAGTTTTTTTATCTGTCAACACACTCTGCAAATTATTAAAGCTTTGAGAGATTTAGCAAAGAATTATTGACTAACTAACTAAACATCGCGTAAGTTAGTTAGATATCAAGATTTAGTTTGAATCGCAATATAAATGCACTCAACAAATAAAAAAATCATTTTGATCGGTGGTGGAATTGGGGGAGCAGCAACAGCATTAGCCCTTCACCGTCAAGGCTTTGAACCAGTAGTTTATGAACGTGTCAAAAAACTTAAAGAAGTAGGTGCTGGAATTGCACTTTGGGCAAATGCCACTCATGTATTAAAAAATTTAGGCTTATTAGAAGAAGCTAAAGAGATGGGAGTTATCACCACAAACTATCAGTTCAATTCTCAAAACGGTAAAGAATTAGTCAATATTCCTGTAGATGGTTTTGAGCTTCCAGTAATAGGTATTCATCGGGCTGATATACATGAATTGTTACAGGGTAAACTACCTCAGAAGCAATTTATTTTAGGAGAGACTTTTGAGAAATTCTCACTACACGAGAAAAAAGTTTGCGCTCATTTTACCTCAAATTTAACTGTTGAAGGTGATGCTTTGATTGGTGCTGATGGTCTAAGGTCAAAAGTAAGAACCGAACTATTTGGTGAACAACCGCCAATTTATCGTAATTTTACAACTTGGCGGGGTTTAACTTCTTACGTTCCCGATACATATCGCCCTGGTTATATCAAAGAATTTTTGGGACAAGGAAAAGGATTTGGATTTATGATGCTAGGCAAGAGGCGTATGTATTGGTATGCAGCAGCACTAGCTCCAGAAAACCAGCCAGATGCTCCAATCGGACGTAAAAAAGAACTAGAAAATATGTTCCAAGACTGGTTTTACTCAATTCCTGAATTAATTGCTGGTACAGACGAAACCAATATTATCAAAACCAATCTTTATGACCGAGTACCGACTTTACCTTGGAGCAAGCAAAATATAACTTTACTAGGTGATGCTGCACATCCTACCTTACCTACTTTGGGACAAGGAGCTTGTATGGCACTAGAAGATGCCCTGATGATAACTAAATGTTTACTCGAACACTCAGAGGCAGTAGTAGCTTTTAAATATTACGAATCTCAAAGATTTCCACGCACTAAGTCAATTGTCAAACAGTCTTTACGTTCGGGACGAATGGGACAATTAACGCATCCAATTACAGTCAAGTTACGAGAAACGTTAATGAAACTAATGAAACCAGCTATCATAAATAGCTTTAAATCACTTCATGCTTATAGAGTTTGAGTTCAATAATTATAATTTAAAAGAATAGTAAGTTTAGTTATTGTACTTACTATTCCTCAATTAATAACTTCGCCAAGTAAGATTATTTTAAAAACTAAAAATTTTGAAACAAAAGTAATTTAAACTGTCATAATGTCTTTTTCTTTTACTGCTAGCAGATCGTCAATTTTTTGATTAAAATCATCAGTAACTTTTTGAATTTCGTCTTGTAAATCTCGCGATTCATCTTCAGAAATATCGCTATTTTTCTCTTGTTTGCGAATTTCATCGATCGCGTCTCGCCGTATATTGCGAACTCCGACTTTTCCTTCCTCGGCTAGTTTTCCCGCCATTTTTACTAATTCTTTACGGCGTTCCTTGGTTAGAGGGGGAATATTTAACCTAATCAACTGTCCATCGTTGTTAGGAGTCAAACCAATATCAGACATGGAAATTGCTTTTTCAATTTGACCCATACTACTTTTATCGTAGGGTTGGATCATAATTGTCGTCGCATCGGGAGTGGTTAAATTCGCCAAAGACTTTAGAGGAGTCTCAGCACCATAATAATCCACCATTACGCGGTCGAGCAAAGACGTGCTTGCTCTACCTGTGCGAATAGTGTTGAAAGACCGTTGAGTAGCCTCAATTGTCTTTTGCATTCGTTCTTTTATTTCAGATAACTTCACAGTTTCCTCCTACAATAGTGCCAACCGCTTCTCCTTGGGTAGCACGCATAATATTACCGCTAACAGAAAGATCAAAAACTAATATGGGAATATCATTTTCTTTACATAGAGCGATCGCTGTACTGTCCATCACTCTTAATTCATTAGTTAATACATGATTATAGGTTAAACTTTGATATCGATGAGCATCGGGGTTGGCTTTAGGATCACAATCATAAATTCCATCCACCTTCGTCGCTTTAAAAATAATTTCCGCATCAATTTCGGCAGCCCTTAAAGCAGCAGTAGTATCAGTAGTAAAAAAAGGATTACCTGAACCTGCACCAAAGATAACTACTCGACCTCTTTCTAGATGGCGAATAGCACGGCGACGAATATAGGGTTCGGCTACTTCCTGCATCGAAATTGCAGTTTGTAAGCGATTGTCAATCCCAATTCTTTCCAAAGCATCTTGTAAAGTCATGGCATTCATGACCGTGGCAATCATGCCGATATAATCTGCTGTAGCCCTATCCATCCCAGCAGCAGAAGCTTTGACACCGCGAAAGATGTTACCACCACCGACAACAATAGCAACTTGTACGCCAGTTTTAACTACATCTGCTACTTCTTGAGCAATTTCGGCGACTACTTTAGGATCTATGCCATAACCTAAATTGCCCATTAGAGCTTCGCCACTTAATTTTAATAAAACCCTCTGGTAACTCATTCCTAGAAAAGTAAACCTCGATCTTTCTTGTTATTTTCCTCCCCATAACATAGCAGCTTTCTGTACTTTGTCACTTCATTTGTCATTTATCATTGATCATTTATCAATAAATTGAACGTAAACTTAACTTCTCCCAAATCTTTATTACTACAGACATCTGAATGATTTGAGGTCTTTCCAAACCTGGCAAATGTTCAATGTTCAATGTTCAATGAATGGTTATGGAATTAATTATTGAGGTCGCCACTCTATTTCAGTACCAACTGATTCTATAAAATCTTGGGTAATTTTGTCTCTTGCTAATAAAGCAGTGATACTATCACGAAGATAATGTTTATTTACTTGCTCTACAGATTCAGCACAATCATCAATTCTTCCTTGATAGCGAATTACACCATCTGTATCTAATAAATAGACGGTTGGTATAACTTTAACTTTAAAGGCTTTAGCAACATCTTGGGTTGGATCGCGCAAATAAGGAAAATTGAGGCTTTTTTCTTGAGCATAATCCTGCATCGCTTTCATGCTATCGGCAATTGATTCTGGACGATAATTGGAATCTATTCCCATAATGGTGAAGTTTTGATTGCCAAAATCTGTTTGAATTTGCTTGAGACGTTCAAGGTATTGATCTACATCCTCACTATCATTGCTGATAAATACTACCGCGATCGCTTTGAACTTTTGACGACAACTGCCTAAATGATAGACTTCTTTATCTATGCCTGGAATTTCAAAGTCGGGAGCGTAATTACCTATTGTATTCATAAAATTTTATTCCTATAAACAAGTTTTTGACTATTTGCAAACATCCAATTTTATCAATTTTTATTGGAGTATAAATGTGAGTTAAGTTTTTAAGATTTAGATTGATTAGCTAACACTGTAACCGATTAATTTATAAATTAATTTTGCTGCTGTAAATTCTGAGACTACTGAATCTGACGTAGGTGCTAATTCCATTACATCACAGCCAATTACTTGAAATTGTTTAAATACTGTTTGTAAAAATTTGGTTAATTCATACCAATTTAGTCCTCCTGGTTCAGGAGTACCTACCCCAGACATTAGACCAGGATCTATACCATCAAGGTCGATAGTAATAAACACTTTTTCTGTAGTAATTTTGGCGATCGCTTTCGTAATCCAATCTGGATCATAATAGATATCTTCTGCCCAGATTACAGGAATTTGCTGTTCTTTGATTAATTTTGCCTCTTCTAAACAAATACTGCGAATGCCTACAGGTAAAGTTGGTAAACCCATATCTAATACTCGACGCATAACACAAGCATGATTATAAATTGAGCCTTCATAGCTATGGCGCATATCTCCATGAGCATCAATTTGAATAACTGTAAACGGCTCACTCAATAGCTGTTGATAAGCTTGAACTACACCTGCGGTAATACTATGTTCTCCTCCCAAAGCAATCACAAATTTACCATCGGCAATTAACTCTGATACCCGTTTGGTGGTTATGTCGATCATCGCTTCTGGACTTAAATTAGGATTAATGCGAGTATCGGCGATCGCATCTACGGTACAAATCCCTGTTTCCTGACATATTTCCTGTTCTAGTTCAATATCATAAGCTTCTAACTGATCTGAGGCTTTGATAATTGCTGCTGGGCCATTTTGACAACCTTTACGATATGTAGTAGTTGTTTCGTAAGGAATGGGCAAAATAACTACTTTTGATTGCTCATAAGTGGTTTGAGCTTCTGAACCGATAAATTGCTTAGGAGTCATGTTTTAAGGGATGAATGATGAAAGATAAACGATGATAATGTACGTCTAATATGAATTAAATATGAATTAAAAATTATAGTGATTCGTTTGATAGCTATAAGCTATAAGTCCTTTGGGTATATCGTAAGGTAATAGGTTAAACTAAACTACGTAGGTAGTCAATTGAAAGCTTAGGGCTACGAACTAGTTCATTTGAACGAAGCTAATTCACATCAAGCGTAAAGTATAACTATTGATCCACAAATCCGACCAATTTGAGTATTTTGTTATCTTGATTTACTTCGCCGAAAAAGATGCCTTGAGTAAATATATCTCCATTTGGTTTAGTTAACTGCCAACGAAAGCGAAAAAAACCATGATGAGCATCTGGAGTTGATACCAAACTGATTTTCAAATCAGGAAATTTACTACGAAACTGTTTGATAAATTGTGAATGTAGCTCCCTGGTTATAACTGGTTCAGATAAATGAGCATCTACATAAAGGCAATTAGGAGCAAGAACATTACTGATTAATGATAGTCTTGCTTCTGAGTCGGAAGTATTCCAGGCTGCTAAATATTCTTTAATTACTGGTTCGATTGGCAATATTTGATTACTCATTTTGTTGTTATTTCAACTAAAAATAATTACAGATTGTAGTTTTATATTTCTTTTTACTAAGCTGCCGATGCACTTAAATTGTGTAATATGACCTTAGGCAACAAATCATTTCTTCCTCTCCCAGTCACCCTCTCCCCTAGTCTCCCCGTCAATCTCAATAGACAAATTAAAAACTTAACAGCTTATCCTATTTCTTACGGGATTGCGCTAACTTAAAAAAATCAACAACGTTTTCGAGATCTTTAGCAGTAATCGCTGTGTTTTCTAAAGAGTTAATAGCGCGATCGCTTAAGGTATAAATAGAGGAAGAAGTTTCGTCTAGTCTATCTTTTAAGCTATTTATCTTTTGGCTAGTTTGAATCTGAAGATTGACTATATTAACCAAAGACAAAACATTTTGCTGGGCATTTTTAGTTGTTTTGACGATCTGTTCGAGGTTATCACCAGTATTAGCGATGAGATAATTATCTTCTTCTAATCTTGTTTCGCTTACTTCATAATCCCTCAGAACTTCAGTAATTTCATGTTCGATACCACTAGCTACATTTTCTAATTCTTGCGTGGCAGCGATCGATTGTTGAATCGATTCAATTTCTGATTTTAAACCCAAGGCAGAATCAGCGAGAGAATCTTCCATGTCATAAATTCGCTTACTCAATTTGTTGGTTAATAAACTAGTCCGTAAATTAATTTGTCTAATCGAGGTAATTACTTTAGCCATCTTATGGGATGCACGGCTGAGATTTTTTACTTTATCGGTATTGTCTCGTAAAGTATTTTCCAAATGAGTCATAAAAGCGATCGCTTGATTATAGTTGCTTTGCTCAGATTCAATCGCCGTGACTACAGAGTTAATATTTTGCGATGTTGAGCCAACTTTCATAGCAGCCTCTTGAATGGAATTGGCTATTTGTTCTATGAAGGCAAAAATTAATACTAGTTGGTTAGCCTGTTGTCTTAACTGCTCTTTTAATTCTGTTAAATCATTTTTATTGACTCCTAGCTGGCAATTGATTTGCTTAGTAGGCATTTTAATTTGAGCTATCATTTGACGCAGATTACTGAGAATTGCATCAAAAGATTGGGTTAATTCTAGATTATTAGTTCTACCAAGTTGACTGGCTAAATCGAGGCTGAGATTGCCATTTGTCATAGCTTGCAGGCTATTAACAACTTGATTAAGATCTTTTTGGGTATTGGCTTTTTGAGTATTTTCTTCTTTATAGTAGACATATCCCCTTAACACCATTGCCAACTGATAGGCAATTTGCTGGAGGTAGTCGATGTCTGATTGTGTCCAAACTCTAGTCTTGGTACATTGATGGGCAATTAGCAAGCCAATTAATCTTTCTGAGTCACGGCTAGTTGCACCCTCTACAATAACTGGTAGTACTAAGCTAGCTTTAACACCATAAGGTTCTAATTGCTGTAAATGACATTCAGTTAAATTAGCCTGATGAATATTAGTAACGGTGTAAATGCGACCACATTGATATTTTCTGACATATTGCTCGGCAAAACAAGGATCGTCAAATTGTACTCCCAAAGTACGAGGAAACCCTTCAGCTACAGATTCGGCAATTACCGTCCCCCCCCATTGTTGATCAAACTGATAAAAAACCAGGCGATCAGCTTTTATCAAGCGACGAATTTCTGCCAAAAACAAACTAAAAGGCATCTGTAACTCCCTGGTGCTGCGAGCTTGAGACATTCTCGCCATCATTTCTGAAGTTTTGGCGATCATGGTTTGACGCTGCATGGAATTGTCTAGCTGTTCTGCCATATCGTTGATTTGATTACCTAAAGCAGCTAATTCATCTTGACCTTGAACTTTGATCCGTGTGTCGAGTTTACCTTGACTAAGTTTATTCACCGCAGTTGTAAGCTTTAATAAGGGTTGAATGATTCGATTAGCCAAAAAACCTGCAATTGAACCGACTATTAAGGCTGTGCCAATTGTTCCCCCCAAAAAAATCCATCGTAGAGGTGTTAAAGGTGCAAAAGCAATATCTGTATCTAGAGCGATCGCTGTTCCTAAATTTAACTCTGGATTAAGTGCGCCAACTTTAACGGGGACATAATTAACTAATTGTTTCTCGTCAGGATCATTAGGACTATCCGCGACTACTGTAACTATCTGTTTGTTTTGATGAGCTTTTTGTAGTTGAGGATAATATTTAGTCAGAGGTCGATTCAATAAGTTTTCTACCGCACTAGCAAAAAAGATGCCTTCGGTATTAATCATCTGCCATTCTTCGTCTTTAGTCGCATAATCACTAAAAACGGGCGTAATTTCTGACCCTGGAATTCTAAACCGCATAACACCTAATAATTGATCCGTCCAAGCATCTTTGACTGGTACAGCAAATTCAATACGTGGTTCACCTGTCATATTAGATATTCCCACTTCGTTCATAGTCACTTGTTTACTAGCGATCGCTTTTTGGAAATAAGGACGTTGACTATAGTTGTTTTGTAAAGGATGTTCTGATTGGCTCTGAAATAAGGGCTTACCCTGAAGATTAATATAAGCAATACTGTCGTAATATTGTGTTTGATCTTGAAAAGTATCTAAAGCTGCTTTTTTTTGGCTGATCGTAACCACATCCATCAAGTTAGGATTAGTAAAAATTGGGTTACTAGCTAGGGTTTCTGCTTCGTTAGCACGATCTTGGATATATTCTTCCAACATCTTTGATTGGTGGCGAGTACGAGCTAACTGTGTTTGATTAATTTGACGTGTCACATGACTTTCTGTAACCTTATAGGAAATTGCTCCTAAAACTGCTACTGGAATTACTCCCAGGGCGATCGCTGCTAATACTGTCTTGGTTTTTAAACCAAATTTTGCTGATTTTTTAGTTGGCTTTTGAGGTGGTGGAGGATTAGAAGCTGCTGGAGGGAGTGCCTTTGGTCTATTAGCAGTGTTCTCGAAATTTTGAGATTGGGTAGGGGAATTTTGATAAGTCATTAATTTACACAGCCTCTCGCAACAACTACAGCTACCTTAACCAAAAGATATGTCTCGAAAAATTTTCGGTAATTACTAAAATCTTCAATTGTTTACTACGTTACATAAAATACTATAACGCTGATAATTTATAGATAAATTTCAATATAAGTATTGTTTGCTTGTTAATTAACAGGACTTACGCAGTCAAACCAAAAATTGAGGAAATAGGGAATAGAAAACAAAGGTTCACCGATGTTTTTTTGGTCTGGATGCGTAACATCAGTTAATTAATTTGAATCTTCTGACCTAAAGAAGCTGATTCATGGGCAGCATTGGCTACTTGTAGAGCATAAAGACTATTTTTAACAATAACATACAAAGGTTGCTGATTAAATAAATAATCTAAAACCATAGCTGTGTCTTGAGCGAATAAACCACGGCGAGGAGTAACAGGTATTTCGGTTTCATTTTCTCTTTGAATCAAAGTGCCTTTTTCTCCCTTAAATATCATTACTCCCTTGTCGCCATAGATTTCTAGAGTGCGTTGACTATGCCAAAAAACATCCCCCTTACCATAAGTAACTTCTGCTATCAGACCATTTTTGAATTTTAATTGGGCATTACACAGACAAGCAGTAAAATAATCTGAACCTGGAATATCCCAATAGCGATTTTGACACGTAATAGTATCCACACTACCAAACAAGTCCGTTAAACGATGAATTCTGGATAAGGCTGCTGCTAAAGGAAAACCAAACATTTCCCGATGATATTTCCAACTGCGTTGTACAGACTGCTGAGAACTAATAGTTGCATAACGCGCATAAAAAACTTCGCCGATTTGTGGTAGATACTGCTTAATGGCTTGATGTAAACCGCCCAGAATCTCCATGTGTTCCACGTGCAACAATTTTTGGTTGGCTTCAGCAAGTTCGATAATTTCTGCTGCTTCTTTTGCTTCTAAAGCCAGAGGATATTCTACTACTACGTGCTTACCTGCCAAAATAGCTGCACGAGCGATCGCTCCTGAATCACGATTAATGGTACAGACAAAAATTAGATCTAATTCTGATAAATCTACTAGCCTTGTCCAAGAATCTATAGCTTTTACTTGATATGTTTGACAAAATTCCTGCAATCTTTCGGGAGTATTGCCAGTGACAACCAATAATTCAGTTCGTGGATCGGATATTAGTGCTTCTGCTCTTTTTTTGGCAGCATAGCCTGTACCAACTATTCCAACTTTTAGAGGCGCGATCGCTTTAATAGGCATAAATATAAGATAAGGCAGTTTGATTTTTGCTCTAAGTACAAATCATCAATTATAGGTATAACTATAATTAATAGTTATTTTTAAGGAAAATTGCAAATCTTAGGGAAATATTTTTTTTGATAACCAATATTGCTATTTCAAGGCTTTTGGCTACTAAATAGCTTGACAATATAGGGTTTTCTAACTCATGTTTAATAGATAAGTAAAACTTATTTTACAATAAATTAAAAATTTCATTGCTAATGCACGATCAATAAAGAGTATTTTTCCCTTAGTATCTAACATGAGGCTTGTACATAAAGGAAAAAACTAATTCAGTTTATACGAATTAAGCTGATTTCCCTAATAAGCACGAAAAAATAAATCACCCTGTAGAAGAGGAAAACATAGATGGCTAGTTATAACGTTACTCTTAAAATGCCTGATGGCGAACAAACTATTGAAGTACCTGATGATGAGTATATTCTTGACGTAGCTGAAGAACAAGGTCTAGATTTACCCTATTCTTGCCGTGCTGGTGCTTGCTCTACTTGTGCTGGCAAACTTGAATCTGGTTCTGTAGACCAATCTGATCAATCTTTTCTTGATGATGATCAAATCGAAGCTGGATACGTTCTCACTTGTGTTGCATATCCTAGCTCTGATTGTGTTATTACTACACACCAAGAAGAAGAGCTTTACTAAGCACAAATTTAATTTTCTCAAATTTTTTAAAAGAGAGGGACGTTCTGAATTTAGGACGTCTTTTTCTCTTGAGAGGCAGTTTATCTAAATTTTGGGTTTCAAGTGATAGTTACGATATCGCCAGTAATCTTGCAGGATGCGATCGTGATCAAAACAAAGATTATTCGGCAGATCCCACTGATGAAATATACCGATATTTTGAGCATCATCGGCAGCAATAGGTTCACCTGTAGCAGTGGCAATAAAAGCGATCGCCAGTGTGTGTTGTCGTGAATCTCGCTGTGGATCGGAATAAACATAAAATTGTTCAATAAGCTTCACCTTCAGACTGACTTCTTCCTCAGCTTCTCGTACTGCTGCGGTTTCAATAGACTCACCATAATCAACAAAACCCCCTGGAATTGCCCACCCATAAGGTTCATTTTGTCTCTCAATCAAAACAATTGGTCGTCCAGGGCGATCGATTAGCTCGATAATAATATCTACAGTTGGTGCAGGATTACGGTAATTCACGGTTTAATTTATCTTTCTTCCAAAAGAAGATATGGGAATCCCTCGCGGGAGAGCGATGGGAGGTTCAAAAAATATCGAACGTAATATATACTTTTTGAAGATGATTCTAAGCAACACTCAATAATATCAAATAAATGTTTCCCAGTTGCCTACCTTCTGAAGCTAGTAGTTTGACGGAAGCTACTTCGATCGCTCTAGCTCAAAAGATTCAACAAGCCTCTATTGCCACTCCTCTAAGTAAAGACGGTATTGCAACTACCTATGTCCATCAAGGCAGTGGTAATATACCAATCTTATTAATTCACGGTTTTGATAGTTCTTTATTAGAATTTCGCCGTCTCTTACCTTTATTAGCAGCTAAACAGTCAACTTGGGCAGTAGATTTATTGGGATTTGGTTTTACTCAACGAAATTTAGATATTGTTCTCAATCCTGAAAATATTAAAACTCATCTTTATTACTTTTGGCAGACTTTAATTCAACAACCTGTCATTTTAGTTGGGGCATCGATGGGAGGTGCAGCAGCTATTGATTTTACTCTTACCTATCCCGAAGCAGTAGCTAAACTAGTTTTAATTGACAGTGCAGGTTTAGCCAAACAGCCAGCCATTGGTAAACTAATGTTTCCTCCTCTAGACTATCTAGCAACGGAATTTTTACGCAACCCGAAAATCCGCCAAAATATTAGTCGTGCAGCTTATTTTGAGCCTAGTTTTGCCAGTTTAGATGCTCAAGCCTGTGCAGCTTTACATCTTAAATGTTTAGACTGGAATAAATCTTTAATTGCCTTTACGAAAAATGGTGGTTATGGTTCTTTTGCTAACCAACTGACGCAAATACAACAGCCAACCTTAATTCTCTGGGGTAAACAAGATAAAATTTTGGGAATTAAAGATGCTGCTAAATTTGCTCAAGGTATTCCTAATAGTAAATTAGTTTGGATTGATAACTGCGGTCATGTTCCCCATCTCGAAAAACCTCAAGTTACAGCGACGGAAATTTTAGGATTTACTAATTTATGAAAACACCAGATGAATGTGAAAATATGTTAGACATTAGAGCCGAAATTGATCGACTTGACCGTCAAATTATTGCCCTACTTGGTCAACGTTTCGCCTATGTCAAAGCTGCTTCCAAGTTAAAGACAAGTCAAGCTAGCGTTAAAGCACCTGAACGTTTTGAGGCAATGTTAAAGCAACGTCGAGTATGGGCAGATGAAGAAGGATTAAATGCTGATGTAATTGAAAAAATGTATCGAGATTTGGTTAATCATTTTATTAATGAGGAGATGAAACATTGGCAACAATCTGAAAGCTGAGTTGTGTAGTGCTGTGTCAAGCTAGATCTAGTTTATTGAATTATTTTAGCTGTGTTAGCTCAAAAATATGTCTATAAAAATTTATCGGTAAATCATGCAGAGCATACAATTAAAAACTCATGTGGGCGAAGATGGCTTGTTAACAGTACAAATGCCACCAGAAATCAAAGATATGGAATTAGATGTGATGGTGGTATTTCAACCTTTATCAAGTGGAGAACAACCCCGTCATAATGCCTGGGGAAAACCACTCACTAGAGAATCCATTCAGCAAACAATAGCAGAAATGAAACAACTGCGAAAACAAATAGCAATAGATAAAGATTCTCTCCGCTCTATGAAAGAAGAAGGACGACGATTTTGATTCAGTTCGTTCTAGATTGTTCAGTCGCTATTAGCTGGTGTTTAGTTGATGAAGACAACGATTATGCTAATGCAGTACTAACATTGATGCCTGATGCTGAAGCTTTTGTCCCAGAAATTTTTACTTTAGAAATTGCTAACACTCTGTTGGTGGCAGAAAGACGTAATCGAATGACATCTACTCAAACGGTAAGTGCCATTAATTTAATCCAATCCTTGCCAATCTCTATCGACTCTCAAACAAGTGCGAAAGCTTTAGGAGCAACATTGACTCTGGGAAGAGAACAAGAATTAGCATCTTATGATGCAGCCTATTTAGAGTTAGCAATAAGATTGGGATTGCCCTTAGTAACTTTAGATGATCGGCTAGCAAAGGCAGCGACACGCTGCTGTGTTCTTTTGCTTAATCCAGAAATAGTCCAAGATAACGAGAAAAAATAATAAAATCTTTAATTATCTATTAGTTATTAATCCAGAATAAGTTTAGATTGCACAACTGGGAGGCTTTTTAGCTCGCCGACATGATGGTTTTCCTGGAGTTAAAACTCTTTGGAAAGGCTTACAACGATTATCTGATATTGCTTCTATTTAGAAATTGCTACAGTCCCCTAATCATCTTAATTCGTAGACTTATGGGTAAGGCATAGCTCATAAGATTAAGCCATGCATTGTCTAATTCAACTAAAATAATAGTGTTAACGCAAGTTGCTAGTAAGTTATACATTCTAACTCCTAATTGTAGTCCCCAATCACCAATTCTCAATCTCTCGAACAGTTATCTAAAAAACTAGACACAGTTTATATCAAAAAATTCAGTTAAAAGTAATCAAAGCAACAGCCAAGAAAATTGAACTAAGACAATATTAAAAGCATCACTAAAATAGAGAAGCGAAATGGAAATAGGTGTCCCTAAAGAAACTAAAGATCAAGAATTTCGTGTTGGCTTAACTCCTAATAGTGTTCAAGCATTAGCCAAAAACCATACTGTTTTTGTCGAAACTCAGGCAGGGATGGGATCTGGTTTTACTGACGCAGAATATTATCAAGCTGGAGCAAAAATTGTTACTAATCCTGCCGAGGTTTGGGATAAAGAATTAGTGATTAAAGTCAAAGAACCTTTACCTACTGAGTATCAATATCTTCAACCTCACCAAATACTTTTTACCTATCTTCATTTAGCAGCCGATCGCCACTTAACTAAAGCTTTAATAGAATCTGGAACAACTGCGATCGCCTATGAAACTGTTGAATTAAGCAATGGTAGTCTGCCTCTATTAACCCCAATGAGTATAATTGCTGGACGTTTATCGGTACAATTTGGTGCTAGATATTTAGAGAAGCAGCAAGGAGGTAGAGGGGTATTATTAGGCGGTGTACCAGGAGTTAGACCAGGTAATGTCGTGATTTTAGGTGGTGGTGTTGTTGGCACAGAAGCAGCCAAAATTGCGATCGGTATGGGCGCAAGAGTCCAAATTATTGATATTAATGTCGAGCGTCTTAGTTATTTAGAGAATTTATTTGGTTCACGGGTAGAATTACTCTATAGCACTCCTGCACAAATAAACACGGCAGTTGCCGATGCTGATTTATTGATTGGCGCAGTGTTAGTAGTCGGCAAAAAAGCTCCAATTTTAGTATCCCGTGATTTAGTAGCTCAAATGCGTCCTGGCTCAGTAATTGTAGATGTGGCTGTAGATCAAGGCGGTTGTATCGAAACTTTACGTCCTACTTCCCATACTCAGCCAACTTATACAGAAGCAGGCGTAGTTCATTTTGGTGTACCTAATATGCCTGGTGCAGTACCTTGGACAGCAACTCAAGCGTTGAATAACAGTACTTTTCCTTATGTTGTGCAGTTAGCTAATCATGGTTTATCTGCCTTACAACAAAATCAGGCTTTAGCAAAAGGATTGAATATTAAAAATGGTCAAATCGTACATCCAGCAGTACAAGAAGTCTTTCCCGATTTAGCTACTTGATGACCTCTGATGTAAATTACTCCTTGGTTTTCAGATTAGAACCAAAAACAATATAGCGATCGCTGTCGGCAGTATGTAAAATGCGATGGCGTTGGTGAATCAAGGTATGATTTTTTAGCATCGTCACATTTCATTAAATTAAAAAAGCTAAAAGCTCTTGCGTAGCTGCCGTAAGGCATAGAGCTAAAAGCTACGAACAGAAATACTTTGTACGTCATACTTTAAATCACCAACGCCTTTTTACATGAATTGCCGAAGCTATTTAATTCTCAAAATCTTTAGGTTATGGAGAATAGTTTTGAGCTTTTGTTAAAATATTAGCAACCAAGGTAAATCAACGGCACGAGCAAAGTTTAAATGAATACTGTAGTGCTAAACTTAGAGCCAATTCCTCACTTAACCGATGAGCAATTTTATCAATTGTGTGTTGCCAATCGCGATTTAAGCCTGGAAATGAATGCAGCAGGAGAATTAATTATTGTGCCACCAGTAGGAGGAGAAAGCGGTAATCAAGAAGCTGGACTAATTACTGATTTAGAAATTTGGAATCGTCAAGCTAAATTGGGCAAAGTGTTTAGTTCTTCAACTATTTTTATACTTCCTAACGGTGCAAAACGTTCCCCTGATGCTGCTTGGGTACAGTTAGAACGGTGGGAAAATTTAACTCCTCAACAACGTAAAAAATTTCCGACCCTTGTACCAGACTTTTTGATTGAATTGCGTTCAGAGACAGACAGACTAACAACGCTGCAAGAAAAAATGAATGAATACATACAAAATGGTCTGCGTTTAGGTTGGTTGATTAATCCTCAAGATGCACAGGTGGAAATTTACCGCTTAGAAAAAGCTGTGGAAGTGATACAAATGCCAGCAATCATTTCTGGAGAAGACATACTACCTGGATTTGAGTTACCTTTGTAGAGCGTAAAGCCACCGTCTTTTAAGCGGTAGATTGCTCTGCAACCGCAACGAAGGTTTCGAGCCAGTTAAGACTAGCAGTATATCTATTTTAACGTCGTTAGGTTATGCTTATGCTTTTGTGCTAGCGTAATATTATGTTATATAAATTGCGGTGAAGTAATGAAGATAAAATTTATAACTTTAGTTGGTAACAAGCTCGGTCGCAGAATCAATAAATGTTTAATACTAAATCCTGTTGAGATAGAGTATTATACCCAAACCAGGACTCGGCGAGAGTCCTAGTGCCTAGTGCCTAGTGCCTACGGGACGATAAAATCAAAAGTCAAAATTAGGCATTAACTGTAAAACACCCATACCTAACTCAGAACCATTAATTGATTTAAGTTCAAATAAAGCTAAAATATCTTTCGCTTGGGGATTACCACGATTGCCCCCTGTTACTCCCATAGCAATAATTAAACCACAGTAGCCTTTAGTTTTTTGACAGCGTTGATTCCATTTTTCTACTGCTTTAACTTGTTGCACAACGTCCTGAGAATATTCAGCAAAGATATACAACTCGTCATCACCTGTTTGTAACATCCCCAAATCATAAACTTCACCACTAAAAGGATCATGACCAGGATTAAAGCAAATAGCTTTTAAACCACCAGCATCTTGAATACGATTAATTAAATGTTTAGCTTTGGGACGAGTAGTTTGAATAAAAATTGTAGGTAATTCTTTGCCTCTGGGTTTAATTGCTAAAGATTGATAGTAGATTTTCGGCTGATGCTTTAATTGCTCGACTAATTCCCAAGGAACACTAGCTAAACTAACCAAAGCACCATCAGGAATTAAATCTTCTTGAATGGGAAGATCAACTTCTTCGGTCAAAGAATTAGAGCGATCGCTCATATTTAATAATTCTTCTGTTAGTTCTGGTAAAGTGCTAATTTCAGTTGATATTGTGTTTTGCTCTTGAGCCTGATTTTTAGAAGATTTACTATTATCTTTCCCAGGTAAACTAATTTGATACGATTTGGAAATAGCTTTAATTGGTTCTTGGGCTAAAGCAGAGCGATTACGACTAGAAAGACGTAGTAAAGATTCTAAAGCAGCATAGACAATTTTTGCTTCTTGTTCGTCTAGAAATGGACGCATTCCCTCAAAAGGATGAAGACTACCAAAAAAAGGCTCCATAGAAATTGTATCTGGTAAATCTTCGTCTTCCATTTCTTCATAGTTTAAAAACCAACAATCTTGTGCCAAGAAAGCTTTTTCTAAATCGGCTGGGGATTGATTCTCTCCCAAAGCAGCAGCCCGAAATTGCTTTAAGGAATCTAAAGAACGATAGAGTAAAACCCCATATTCCGCCGACATCATCCCCATGATACAGAGATACACCTGCTCAATTTCGCAGTCTTTAAGATCAACACGCAGAATATCACTATCGGCTAATAACTCCCAAGGGGCTTCATCCCAAAGTTTGCCAGCTAAATCCCTCATAGCCTCTTCATAAACTGCTGGTAGAAAAGAGGGGTTTTCTCCATCCATTTCGGCAAATCCTTCAAAAAGACGATCAATCAGAGGCAGTTGTGGAGAATATTCAATACTAATATCTAAATCTTGTAAAACTCCCCGTAAAAAAAACTGAATTTCGCGATCGCGCACAATAATTTTTTGCGGACGTTGGGGTTGTCCTGGATGATGAGGAGTTTCCATTGCTCGTAACAAAGTTCTCACTACTGCTTCAATTCCCGTTGACTCAGGAACTACATCCATTGCCCTCACAGCACCCTCTGAGCCATCTACCCAAATGATACATTCTCCATCTGCATCTTTATTGTTATCTAAATGGGAAGCTATATTGCCCAATGGACGACGATCGCCTTCCCAAACAACTGGAGCTTGGGGAATGTTTTTAAGTCTGCTTCTGGTTGTAAGAGGAAGAGTCGTCATAAATATTTCCAGTTCCGTTTCTTAATTAACAATACTTACTTTATTTTTCTGGTTAGCTTGCAATAGTAAACCATATTCCATCCCTTCTACTACTGCTTGATAAGAAGCATCGAGAATATTGACTGATACACCAATAGTTGTCCAACGTTCTAAACCATTGCTTGATTCTACTAAAACTCGGGTTTTGGCTGCTGTACCTGCACCACCATCTAAAATACGAACTTTATAGTCTGCTAAATAGAAATCGGCAATTTGGGGATAGAATTTGACGAGTGCCTTGCGTAAAGCACTATCTAAAGCTGCTACTGGGCCATTGCCTTCTGCCACCTCTAGTAAGTTTTTACCATCTACTTCTACTTTTATCGTAGCTAATGCTTTGCTAGCTGGATTATCAATTTTTTGCTGAATATCACAGTGAACCTGAAAACCTTGAAGAATAAACAATTCCTTCCCAGGCTCAAGAATAGATCGCATCAGTAATTCAAAACTTGCCTCGGCTGCTTCAAATTGATATCCTTCATTCTCCAATTTTTTTAATTTATCTAGAATTTGCCGACAGGTCACATCTTGTTTACTGAGATTAATACCAAATTTAGCAGCATAATGCAAAACATTACTCAAACCTGATTGATCGGAGATAACAATACGTCTTTGATTACCAATTAATTCTGGTTGAATATGTTCGTAAGTTAAAGGGTTTTTTTCGACTGCGGAAACGTGAACTCCTGCTTTATGGGCAAATGCCGATCGCCCGACAAAAGGAGCATGATCATCGGGAGCTAAATTAACTATTTCGCTGATCATCCGACTAGTGGGACTTAATTGGGCTAATTGCTTATCTCCCAAACAACGATAGCCAAGTTTTAATTGTAAATTTGGAATCAAAGTACAGAGGTTAGCATTGCCACATCTTTCTCCATAACCATTAATTGTTCCTTGCACCATAGTTGCTCCTGCCCTGACAGCAGCGATCGCATTTGCCACAGCCGTACCTGCATCGTTATGGGTATGTATTCCTAATTTTGTAGGTTCTGTGTTTAATTCTGGTAAAGCAGCCATGATCTCAGCAATTATCTCACTAACTTCATGGGGTAATGTTCCGCCGTTGGTATCACACAATACTAACCATTCTGCACCAGCTTCTAGTGCTGTTTTAAGGGTTTTTAGGGCATATTCCGAATTATGCTTATAACCATCAAACCAATGTTCAGCATCATAAATTACCTTTCTACCTTGGCTGCGCAGATATTCGATTGTCTCGCGGATCATTGCCAGGTTCTCTTCCAAACTGGTTTTTAAGGTTTCTGTCACGTGAAGATCCCAAGACTTACCAAAAATTGTCACCCAACGAGTCCCAGCAGCTAAAATCGCCTGGAGCATTTGATCTTCTGAGGCAACCATATGAGGACGACGAGTAGAACAAAAGGCAACCAATTCTGAATTTTGCAGTGGTTCTTCTTGTAATCGCCAGAAAAACTGCACATCTTTGGGATTTGCCCCTGGCCATCCGCCTTCAATCAAAGGTACTCCCATTTGGTCGAGTTTACGCGCAATTTTTAATTTATCATCTAAAGATAACGAAATACCTTCGCCCTGTGCGCCGTCTCTTAGGGTAGTGTCGTAAATCCAAATTGTCGTTTGATTCATGAAGTTCAATTTCAACCCCAATCAAAGTTAAGAAATGTTAAGTTACTCAAAGATCAAGATTTTTTTCTCGAAGTAAATATTGCTTATGCCTACTGTAACTGTACAAGGAAAAACTTTTATTTGTGATTATGGTGCTAATTTACGCAACGTTTTATTGAAGCACAAAATAGACCTGTACAACGGTATATCAAGAATTATCAACTGTAGAGATATTGGTACTTTCAGTTATTAGTCATTAGTCATATGAACATTTTTAAAATTTCGCCGATTATTCGTATCACTTTGTTGTGTCTTTATATTGCTTTGACAGTTCCATTACCCTTTTTGGCAGATTTTACTCATGCACCAGTGCCGTCTTATATATTATGGATTGGTATTTTAATAGGCGCGATCGCGGTTTATGCTGCTCTTAGTGAACGAGTAATTTTAGATGAGCATAAAATACAATTAGCCTATCCTAGTTGGATACCGCAATTTTTCCGTCAAGGCTGGTCTTTATCTTGGAATGAAATTGATAATTTGAAGATGCGTACTACAGGACAAGGCGGTTTGGTTTATTATTTTACTTCTCCGAAAGCGAAAAAAGCCTATTTATTACCTATGCGAGTAGCTGGCTTTAATAAAATGGTCAATATCATCACCGAGAAAACAGGCATTGATACCGTTGATATTCGTCCTCTAGCTCAACCCTGGATGTATTTGATTTTGTTTGTGTTTACGATGTTTTTGTGGCTAATTGATGGTTGGACTATCTGGACAGCAACACATTTAAGTGTTTGATATTATAATTTTTTTTTAGTTTTTAATCGTGTTCAAAGATGGATAAAATTTGATAGCCTAAGCTAATAAGCTTTGGGAACGAAATCAAGAGTGTGGATATATCAATAGGTCGCGGAAAACAGGCTCGTAGAGCCTATGGATTTGATGAAATAGCACTTTCCCCTGGAGTGCGGACTTTAGACCCCAGTTTGGCGGATACTACCTGGGAACTTGGCGGAATTACTCGCGAGATTCCTATTTTAGCTAGTGCTATGGATGGTGTAGTTGATGTTAATATGGCGGTGTTACTGTCACAATTAGGTTCAATTGGGGTGTTAAATTTAGAAGGGGTACAAACCCGTTATGACGACCCTGAACCAATTTTTAATAAAATTGCCTCGGTAGGAAAAGATGAGTTTGTTGGTTTAATGCAGCAACTCTATGCAGAACCAATTAAACCAGAACTAATTACCAAAAGAATTACGGAAATCAAAAGTCAAGATGCGATCGCAGCAGTTAGCTTAACTCCCGCAGGAGCAAGTAAATATGGCAAAATTGTCGCTGAGGCTGGTGCAGATCTTCTCTTTGTACAGGCGACAGTAGTATCAACAGATCATCTAGCCCCAGAAGCGATCGCGCCTCTAGAGTTGGCTTCTTTCTGTCAAGAAATGCCTATCCCCGTAATCTTAGGCAACTGCGTTACTTATGAAGTTGCACTCAAGCTGATGCAAGCAGGTGCTGCTGCTGTATTAGTAGGCATTGGGCCTGGTGCTGCTTGTACTTCTCGCGGTGTCTTAGGTGTAGGTGTTCCTCAAGCTACGGCTACTGCTGATTGTGCTGCTGCGAGAGATGATTATCATGCCCAAACAGGTAAATATGTGCCAGTGATTGCTGATGGTGGAATTGTCACTGGAGGCGATATTTGTAAATGTCTTGCCTGTGGTGCAGATGCAGTAATGATTGGTTCACCAATTGCCCGTGCTGCCGAAGCCCCTGGAGGCGATTTTCACTGGGGAATGGCAACTCCTAGTCCTGTCTTACCTCGCGGTACTCGTATTAAGGTGGGAACAACAGGCACAATCAAAGAGATTTTAGTAGGCCCTGCTAAACTTGATGACGGTACACACAACTTACTCGGTGCAATCAAAACTAGTATGGGAACTTTAGGGGCAAAAAATCTCAAAGAAATGCAACAGGTTGATGTGGTGATCGCGCCTTCTCTGTTAACAGAAGGAAAAGTTTACCAAAAAGCTCAACAGCTAGGAATGGGTAAATAAACAATATATAGACTGAAACTTAGGCGGGGAAATTGAGATTTCCCCCATTTTTTTATACTGGTTGATTTAAATGCCTAAATATCAAGATATATATCCTTCCGAACCACTAATTCAGAGCCTCGATTTAGTCCGTCCAATGGCAGCAGATTTACTTACTCTTGAGTATTTTGAAGCTGAACCTGCTTCGATGCCTACGGATAAATATCACCAACATCATATTATCCTCAATTTGAGAGAAGAATCTCATCGTTTAGAAAACTGCCGGGATGGTGAACATCGAGATTTTTTATATCATCAAAATGAAATTATTGTTACTCCTGCTGGTGTAGAAAGTGGCTGGAAATGGCACGTTAAAACTAAGTGTATTATTATTACTCTCGATCCTGTTAAATTTGAGAAATTTGCTCAAACTGAGTTGGGAATTTTACTGTCAACTCAGCAATTACGAGATTTACCACAGTTTTTGGATGAGGACATTACTCAGTCAGGAATTCAACTTTTAGAAGCATTGCAATGTGAACTTGGATCACAAGTAATGTTTGAATCTTTTGCCCGTGTTTTTCTCACTAAATTAATTTTAAAATACGGTTTACAGGACGAAGAATACAATTTTTCTAAAAGTTTTACAGCCCAGCATTACAAACAGGTATTAGATTACGTAGCAGTCAATTATGGCAGGAATATTTTATTAGAAGATATGGCAGAGCAAGCGGATCTCAGCTCGTCTCATTTTTCCCGTTTATTTAAACAAACTATCGGTCAAAGTCCCTATCAATTTTTGATTGCTTATCGTGTTGAACAAGCAAAAAAAATGCTGAATAATCCTAATGCTTTGATGGTTGATATTGCTTTTGCCTGTGGTTTTGCCGATCAAGCTCATTTTTCCCGTGTATTTAAGAAAATTGAAGGCTTAACGCCTAAACAATATCGAAGAAGATAACCTTCCGATTGGTAATTCACTATCTTAAATTCTGGGATGTCCCAGCTCCTCAGAAATTCATCCCTTAACTTGAGCAACGCCAAAAGGGTTTAGCATTGCTAGACCCTTTGATGGAATATTTGATTTGAAATTATATTTTTAAACTTTCGCTTGTTCCTTAACCAACTTCTCCCATCCCAACTCTTTCAAATTATTATTTCTCCGCATCGGACGAGTAGCTAATTCTAAAATATCTCGCGCATTAGTAAAACCATGAATTTGAGCAAAGGTAAATTCAACCGACCATTTAGTATTAATGCCTCTGGCTTCAAGAGGATTAGCGTGTGCCATTCCAGTTATTACCAAATCGGGTTTTTGTGCGTAGATGCGTTGAATTTGATTGTAGTTGTCGGGTTTTTCGACGATGGTGGGGATAGGTACACCCATTTCATTGCAGGTTTTTTCTAGTAGATCTAGTTCCGCTTTTTGATAGCGTTTATCCATGTAGGGAATGCCAATTTCTTGACAGGTCATCCCACAACGAATTAGAAAACGTGCTAGAGAGACTTCTAAGAGGTTATCCCCCATAAAGAAGACAGATTTTCCACGAATGAGTTGAATATAATCTTCTAAGTTTGCCCAGATTTGAGCTTCTCTTTCATCTAGTCCTTGAGGTTCAATATTAAAAACAGAACAGATTTTTTCAATCCAAGCACGAGTACCATCGGGCCCAATGGGGAAGGGTGCGCCAATGAGTTTAGTTTTGCGACGACGCATCAGGGTAGTAGCAGTGCGAGATAAGAAAGGATTAACTCCTGCTGTGTAATAACCTTCTTCAATTACGGGTAGTTCGGTAAAACGTTTGGAAGGTAGCCAACCTGATACTTTCACTCCTTGTTTTTTGAGTTCTAAAGTTAGGTTAGTGACTACAGGATCAGGTAAAGAACCAAATAAAACTAAGGGGGGATGTTCTTTATATTCTGATTCCTCTTGAGTAACTTCTTCTTTTTTACGTCCGAAGTTCATCAATTTGGAAATAGCGTTACGTTCTTCCTTTTCTGCTTCCGCTTTAGGTGCTTGTGTAGGACACTTGTGCGCCATTGAAGCTAGGACTGTATCTTCCCCTTGAGTAAAGGCATAGTCTAAACCGTTAGCACGAGCGGTAACGATGGGAATACCGATTTCTGCTTCTAGCTTAGGTGCTAAACCTTCCAAGTCCATTTTAATAATTTCAGTGGTACAAGTACCAATCCAAACGATAACAGAAGGATTGCGATCGCGTTTGATTTGTGAACACAATCTTTTTAGTTCTTCATAGTCGTTTAACTGTGCTGATATATCTCCCTCTTCTAATTCCGCCATCGCATAACGAGGTTCGGCAAAAATCATTACTCCCATCGCGTTTTGTAGGAAGTAACCGCAGGTTTTTGTGCCAATGACTAAAAAGAAACTATCTTCTATTTTTTGATATAACCAAGCAACACAACTTATGGGACAAAAAGTATGATAATTCCCAGTTTCACATTCAAAGTTTAATGCTGAAGGTTCTTGAGCAACGGTCATGTTTTGATCTCCTCTCTAATTTGATCAAGATATTCTGAATCTGTTTGTATTTGTTGAGATGGTTGTTCTTGCGATCGCTTTTTTAATTCCAATTCGGGGTCAAAATCTAATCCTAAAGTTTTAACAAGTTGTTCTGAACTTCCTGTTGAATATTCCATAAATGCGAACAAACCTTTAAGGGATGGCTCTAAAACACTAACAACCCCCAGGATGAAATAGCATTCAGGACGGCGAGGTTGGTAATTATCCTTGACTTCAAGGCTTTGTAGCTCTTCTTTAGAGTATGTTTGCACTATATCACGCCAACCTTTGTTTATACTCATGTAACGTTTCAACCAACTACGATTAGTTTGGTAGTAACTTAACCACTTTTCTTTTAATTCAGCTTTAAATTGTTCTGGTTGTGCAAGAATATCAGCCATTTTTGTTTCTAGTTTAAATAAATTCATATTCAAATCTATTTTTCCCAGAACTGCCCCCAAAGTTGAAACTTTTATCATCAAGTAAAGACAATCTAGATACAACTCAACAGATAACTTGCGATCGCAACTGTTTAATGTTCAATGTTTAATGATCAATGATCAATGTTCAATGACCTAAACCATCATCATGTCTAATTCATCTTCTTTTGTTTCTTCCTTCGCTACAGGGGGATTGAGATAGTAATCAGACAATAAGGAGAATAAATCTCTGTCTTGTGCCTCGTTGGGGACAACTCCTTCTGGTGCAGCTAAAATCTGATCGGCAATATTGAGATAGTAATCACAGACAAAACTTAGAGAGGGATCACTTTCTGCCATTTCAAAAAGAGTTTTTCCTTTGACACGAGATACCCGAATATCTTCGATTAAAGGTAGAATTTCTAAAACAGGCATCGGTACGTGTTCAATATACTTGTCAATCAAGTCTCTCTTAGAAGTACGATTACCAATCAAGCCTGCTAGACGCAGGGAATGAGTACGAGCTTTTTCTCTTACCGAAGCAGCGATGCGATTAGCTGCAAATAGAGCATCAAAACCATTATCGGTAACAATCATGCAGTAGTCTGCATAGTTCAGAGGTGCAGCAAAACCACCACATACCACGTCACCCAAGACATCAAACAAAATTACATCGTATTCATCAAAAGCGTTTAATTCCTTAAGCAGCTTAACGGTTTCTCCCACAACATAACCACCACAACCAGCACCAGCAGGAGGGCCACCTGCTTCCACACAACTAACACCACCGTAGCCTTCATAAATTACATCTTCGGGCCAAATGTCTTCATAATGGAAATCTTTTTCTTGCAGGGTATCAATAATAGTAGGAATCAAAAATCCTGTGAGGGTAAAAGTACTGTCATGCTTTGGATCACAGCCAATTTGTAAGACTTTTTTACCTCTTTTTGCTAAGGCTGCGGAAATGTTGCAGCTAGTTGTAGATTTACCAATTCCGCCTTTACCGTAAACTGCTAGTCTTATTTGTCCCACGTTGCGAGTCTCCCCTGCTTTAAATATAAGAATCTATCTGAGTTTGAATGATTGGACGTAATTTGGATTTTTGCTTTACGTCTCTGTTTGCAATTATCAGCTAACTAATCAGGAAAATAAAGGTAGGTGATATCTATACTTTCTAGATATCCAGAGTATAGAGGATTTTTTGAGCTTCTAATAAATATAAATGTTGCAGAATTAATCTTAAGAATTTAGAAAGTCTTTATATAATTTTTACGTCTTTATTTTTTATAAATGTGATCAAAAAACAAAAAATTAATTCCATCAAAAATCCAATCATACTAAAGTTTCTTGAACTGGGAGACGAGAATAAATTAAATCCCAGAAACCTTGATTACACAAGGCTTTGAATACTGATATTTGTTTGATGAGGAAGATTAGGAGCAATTACCTGAAGAGTATGAGCAATTACCCTGAGTTATAAAGACTTGCTGAGTATTTCAGACTTGCTCCGCAAACGCAAACTGGTACGCTTCGGGATGAGAGTTTACTTCCGCTAGGCGATCGCCTTCTTGAATTTCCTAGATTATTCCTACCTGAAGCTGAAGTTGAGGCAATTAAGATTTGCAGTTAGTAAAGAAGAGTTAATTTTTTGATTATCTTGGCAAAAATATCAACATTTATAAAGTTACCAAATAAATAATACTAGAGTAGTATAATTAGTAACTATATTAAAGAATACCAGGTAGATCTGCCTTTGCCGTTTCTAGCTAATTTTTTCATCTCGATTAATTCATTAATTCTCGCTTTAATGCTGCTGCGACTAGCTTGAGTATAATTTTCAATCTCTCCTGTGGTAATTCTGCCATGTTCCTTTGCTAGTTCTAAAATGGTGACAGATAATTCTGGTAGAGAACTACGCATGATTTTTTCTCTTTCTAATTTCACTTCCAGGCGATCTTTTTGTCGCTTTAGCGATCGCAAGAAGAATAATAGCCAAGGATTCCAATCAGGATTTTCAGTATCTAAGTTTTTTTGGGTACGTCTCAAAGCTAAATAGTAACTATCTTTATTATCTTCGATGACTGTTTCCAAAGAGCTATACGGGACATAGGCATATCCGCTTTTTAGTAGCAACAGGGTAGTTAAAACTCTAGAAAGACGACCATTGCCATCTTGAAATGGATGGATAGCTAAAAAACGAACAATAAAAATACCAATAACTAACAAGGGATGAAGTTGTTTTTCTGTAAACGCAATTCGTGTCCAATCCACTAATTCATTCATTAATATAGTGGTCATCATAGGTGAAGCAGTGGTGAATAAAACTCCTAAACTTTTACCATTTTCATCAAATGCTTCGATATGGTTATCTAAAGATTTATAGTTACCTCGATGTCTTTCATCTTTGTGGCTATATTGCAAGAGTATTGAGTGTAGCTGTTTAATATAGTTTTCTGTAATAGGAATTGTTTCCCAGCTATCAAACAATATTTGCATGACATCGGCATAACCTGCTACTTCCTGTTCGTCACGGGTACTAAAAGATTTACTGTCAAGATTACTGAGTAAAGTTTCTATTTGGCGATCGCTCAATCTTGCACCTTCAATACGAGTAGATGAACCAATACTCTCAATAGTTGCTATTTTTCTTAGTGCTGCTAAACGTTCGGGAGCGAGAGTACCTAAAGCCTTCCAAGATCCTTTAAACTCATCGATCTCAGCAATGAGGTTCAGTATTTCGGGAGTAATCTTAAGAGTATTGATATCCATAGCTTGATTTTAACCAATTACTTGTCCGAATAAAACCGATTAAAACCATCAAAAGCCAATTAAATTAGGTTATATCTTGTAAGATGGGCAAAAATATTTTTAAGCACGCGATCAGGTTAAATCGTGAGTCTTGCCCAACCTACTAATTTATTTTCAGGATTTGTAATATTTTTTGTATATTTAATACCTTAGATTATTCATATTTTTTTGTAAATTGTCAGTGCTTCTTCTTAAATTTTCTGTTCTTATATTCAAAGAATCAATATTCAGACTAGTTGTATTAGTTTCTAAACGAAGTATCTGGCTATTCAAACAAGTAGTAAATGCAATATTTTTAGAAGGCGAAATTTGATTTATCAGTGAATTATATGAATTTTTTAGTTGATTATATTGTTCTGACAATTTATTGTTATGTGCGACAACCTTATTGTATTTGTTAATGACACTATTATACTTAGAAACACTATCAGGATTATATTGGTCGTAGCCTTGGCTTCTTTGTTGATTTAGTTTATTTAGTGTTTCTCCCGTAGTTTTAATTTCAGATTGTACAGAGTTCATATCTTCGAGTATTTTTACTGCTTTTCGTTCTGATGCAGTGATGGCAGAGTTATAACATAAATTGGGGTTGGCATTGACTGGTATTGCAGACGTTACAAATCCTAAGACAGCAATGAATATCAATAAATTTTTCATAAGTAGAACTTTTGTTAATAAGCGATTTTTCTATAAAAAAAGACATCTTGTCTTATCAACAATATGTACTACTGGAATATAAACTATGTATGATGACGATCACAGAGATAAAATAAATTAAAACAAACAGCGATCGCTATTATCAAAAAATAAAAAATATAAAAAAATTCAAATTATCATTTCACTTTGGGAACAATTAATCTATGAAACTTTAATGTTGTCCCTAAAATATGCAAGTAGTATCAATAATTGTTATTTTATCAGTTTTATTTTCTCTAATTTATATTTTATTTCAGGCAATTCAAAAGCAAAAAAGATTTAAATCTAAGAATAGGTTAGATAAAAGTCTAGATAAAAAACTTTTAACAATGTTAGGTGGAGATCAAAAAGTTGCTTTAAGATTATTGAGAAATGCCCGTAAAAACCATCCTGGTAAAACTTATCTTTGGTATCACGAAAAGGTAATTAGAGATCTAGAAAGAGATAGAAGATGAGCGATCGCTGTGTTTAATTCATTAATATACAATGTATAATTGTATATACAAAAAATATTTATTTAAAACAAATGTCGATCAAAATAGCTCGGTGGGGAAACAGCTTGGGAATTCGCATACCCAAACAAATAGTAGAGCAAGCTCAATTACAAGAAGGAGATGAAATTGAAATATCTAGAGAAGAAAATAGGTTAATTCTTACGCCACAGAAGAAAAAATATACCCTAGAACAATTATTAGATGGGATGAATGAAGAACATTTGCATTCAGAAGTTGATTGGGGTGAACCGATGGGAAAAGAGCAATGGTAAAAGCTTATATCCCAGAAAGAGGCGATATTATCAAACTTTCTTTTAGTCCTCAATTAGGTAGAGAGCAAGCAGGATTTAGACCAGCATTAGTTATTTCTCCAGTAGCATACAATCGTAAATCTCATTTTATTTTGGCTTGTCCAATAACCAACCAAATCAAAGGATGGAGATTTGAAGTAATTCTTTCAGAGTCAATGAAAACCAGTGGAGTAGTTTTAACCGATCAAATAAGAGTGTTAGATTGGCAAGCTCGCTCTGTAAAATTTGTCGAGAAAGCAAGTTTAGATGTCGTTGAAGAAGCTTTAGCCAAAATATCGACGTTAGTTTCATGAATTATTAACTTATTTAATTACTGATTACTATTTTTAAGCTATTAGCTATTAGCTTTTTATTAATGGTTGTTGATTGCTAGAAACTACTTTTGACTTTTGACTTTTGACTTTTGACTTCCGCCTAGCGGTACTACTTCCCAAACTCCACAGTTGCCCAATCAGCCTGACGTTCATATTGCCACATATTTTCAAACTTACGTAACTGTGCTTGTTTAACAGTAAATTCAGGTAACTCACTTTCTACTAGGCGATCGTTAATTTGCGAGAGAACAATACACAGGCGATCGCGATTTAAACCAGGTGGTATATCACCAAAGTATCCGAGAGTAATATGTGCTGTAAAATCGTATTGCTGTTCAATTCCTAAGCCAATTAACCCTGCATTTTGATACAGAGAGCGACGTAGCTGAATTACCGATTGATAGCTTTCTTGATCTTTGGGAACTAAACAAGCCATAATTGCTCGTGGTCTAGTAACAAGACCCCATAATTGCCAAGCAAGAGATTTATTATTTTCAACAGACTGTTGATATTGCTGAAAACTAGCTAGAACTTGTTGTTGTAATTCTTGGTCAAAGTTGGGATTGGTTGCTATTATCTGTCGATAGCTCTCATCCCAGACTAAATCAGCTAAAGTAAAATGAAAAGTCTCTGTGGGTAAAGGAATAAAAAAATCTGCTTCTAACTGCTGAGATAACTGTTTTTGTATAGTTGTCACCTGCTGATAGAACTTTTGGTTAACTGTATCTTCTTCCGCAGGAGGCGTAACTACGCTATAACCTGGGAATGATAGGGGTTTCCCATCAAGAAACTTAGGAGACTGTTGGATAGTTTGGAGTTGCATCGAACAGGCACTAGGTAAGGTCAATCTAGCAACTCGGTTAATATAGTCTTGATATGATTCGTCCAATCTAACTTACCTCTAATATAATTTCCCTCTATTAATAACCTTACACAATAAACATTATAGATTTTGTTAAACATAAAGCACCGCCAAAGATGACGATGCCTTAAATGTGTAAGTTGATGGCTAATTAAATAATTTTAAACTTGCGTAAACCAAAGTATAGACCTAAAGCAATGCCTGTATATAAGCCAATGATCAATAAAAAAGCGATCGCGCCACCCATTGAATATCTCCCTTAAGATGTTAGTTAAAAATTGTATATTTATGGTTATTTTACAGTGATCAGTGACCAGTTACCAATTACTCAAGTAGCAAGTAGCAAATAATGAGTAATGAGTAACACCTAGTGCCTAATGCCTAATGCCTAATGCCTAATGCCTAATGCCTAATGCCTAATGCCTAATGCCTAATGCCTAATTAGTAATTATTTAATTTTATGACCGTCAACCAAAAGCAATTAAACTCTTTACCTATACCGCCTGGAAAACAAGGACTACCGTTAATTGGTGAGACGATTAACTTTTTGACCGATCCAAATTTTAATCAAAAACGGATAGCCAAATACGGCAAAGTTTATCAAACTAGTGTTTTTGGTCGTCCTACAGTGATGATGGTTGGATCTGAGGCTAATACCTTTTTATTTCGCCACGAAAATAAGTATGTAGTTTCCACTTGGCCTAAAAGTACCAAAGTTTTATTAGGACAAGCATCTTTAGCGGTTAATAATGGTAGTTTTCATACTTCTCGTCGTAAGTTATTATATGAAGCTTTTCAACCAAGAGCTTTAGCTAGTTATATTCCCACGATGGCACAAATTACCAATGAATATCTACAGAAGTGGGAAAAGATGGGGACTTTAACTTGGTATCCAGAGTTGAGAAACTATACCTTTGATATTGCTAGTAATTTATTTATCGGTAGCGATGGAGGTTCACAAACTCCTATTGGGCATTATTTTGAAGATTATTCCCAGGGTTTATTTAGCATTCCAATTTCTTTACCCTGGACTAAATTTGGTAAAGCTTTAAAGGCACGTCAAAAGTTGCTGAATAATTTAGAACAGATTATTATCCAACGTCAGCAGGCTGATAATCTTGGGACAGATGCTTTAAGCTTATTGATCAGCGCGGAAGATGAGGCAGGAAATAGCCTTAGCGTGGAAGAATTAAAAGATCAGGTATTGCTGTTATTGTTTGCAGGACACGAAACCTTAACTTCAGCGATCGCTTCTTTTTGTCTTTTAACAGCACAGCATCCAGAAGTATTGCAGAAATTACGAGAAGAACAAGCCAGCTTAAAGATTACAGGGACTCCTACCTTAGAAGATTTGAAGAATATGACCTATCTCGAACAGGTTATTAAGGAAGTAATGCGAATTATTCCGCCTGTGGGTGGTGGTTTTCGAGAGGTAATAGAAACCTTTGAATTTGGCGGTTATCGGATTCCTAAAGGCTGGGTAGTGCAGTATCAAATTGCTCAAACCCATAAAGATAAAGAACTTTATCCTGAAAGCGATCGCTTTAATCCTGAACGTTTTGCGCCTAATCAAGCAGCCGATAAACAAGCTAGTTTTGGCTATATTCCCTTTGGTGGTGGTTTGAGAGAGTGTTTGGGCAAAGAATTTGCTCGTTTGGAAATGCGTTTATTTGCCTCAAAATTATTGCAGAATTATCAATGGGAACTTCTCCCTAATCAAAATCTGGAGTTAGTCACTGTCCCAACTCCTCATCCTCGTGATGGTTTAAAGGTTAAATTTTCTTGCCGTTAACTCAAAATTTTCCTTTATCAACAAATATTGCTTTGCCAAATCTCTTAGTGATCTTTTTCCCAATCAGGACAATTCTGATCTTCCCAACCATGAGGATGCATAGCACATACTAATAAATTGCCATTGTAACTTTGCCCGTGATAGTGAGCGCAGTTAATACAGGCTGGGTGACTAATGGCAGAAGGTGGATGAAAATTTATGGTGGTAAAATCATCATCAGCAAAATGATCCCATTCTTCTGATAAGGCAGCGTCGATCTCATCGCTGGTAACAATTAATACTTCAACAACATCTTCGATCAGATTGTCAACTTCTTCTACTATTCCTGAATGAAACTTTTCTAAAAAAGAGCCGACAGTTTCACTAACTTCATCTACAAAAGATTCTGTAGCTTCTTCCACGTCAACCCAAAATTTTTCTATGTCGGCTGCGGTTTTCTCTATCTGCTGCCAACACTGTTTTTGCCAATCATCCATAATTGATTTTTAACAATAAATATTACTAGTTAAAACAGTTTACTATCTTACCTGTCTTCTTTTAGACGACGTAACTCTTCTTGTAAAGACTGTACTTGACGGCGTAAATCTTCGCTACTAGTATTAGCTTGAGTAGGTGCTGTTGATTCTTTTGGTACTTCCTTTGCTGTTGTTGATTGTGGCTGTTCGTCTTCGTCTACAATTTCGATGCGACGAGGTTCTTTTTGATCCGATTTTTTATTTTCAGCACCAGGAACAGTTCCTTGTTGGGCTTGCGCTACTAAATCATCGACAAATTTACGTGCTTCTTCGGCACTCATTTCTCCCCTTTCAGTCATTTCATCAGCAAGTTTTTGTGCCTGCACTTTGAAATCTTTAAGAGTGTCATTAGCTTTTTCTTGGGCATAAGATGCAAAACCAACACCCATATAAAAAGCTTTTTTTGCAATATCTTCAAAACTTGCCATATTTCGTCTTTCTCCCGATCGCTGATAAGATAGTTTATTTCTAATTTAGATCATCAACAAAATTAATCAACTATATTCCACTTTTTTTAAGGGCAACCGCCATTGCCCCTACTTCTGACTCCAGACAAGTTACTACTTATATACTAGCCAAAATTATTCAAGACTAAAATTTGAAGTTTAATCCTGCTTCTAAGCCTACAGTGCTGAGATCGCCATCTTCATTATCATTTTGGGGATACAAACCAAAAGCATTGACATATCTGACTTGTCCAATAACATCTAAGGATTCAGATAGGGGTAAACCACCTCCAGCTTTGATTTGGAAAGCAAAAGCAGTATTGGTATCTTCGATTAGTTGTTCAATTTCATCTCCAAAACTAATGCCAACGATACCTACACCAGGACTAGCAAATAGAAAAGGAGCTTTGAGGCTATTACTACCAAACGGCAAAACAAATCTTGGATTGAGGAAAAAACCTACAGAACTAAAATTAGAATCTTCAGGTTTAGCATTACCACCAAATAGATACAGTTCTACATCTGTAGCTAAAATGTGACTAAATCTGTAACCAGCATAAAGACTGCCACCATATCCCGTATCAAAATCAATTGTATCTATGTCAAAGTCTTGAGCGGCTATTTCAACCCCGTCTAGTTCACTGACAAAAAATACGCCTAAAGTTCCTCCTGCATATCCTCTTTTGGTTAGAGTTTGATTGCCATCTGATTGATCTAATTGGGCAAGTTCCGAATTATGATGATCACTTACTATAGTAAAAGTATTGGTTTGGGCAACTTGCAATTGCGAGCATTTAGCCTTACAAGCCAGTGGCTCTGGAGAATGACTTTTTTTTGTCTCTGCTGTCGCTGCCAGAGGTATTCCCAAAATTAATAAAACCGTCACAATAAGAGCTTTAATTTTCATGCTTATACCATCTAAGTTACTTGGGCAATGATAAAACAAACAAAATTGAATTTTGGGTAGAAAACTGCCAACTTTTCTCGTTAGTACCTTAAAAGATTGCAACAAGTAATTATCAACCAATAAAATGCAGCGTTATTTTAAAATCCTAAGATTATTTTGGACAACGGCGATCGCAGCCGAATTGGAATATCGTCTTAATTTCTTAATTGCCACTATTACTAGCATTGCTAACTTAGTTGGCAGTTTGTTTGGCTTATTTTTGTTTTATCGGACTGGCTATACTTTTCAGGGATGGAGTTGGCAGGAGGCGACAATTGTTTTAGGTTTGTTTACCTTGCTACAAGGATTTTCAGCTACTTTTTTAGTTCCTAACCTCAACAGTATTGTCAAGCAAGTAGAACTGGGAACATTGGATTTTGTCTTACTCAAACCTATGAGTAGTCAGTTTTGGCTTTCGACTAGAACTATTTCTCCCTGGGGTTTACCAGATTTATTTTTTGGTATGGTTTTGATTATCTATGCAGGTGGAAATCTGGGCTTAACTTGGCATAATTATGTTGCCAGTTTAATTCCCCTCGGCTTTGGTATTATCATTCTCTATAGTCTCTGGTTCATTCTTGGTGCGACGAGCATTTGGTTTGTCAAAGTCTATAATGTCACAGAAGTTTTGCGAGGTTTGTTGGAAGCAGGACGCTATCCAATGGCTGCCTACCCTGTTGTATATCGTCTCTTTTTTACTTTTGTTGTGCCTGTAGCCTTTTTAACTACTGTTCCTGCTCAAGCCATGCTCAATCGTAGCGAAATTAATTGGATTTTGGGGGCTACTTTTTTAGCTTGTCTTCTCTTTGGTTTTTCCGTCTTGTTTTGGCGGTTTGCTCTGCGCTTTTATACCAGTGCGTCTAGTTGAGTAAAAATTATTTAACTGGTTGGGTTGATTGTGGTGTGGAAACGAGTTTTCTTACCTTGCCATCTTGTTTGGATGTGACATAGATTTCTCTTTCCTCGTCTACTCCAAGTCGCACATCGGAGCGATCTTTACCAATTATGTCTAAAAAAGAAACTTCGCGATTGCCGTTTAAAAGTCTTAGTTCTTTTACTTCTGCTTGTTTGCCAGCCACTAGCTGATCTACAGGTATATGAAAAAATCTGGCATCACTACCAAAGTCAGCAAAAATGTATTGATCAACTAATTCGGGAATTGCTTTACCTCGATAGACATAACCACCAGCGATCGCTTGAAACTTAATAATCGCAATGTACTTTTGATACTCAAATTCTTAACACTAGAGAATAACATAAATTTTGAGGGCGGACGATGGGACTTGAACCCACGAATGGTGGTACCACAAACCACTGCCTTAACCACTTGGCTACGCCCGCCACGGACTACCGTTCAAATATAATAACACCTATTAACCAGTATTTTGATCTTGTTAGTCTAAAATTTGAAAAAAAATACGTTTAAACTACATGAAAAAGTTAAGAAGTACTGGAATACTCGGAATAATTATCATTGGGATAGGTGCGATCGCAGTTTTAACCAACCCTGGAGAGCAAAAATATCAACAATATGCTGATACTGCTCTCAAAACTCATTTTAAAGATAAAGTTTGCACTCAAGTTATCGAAGATTTAGGAGTATGGCTCGAAGGTCAATGTAATCTTTTAATTAATGTTGCTAGTCCTCATCTCGCTCAAGTAATTAGCCAACAAAGCAAACGACAGAATTTTTTATTGTTTAGTATTTATCAAGCAGATCTACCGTTACCTGAACCCTTACCTGGATATCATCTAGAAACTCTTGGTGTACTGGGTAATTTTTATACCTATCAAGCTGAAAAGTTATCACATTAGTAATCAAAAATTTGATTGGCTGCTAATATTGTGTTTAATTAAACTATCAAAAAAACTATAAAAACCTGGAGTTAACTATGACTCAAGATAACGGTAAAAACAGCCCAGATACTACTTTACCTAAATCTGATGATGAAGCAACTCGCACTCCTCCCTATGGAGTAGTAACACCTTTGGAAAGTGGAGACAGGTATTGTATTAATAAAATTGAAATTAAACCAGGGGAACACATGAGTACCCAAATGCACTATCATCGTAGCGAGCATTGGATTGTTGTTTCTGGTACAGCTAGAGTAATTTGTGATGGCAGAGAAACTTTAGTCATGCAGAATCAATCTACTTATGTGCCTATGAACACCGCTCATCGAGTTGAAAATCCTGGTGTGATTCCTTTGGTGATGATTGAAGTACAAAATGGGGAATATTTAGGGGATGACGATATTATTCGTTTAGATGATTGACCTTTCATTAAACATTGAACATTGAACATTGAACATTGAACATTGAACATTAAATATTGAACATTTTGGTATAAATGTAAATGATAAATGAAGAATTGACGACTTTATTGATAAATTCTCTAGTAAATTAGCTTAACGTTGCTGATTATAAAACCGCTTTTGGGTATAGTTGGCATTTTTGATAGGCTAATATCTAAATTCTGTTCTGGGACTTCGTATTGCAAAGAGCGAGTGAAAAAATCTAGGGTTACTTTCAGGACTTTGATTGTAATCCATTCTCCTGGACAACGATGATTGCTGTAGTAATCGCCTCCTCCTTGGGGAATTAAATTAAACTCACTCTTATTCCAGGCGCGAAATCGTTCGGGATAAAAAGCTTCTGGATTTTCCCATAGTCGAGGATCGTGATTAGTGCCATATAAATCGAGCAGCACTTTTGTTCCTTGAGGAAAATGATATTCGTGCCAATCAAAATCTTGACGAACTATGGCTGCTGCAAAGGGGAAAAAGGGATAAAATCGGCGCACCTCTTGCACAAACCATTCGCAGTATTCGTCGTCTTCACTATTCTGTAATTTCTGACGACATTCAGGATGCTCGTATAAGGCCAAGGCAGCAAATGTCACATAACGAGCGATCGCGACAGTAGGACGTAAAATATTAATTAACTCGACGGCAGCAGTATGTGTATCAAGCAATTCTCCATTTAATTCACGATACCGAGCAATAACATAGGCTGCACTATCTTCAGGTAAATCTAATTGCTCATTACGCACCTGCTCAATAATTCCTTCAATCCAGGTTTCGGCTTGTTGACGGCTTTTTCTTCCCTGCCAGTGTTTTAACCCAACTGCCCCTGAACTATCAATCATTGCCTCTAATTGATTGGTTCGTTGCTCTACCTCCGACTCCTGAAGTGGAACACCAGCCCAAGCACAAATAGCACGACATAAAACCGCTTGAGCCTCAGTAAAAAGGACAATTCTATCCATTTTTGACCACTTTTGGGCATAAATGTGCCACTGTTCTTTAGTCAAATCTGCTAATTGCTCAATGCGCTCTTCACTCATTAAAGACATGAACATCTGCTTACGATGCCGATGGCGATCGCCATCGAGTCCTTGAATCCCATCTTGACCAAATAAAGTTTTTTTAAGCCTTTTGGGGGCAGCATTTTTACGAATAAACTTTTCAGGATCGTAGAAAATTTTGGCTGCTTCTTCGCCTTTAAAGCAAATCGTTTTTTTGAGCAAAAGTCGAGTTTGAAAAATATCAGACTGATAACGTTGACATCTTTTAGAAATAAACTGGTAGCCGTCAGATAACAATGCCAAGGTACTATCTAGGCTACGCTCTTCAGGAATCTGTAACATGACACTATCGGTTTAAAAATTTCCTTATCCTTTTATTCCTCAGCCTTTTAACTACTGTGGTTATGGTATAGGTTGCGGTTCGGGTGTTGGAACTGGTTGAGGGATAGGAGTTGGTACTGGTTGGGGTATGGGAGTTGGAACTGGTTGAGGAATGGGTGGGGGTACGGGATCGGGTATGGGATCAGGAGTTGGTTCGGGAGTAGGAGGAATTGGAGTTGGAGGAGCAGGAGGTGTTTCTATCATGATTACTGATTGGTGACTGGGGATTAGAGATTAGGGATTAGGGATTAGAGATTAGGGATTAGGGATTAGAGATTAGGGATTAGGGATAGTGATTGGTGATTACTCATTACTCATTACTGGTTACTTATTACCTATTACCCATTACCCATTACCCCATTACCGATTACTTAAAAAGATTTTGACTTCCCCATAGCGGTACTAGCTAACTAACATTAGTAGCAAGCTGTTTGACTTTGGCTTCTAGGGTTTGCTGAAGAGAATCAAAAGGTTGAATAAATTTGTCAATCCCTTCTTCCAGTAATTCCTTCATCACTGATTCAAGATCGATATTGATATCCGACTCTTGCAAACTGGCTATTAATTGTTTAGCTTCTTCAACATTGGTTTCAATCGAATTAGCAGTAATATTACAATGATCGGCACAGGCTTCCAGTGTATCGGGTGGTAGAGTGTTAACGGTATGTTTGCCTACAAGTTCGTTGACATACATCACATCGTTATATTTGGGGTTTTTAGTGCTAGTACTTGCCCACAGCAATCTTTGCACGTTTGCTCCCTTGTCAGCTAAAGCTTGCCAGCGATCAGTATTAATAATCTCTTGAAATTTTTGGTATGCTAATTTAGCATTGGCGATCGCTATTTTTCCTTGTATCTTTTGTAAACGCGCTGATTCGTTTAGGGTTTCTGTACCGATTTCCTTAAGTTTGTCGTCAATGAGATCGTCGATTTTAGTATCAATGCGACTGAGGAAAAAACTAGCAACCGAAGCAATCTTATCAATGGGTTGTTCTTTTTTAACTCGCGCTTCCAAACCGCGAATATATGCCCAAGCTGCGTCTTCATAACTGTTGACTGAAAACAGCAAGGTAATATTAACGTTAATTCCTTCCGCAATCACTCTCTCGACTGCGGGAAACCCTTCAGGAGTACCAGGAATTTTAATCATCACGTTTTCACGTTCAATCGCCCGATAATAGCGCAATGCTTCTTCTACCGTGCCTTCTGTATCTCGTGCTAAATGAGGTGAGACTTCAATACTGACATAGCCATCTAATCCGCCACTTTGTTCGTAAATCTGACGAAAGCGATCGCAAGTGGCACGAATATCCTTAAAAATTAGAGATTCATAAATCTCACTAACTGGTTTATCTGTTTTAATTCCAGCCTCAATATCGGCATTATAAACTTGATTACCCGCGATCGCTTTTTCAAAAATAGCAGGATTAGAAGTAATTCCTTTTAGCCCATAATTTTCAATTAGTGTGTCTAGTTCGTTTGATTCAATCAAACTGCGACTAAGATTATCCATCCAGACACTTTGTCCGTAATTATTAATTTCTAACAGTGGATTATTAGTCATAATTTATTTTTAATTTCTTGATTACAATGTTTGTAAAATGTTATTTGATATCTGTAATTAAACTAGAACCATTTAAGAGATTTTTTCTGGTTTTAATATTTTTTTTGATCATTATTAAATTATTACCTGGCATTTCTTGATGACAATGAGGGCAAAACCAATAAACTCTATTATGATTTAAATGTCTTAATAATCTATTGTGACAGCAGACACAACAATTCATTTTATCTCCTGATACTTGATCCAGATATTTGCTTAGAAATATGAATTTTGTTTGGAGACATAAAAATTAAATAACTTAAGCAATGATTACATGAAATAAACCTAAGAAAAAAATGATTTTCTTTGAATAAGACTCTAGATTAAATCTTGCTTATAGTTATAAATTAATTATAAAATTTGAGGTGTTTGCTTGTGTCTTTCAAACGATAGAGTTCTGAGAAAATTAACAAAACTTTTTGATGATAAATTCAGTTCGGGTTAAAAACATTAATCGGCGGAGTTAGCTATAAGCAATAAGCTGTAAGCCTTAAGCTGACAAAAACAGTGAGGATAATTGCTTTAGTAGACGTGGGTGTAAGTAAAGCAACCGTTTAAAAATGTTGATAACTTCTCATAAAGCATTGTTATCTAATCCCAAATCAAAAGTAATTTCGTGAACCCCTGGAATATTCTTAGTTTGCTCAACAATATGCCGAGCTATATCTTTGTCTTTAACTGTTCCTGAAAGTCTCACTGAGCCATTAGCTACACCAACAATTAAATTATCATTAGCATATTCTTCGATAGTTGCTTGAATACTCTCATCACTAGCTGGTTTTTCGGCTTCTTTAGTGCGATCGGCATATTCAATACCGCTATAATGACCACCATCTGGAGTTAAATTTAAGTCTTCTTGTAGTGATTGTTGTTCTTCAGTAACAAAATTTTTGATAGCACCAGCCCCAGGACTAACAGAATCCGTTGCTGCTAATGCAGAAACACTATTAAAATAACTGAAAATAGCAATTCCTGATAGTATAGCAGTTGAGTGAAGTAGACGTTTGTTTTTAGTTGCAGTTTTACTCCAAAATACAAGTTTTATAATTATCAGCAAGAGTAACATCAATAAGTTAGTTAAATTCAGCATAAAACTCCTTGTTTTTAATATATTAGTTTTGTCAATCTTTTGAAAAAAATATTTGCCAAGCAAGTTTAAAGAGCAATCCTAAATAACTTGTTTGTTGCTTACTTTAATCAATTAATTAACAACTAAACAGGACTGCTGAATATAAATATTTGTTCTTTTAATACAATCGTAAAAAAGAAATTAAAAATTTTTCTTCCTACCAAAGATAGAGAATTGAAAATTACTGATAAATGATAAATGAGATGACCGAAACTTTAATTGTTTTTACTCGCTATCCTGAAGTTGGTAAAACCAAAACCCGTATGATTTCTGCTTTGGGTGCAGATGAAGCTGCCAAGTTACAGCAGTACATGACTGAGCATACTCTTAATACCGCCAAGAAACTGAAACTTTGTCGTGATCTGGCTATAGAAGTCCATTTTGCAGGTGGAAATAAGCAATTAATGACAGAATGGTTGGGACAAGAAATTAAATATACTTCCCAAGCTTCTGGAGATTTGGGTTGTAAAATGCATTCAGCATTTGAACAGGCTTTTAATTTAGATAGTCAGCGAGTAGTAATTATTGGTACTGACTGTCCTGATCTTAATCAAGTAATATTACAAGATGCTTTTGATTCATTACATAAACAAGATATAGTTTTAGGGCCTGCTAACGATGGCGGGTATTATTTAATTGGTTTAAATCGTCCTATTTCGCAATTATTTGAAAATATCAATTGGGGAACAGAACAAGTCTTAACTCAAACTCAAGCCATTGCTCAACAATTAAACTTAAAAATTAATTACCTTCCGTATTTATCAGATGTTGACCGTCCTGAAGATTTAGCTATTTGGCAAAAATATAGTAAGGGCGTTTCGCGTTTGCGAAGCTGCCGTAGGCATAACGCCCCTACAGACTCCTAAATATGTTATGCTAGTTTATGATTCGGACTCATGCGGTATTAACGCCCGAACCTTGTCAGGGTCGGAAGGCAGCAGCAATAAGGGATGCTTGATACAGGCGTGATCTCCGAATCACTTTAGCTTCAAACTTTTAGAGTGACACATTATTTATTGAAGAAGTCTTTAAGAGATTATTACTTGGATTTATTTGGTTCTTGCGGTTGTAATAGTTTGCATAATTTTGCATTTCGTATTATGATTTTATATAGGCACAGCCTAGGGGTAGTCGTATGACTGCCGAATGACGAACCGCTAGTAAGGCGGTTTTGTTGTTTCTAAGGGTTGTTATCGAAGCAATAATATTTGATTCCTCTCGATTTAATCTCTTCTGAACTCAATCGAGAGTCTACAAGTAAAAAGTTCTCTTTTAGAGCTACGTAAGCCTTGTCTTTTGGTTTATCTTTGCCTTTAGCAACGGGATAAAGACACAGATCGGCAATTTGCAAAACAGGATTACTTTTGTTTTTTCCCTCAATACCACGCAAGCATTTTGTTATTTGTTCTGCGCTCAATGGTGAGTATTTTAACGCATTATTATCATCAAAAGGATGTCCCGATTTTCGAATCTCTATGTTATGTTTTGAGCTTTTCTATTAACCCTCGTAGAAGCTACCTAGTGCTTCAGCATCAAAATTGGTGATTTTTATATTATTTACTTGATTGTTTTATTTTTACTAATTTGCACGAATATTTACTCGGTACGATGAGTTTTCTATTGAACTGCTTGTTCTCGTTGATACGACCAAAGAGCGATCGCGCTAAAAACTACCGTCGCCCAGATTAACCATGTCAAATGAAGTAAAATTTGTTTGTCGTAGTTTAATCCTGCTGCCCAGAGGATTGCTTCTTTATAGTGATAGAAAGGGGATAGAGTGATGGCATCCTGTAGGTAATTGGGCATTGGTAAAGCAAAAGTACCGCAGGCTATGGGAATAATTATCAAGGATAAGCCTAAAATGGAATCAGCACTTTTAGGATTGAGTAAATAGCCCAAAGTCAAACCCAAGATAGCGAAGGGAATTACGCCAACTATCAAGACTAAGAATAAATTTATCCACAAGCCGAAGCTGGCATTTATGTTCAACTGCCAATGTCCCAAGATGAATGCTAAAACGATACTGACGGTACAAATTAAAAGAGAAGTGGTAACTTTGGCTGCAATATGAATATAGGAGGGCAAACAAGTAACCTTAAGTAATTTGAGCCATTTTTCAGATCTCTCGACAGCAACTCTTTTACCCAAGCGATCGATGACTACGGTAAACAAGATAAGTCCGCAGATACTAACCATCGACTCCATTGCAGCATCCCCCTCAATACCTAACTTTTTCAGCAAGGGAAGGAAAGCAACTAAAGCTAGGGTCATTATCAGAAATACAGGAGTACGTAATAGCTGCTGAATTTCAAAGCGCAACTGTCCGATAAAAGCTGGTAATAAATTGGTAGTTGTTTCTCTTGTCTGAATACCCAGTTTTTGCTTTTCTTGAATGGGATCGCTTTGTAAAGTTTTGTCCGAAATTTGTCTCGTTTCTGGTGCTTCAGAATATCTATGCAGCGTTATTTCGCGAGTGGCTAAACTTTCTAATTCCTGCCAGTCGGATTTATTGTTTGTCACTATCAAAATCGTGATTCCTGCTTGATGACAAAGTTTAATCTGCTGCCAAAACTCTTCATAACCTTGATCATCTAGGTTTCTGGTAGGTTCATCGAGAATTACTAATTCGGGATTACCTGCCAATGCTAAGGCAAAATATAGCCTTTGTTTTTGTCCTCCCGATAAACCACTAGCATCGAGATGTTCTTTACCCTTGAGGTTAACTTTACTAAGGGTTTCCTCTGTAGATAACGGGTTAGGATAATAGCTGCGCCAGAGTTCTACAAGTTCGGTTACTTTGGCATTGGGGGGAACTTGGGTGTCTTGTAAGACAACTCCTACTTTGAGTTTAGACTGGCTATTTTCAGGCGATCGCTCCATTAGTTTTACTTCACCACTACTGGGTTTGAGTAATCCTAAAGCTAGATTAAGAATAGTGCTTTTTCCTGCACCGTTTTCTCCTCGTAGGATCACAAATTCTCCCTGTTGAATACTAAAACTTATATTTTTGAGGATAGTTGTTTTTTGTTGAAATCCTTTAGAGAAAGTTTTGGAGACGCGATCAAAAGTTATTAAATTCATTGTTTTTATTGAAATGTATTGAGAGTTAGCAAAAGAGTTTCGATGCTTACCGAAATTAATTCGACAAGCTTTGGATTTAATTAATGGATCATTTGGATAACAAACCAAACTCCAGTGGATATTGCTACCGCAGGCAGCAGAGGAACACTAGCTAAAGCAGTCAAGACTAAAAGAGTCGCTGCGCCACCTGCATAGGCTACAAAGTCAGTACCGATAGACGTGGAAGAATCCGCCCCCGTAGCTACAGAATCGCTGTAATCGTTACAGTTGATCGCCAGACAGACATCTGTTCCTTTAGCGAAGATGAAGAATACTGATAGTGCCAATACTCCAGCAGCACAAAAGATAGCTATTTTTTTGAGGACAACAGAATTGTCGTTTTCGGGGTTGATAACTGAGACTGGTTGTGTTTGTAAAACGGTTTCGAGAATTTCGTTTTGAGCAATTTCGTTGTTAGTTTCGTTGTTGAAAACGATATCGGAAGATTGATCGTGATTGTTATCCATGATTTTAATTACTCCTTCCAGCGATTAAAATCTCTGGCTATTGAGATATTTATCTGGATTAAGATCGGGAAATAAATTTCTTGTCTGATAGCTAAAATTTGTTTAAACGAACTACGTAAAAGTTTAAATTGACATCTAAAATACCTTTGTTACTGTAATCGCTATAAATACAATTAAGCTAATCTAACTAAAATTTAACTCTGGGAAATTAAGATAATAGGTTGTTCATGAAATCATGGGATTTTTGGCGAAAAATCTCCAAAAACTAATCTGAGTAAGTTATCAATGCTCAATCAACAACCAGCATTAAAAAATCATTGGCAAATATTAGAAAAAATTCTAAGTGCGATCGCTCTAGTTATTGCCACCTTAATATTTCTTAAAGCAATTATTTATATGGATACTACCTACGATAGTGGTTGGTATCAACTGCCCTTTGCTGCCAGAATTTGGGGAATTGTGCCAGAAAAATCGTTTTTAGCCCAAGATTTACTTGAATATCGTTTTGATGGTTTTCCCTTATTAGCCAATTTTTTGCAGGGTTTTTTGTGGAAAATTACAGGGCGAATGCAGGCAGCTAATTTACTTGGTTATTTTAGCTTACTCATCTATTTTTTCTTTTTAAGAAACTATTTTAAAGTCCCCCTATATCTATCAGTAATAGCCATATTCACCATTCCTCTGGTATTCATTCACGCTAGTATTAGTTATGTCGATTTACCAGGTAATATTGGAGTATCAGTCTTGATGCTGATGGTCTATAACTTATTTCGACAGTCGCGTTTACCCAATAAAAGAGAACTTATAGCTACTTTTTTGGGTGCAGCAACAGCAGCCAATATTAAACCACAATTACAGCCTCTAGTTTTTTTACTTTACCTGATTGCAGGTATCAGATTAATCTGGCTCTATTTTAAATACACTGACTCTACTAAACGTCGTTTATCGCTGACTATTCCCC
>JBOFLX010000027.1:0-46770 GCA_051658085.1 Waterburya sp.
GTTTAGAAAATATTACTGTCTTTCCAGGTCGTTTAGAACATCAAGAATTAGCCTACTACTATGCAGCAGCAGATATCTGCGTTGTTCCCAGTCACTACGAACCCTTTGGGTTGGTAGCAATTGAAGCTATGGCTGCTGGCACACCTGTAGTAGCGTCCAAAGTTGGTGGGTTGGCATATACCGTAGTTGATGAAGTAACTGGGTTACTTGCACCACCACAAGACCATCAAGCTTTTGCTCAAGCGATAAATTCAATCTTGTCTAATCCAGCTTGGTGCAGACAATTAGGAGAAAACGCTAAGGAAAGAGTTGAATCTAAATTCAGTTGGGATGGCGTAGCCTCTCAGCTAGATCAACTTTATCTATCCGAATTGAGCAAATTACACCAAGAGTTTTTAACTCCCGCAGTGTAATTAATTAGCTTTTAGTAATCACTAATCAATAATCAAATCAAAGGAGTTATTATGAACTTAACAAAATTAACCACAACTAGTTTTCTGGCCTTAAGTTTAGCTTTACCTGCTGGTGCAGCTTTAAGTCAGGATAAAACTTTAAACACTAATCCTAATCAAACTGAAGTAAAAATTGCTCAAACAGCAGAAGACGCTGGAAGAAGTGTCGATCAAGCTGCGGAATCTGCACAACAAGAAACATCTCAAGCTGCTAATGCTGTAGAAGAAGAAGCAAATTGGGGTTGGTTGGGGTTACTTGGTTTGCTAGGTCTATTAGGCTTGGCTGGCAAAAAGAGAAAAGACACTGTAGTTGAACATCGCGGAGTCGATCCTCGAGGTACTGTTGATCGCCCCACTACTTACAATCGTTAATCTGTAATAAATATAGCTAATAATTTTTGAGGGACAGATAGACTGTCCTTTTTTTTTATTTATATAACTGTACTAAACTACATCTTTCTATTGATGTTTTAATCAAGTCTAAATTTGTATGATATAAAAACACTCAATTACTTTTAATTTTTAACTTTTAACTTTTAATTATGTGTCCTACTGCTTTGATTACTGGTGCATCTGAAGGTATTGGAAAAGCCACTGCTCTATTATTGGCTAAAAATGGTTACGATTTAATTATTACTGCCCGTACCCCAGATACATTAGAAGCCGTTGCTGAAGAGATTAGAAGTTTAGGTAGAGAGGCAATAGCAATTACTTCTGATGTCAGCGATCGCTCTGCGGTAGAATCATTAATTAATTCCAGCATTGAACGTTTTGATCAAATCGATGTTTTAGTAAACAATGCGGGTATTTGCATGGTTGCACCCATGGCTAAAACTAATATTGAAGATTGGGAAAAAATTATTAATACTAATCTGTGGGGATATATTTATACTATTCATGCTCTGCTACCTCACTTTTTAGAGAGAAAACAAGGACACATTATTAATGTAGGTTCGTTTGGCGGTAAAGTACCACTGCCTAAAATGACAGGCTACTGTACTACTAAATACGCCATAACTGGTTTAACTGAAACTTTACGGCTAGAATTAGAACCTCAAGGAATTCACGTTTCAGGGGTATATCCTGGTGCGACTAAGACTAATTTTGTTGAACGTGCCATATTTAAGGAAGGTGGTGATCCTCAACAAATGAAGCAAATGATTTCCAGTCCTCTTGCCAGTCAATCGGAAGATGTGGCTAAAGCGATTTGGAATGTAGTTAAACATCCTCGCTCAGAAGTAATTGTAGGTTCAGCAAAAGTTCCCGCTCTTTTAAATCGTTTTTTTCCTAGTATTACTCAAGGGATGTTGCAATTGGCGACTAAATCGAACTAGCTTCAGTTAAGGCTAAAGTTTGTAATCTCCACTATTTTTTTATTCTGTCTTATACTCTGTATTAATTGAGGCAGAGCTTTTTCTATATTCTTACGGCGTATCCAAATACCAGATTTTCGCGTCTTAAAAGATGTTGATATCACTTTTGAACCAGAATTTAGTCCCAGAATTTTTCCTCTTGGTAGTCTCAACGGTGGAGGCAAAAGTACATTACTACAATTAATATTTATTCTTCTCGGTTGTTCTGGTGATCCTGAAAAACATATTTTTATTCAGAATATGCTTGCAGGATTTGAAATAGAAGAAGGTCAAAACAAAAGATTGCTTACCACTATTCATTTATTTGATAATGAGCAAGATATAAAGTTACAATTTTTTGTTCATAAAAATGAAATTCCCATAGAACAAATATCTATAGACCAAGAAGATATAAAATCATTAGGTACAATTTTAAAATTTTCTATGCTGGGTTTAGATAAACAATTAGCAGAAGAGATATCTGATATTAAAGTTAGTTTATCTGAATTAGATAGGATAGAAGAAAAAACTATTAAAATGGCTCAAGAGAATCAAGTTATTCTTCATGAGACTCATTTAAAAAAAGAAAAAATAGAACTAGTATTAAATGAAATATCAAATTATTTAAAAAATCAAAACTTAATTCATATATGTAATTATATAAACAATAGTAATTCAGAAGAATATGCCGTTTTATATAATATTGAACAATTAGACCTAAGTGAAGCTAATAATTTATTACAGCAACTAGCTAATAAAATATTTTTAGCAGCACCTCTGACACAAGTTTTTCTTTTTATCTCGAAAAGTAATACTAAACTTTTGTTTAAAACCAGTAAGGATAAAAAGAATTATTATTCAGAATTAGAAGATATTAAAAGCAAATTACCAAACTTATTTACTTATGATTTATTATCAGTAGATTATATTCTTGAATCATTTAAAGCAGCCAGAGATGAAGACTTTAAACAAGCTATAGAAACAGGAGAATATGGAGATGCTTATAAAAGTATTTTAAAAGAATTAAATTCACTTCTCGGTAATAAAAAAATCAATGTAGATACTGATTTATTAGGAGTTAACTTCAAAATAAATAGAGATGGCAAGACAAAAGAACTATATCCAGAAGATTTAAGTCATGGCGAACTTAAACGATTGAGTATTTATGTCTGGCTTAAGTATAAAAATATTAAGGACTCTCTAGTATTAATAGATGAAATAGAAAATGCTTTTCATCCTGATTGGCAATATCAGATAATATCAGATTTAATTGAATGGGGAGCAAGTAATCAATATATATTAGCAACTCATTCTTATGAATTATGTCAAGCTTTAACGCCTGCTCATGTTAAAGAATTAGAGCCAAAACTTTTAGGAGAAAAACAGGTAGAAAATTAGTTTAATAAAAGCATGGGGTTAAATTCAAAAGCATTAGAAGAGCATTGTCAACAAATATTAAATGATCGCCGAATTAAAAACAAAATAGTAGTTTTCTGTGAAGGTGAAATTAGAGATATACAAGGAAGAAGATCACCTCAAGCTTACAAAAGAATGGAACAAATGCCTGATGCTAACTTTTATAAAAAGTGTGTTCCTAAATCTTGGATTGATAAACCTAGACCACAATTTTTTAACTGTGGCGATCGCAAAGATGTTCTTGATACTTATTTTACTCTTTTGAAACTGTTAATTACTACAATCATATTAATTGTTCTAAGATAGAGAGACTACAAAATACTTGGAATCAAGCATTTATTAAATCTAAACAAAAGCGACAAAAAAAAGAGTTAGTATTTATATTACTCACTATTAGAAAAGCCAAGCAATATTGGAACCAAATAAAACCAGATAGTTCTTGGAGTAGAAATGATGAAATCTTTAGAGAGCAGCTTTCATTGGAAATAGGTGAATTTTATTCAAATCAAGATTGAGATAATCCAGAGAATCATCTTGCTAGTTTTTTTAAAACTCTGTATAAATTTGCTTAAGCTGAAATGTCTACAGCTTTCTTGTCATTATGTAAATCAAAATCAGTCGGCAAATTATTAAAGTAACTCATTTGAGTTGGATAGGCAAACTCAATCTTGTGTTTAGCAAATTCTGATTTTATTTGTAGATTTATTTGCTGTTGAGCATTAATATAAATATTGTAATCATTACTATCAATAAAATAAACGACTTCAAAATCTAAACTATAATCACCATAGCCAGAAAAATGAGCGCGATCGCAAGTAGCATTTTCAGTATTATTAATAATTTCGATAATTAAATTAGGAACTTTAGCTAATTGTTCAGGACTGGTATCATAAACTAATCCTAACTTAAATAAAATCCGACGCTGACGCATTCTTTTAAAATTCCGAATCCGTGAACTTGTAAGATCAGCATTAGCAATAATAATTTCTTCTCCGCCAACGCTTTTAAGACGAGTAGTTTTGATCCCTACATATTCTACAGTCCCTAAATAATCGCCTACAACAATAAAATCTTTTAATTCAAAAGGACGGTCTAATAAAATAGAAAAATAACTAAATAAATCCTGTAAAACTCCCTGAGAAGCAAGAGCGATCGCAACACCACCAATTCCTAAACTAGCAACTACTGCTGAGATATTAAAACCTAAGTTATCTAATAAAAAGATAATCCCAATTACCCAAATAATTACTCTGATGGCTGGAATTAAAGCATCAATACTTTGTTCGACGCTATCATTATCTCGTTGATAAGTAAGCCAATAAATTTTAATTAGATATTCTACGGCAGCAGTCAATAATCTTACCGCTAATATTGTAGCTGTAATAATTGCTAAAACTTCAACAACACGCTCAAGTATAGGATGTAAACTTAGGTTATTAACTGCTAAATAAATACTGCCGATATAAGCTATGGGAACTAAGTTATGTTCTAAAAGTTTAATAATGGCATCATCATAAATATTATTCGTTCTAGCTGCCCATTTTTTGAGACTTCTAAAAGCTAGATTTCTAAACATCTTAACTAATATTACACTAACTATCAAAATAGAAATCGCTAGTAAATAGTCACTCAGTTGGTTGTTTAGAAACTCAATTGCTAGAAAATTAAAATTCATAAGTAATTAATACTCAATAGTTAGGCTTTTAGTTAATAATTCTCAGCCCTATTATTACCTCTGATCCTTCACATTGCCCATAAGTAGTTGCACAAAATTATTTTCCTCGTAGAAACAGACAAAAGCTGAACTAACGCGATCTTGGGGAGGGGCTATGATTTAATCGAATTCAAAAGTGGCTGTCGCTTGGGCAAACCTCAAGCGTTCATACGCCACGCGTCCTTGAAAGCCCTGTGGTTGAACCATTAGCAATTAGCGTATGCCTACGGCACACTTCGTGAACGTGAATGCGTAGCATCTCCGTATGAGAACCCGAAGAGCAAGAGGAAAAGTAGAATGTGTAATTAATTTGTTTAAGTACTTAGTATTGGAAATTTCGCAAGTACATTCAAAAAATCAATAATTTTTAACTACTCATTCATTATTTACTAAGACCGTTAAAATAAAAATAAGAAACTTTTTACTTAAGCAAATAAAAATATGTCACAAATTGCTATGAACGAACTTCCTCTAGATTTACAAAATCAAATTAATGAAGCAGAAAAAAAAGGAGATACTGTTACTATTGTCACCCAAAATGGAACACCTTTGGCTACCATAACTCCCATTAAAAAACCTAAAAAAATAGTCTCGGAAAAATTAAAAAACCGAATAGAAATTATAGGAAATATTGTAGAGCCGAGTTCAAACTTTGTTGATTGGGGCCTATGAATTTTCTGCTCGATACTCATATCTGGATTTGGTATCTTTCAGAAAATATTCGTTTGTCTGAAAAATTACGCACCGAAATTGCCAACCCAAAAAATAAAATTTGGCTAAGTCCGATAAGTATTTGGGAAACTTATTTGCTTGCTACTAAAGGTAGAATAATTCTCAAACCAACTCCAGAAATTTGGATTAAAGATGGATTACAAGAACTTAAAACAAAAGAAGCACCTTTATGCAATGAAATTGCTTTATTAAGCCATCAAATAGAATTAGAACACAACGATCCAGCCGACCGCTTTATTGCTGCAACAGCAATCCACTTAAATTTAATTCTTATAACTATAGATGAAAAACTAGTTAATGCAGATTGGCTAAAGACATTAAACTAAAATTTCCTAATTGCTGAAGTTTAAAATCATGACAAGTACCACTTTTACTAATACTGAACCCTTACTGCTTGATGTTAGCAATACTACTCTTCACATCACCCCTGAAGAATTTGATTCTCTATGTCTAGATAATCCCGATTTAAGACTTGAACTAACTAAAGACAAGGAATTAATTGTTATGCCCCCAACAGGCGGTGAAAGCGGAAAAAGAAACTCCAAGCTAATTATTCAAGTTGGCATTTGGAACAAACAAACCAAATTAGGGGAAGTATTTGATTCTTCCACTGGCTATGATTTTGTGCCTATTGGTGGCGGTAGAATGTCTCCTGATGTTTCTGGGATTGAGAAATCTCGCTTAGAAGGGATAGACATAGAGAAGTTTATTCCCGTAGTACCTGACTTTGTAATTGAATTACGTTCAGCCAGCGATAGGCTTAAAAAACTACAAGCAAAAATGCTCGAATATCAAAGACTCGGAGTTAAATTAGGAGTACTAATTAATCCTCAAGATAAACAAGTCGAGGTTTATCGGTTAGGGCAAGATACTGAAATATTAGACTCACTCGTTACAATTGATTGCGATTGGTTGATGTCTGGATTTAGTTTAGATTTGACTGAAATTTTATAACTTTTTTGGGTCGAAAAAATTATGATGGAGCATTAACCAGAACCGAGGTTATAAAACTCGCTAAGATGGGTAAATTACCTGTGTTGTGATCATCTGTCATGCCTTTGATACGTATAGTAACTTTATTTCTTGGTCTGAGTGTAATTCTGGGTTTGTCAATCTGGTTGGTGACATCCTTGTCGCACCTGTATATGCAGATATCTTTTACTGCACCAATTTTGGCTAATTTGCTACTGTTGCTAGTAATTGTCTTAATCGGTTCAATTGTGGGGGGATATATTTATTATGTTAATAAGTATACTAAACGCAATTCTCGACGCAAACAGCCTCAACGTCGTAGTCCAAAAGCCAAAGTTAGAATTCCAGAAGAAAAAACTCAAGTAGCATCTCAAAACCTGAAGACGTTAAGGCAACAAGTAGGACAGATTCAAGATAAGATTGCTCAAAAAGCTTTATTGGGTAGATCACAGCAAATTGAGGCAGATTTACAACGAGGCGAGGTTAAAGTTGTCATTTTTGGTACAGGATCAGCAGGTAAAACCTCTTTAGTCAATGCTTTAATTGGAGAAATAGTGGGTGAAGTCAACCCAATTATGGGAACAACTACCCAAGGACAAACTTATAGCCTGAAACTTCAGGGTGTGGGTAGAGAAATTCTAATTATAGATACTCCTGGTATTTTAGAAGCAGGAATTGCAGGGACAGAAAGAGCAGAAATAGCGCGAAAACTAGCCACCGAAGCAGATTTACTAGTATTTACTGTTGATAATGACCTACGACAATCAGAATACGAGCCTTTAAAGACTTTAGCAGAAATTGGCAAGCGATCGCTTTTAGTATTTAATAAAACTGATCTTTATACCGACGAAGATCGAGAAATGATTTTAGGGCGACTCAAAGAAAGAGTTAAAACTTTTATTCCTCCTAGTGACGTAACTGCAATTTGTGCCAATCCTCAGCCAGTACAGTTACCCAGTGGCGAAATTGTTGAACCTAGCGTCGATATTATACCTTTGATTAAACGCTTAGTGGCAGTCTTACGGGCAGAAGGAGAAGATTTAATTGCGGATAATATTTTACTGCAATCCCATCGTCTGGGAGAAGAAGCACGCAAGATTATTGAAAATCAACGACGTAGAGAGTCAGATAAAATAATTGATCGCTATCAATGGATAGGTGCAGGCGTAATTGCGGTAACTCCCGTGCCAGTAGTAGATATGCTTGCAACGGCTGCGGTTAATGCGCAGATGGTGATTGAAATTGGCAAAATTTACAATATTGAGTTGGATTTTGAACAGGGGAAAGAATTGGCTTTATCTTTAGGCAAAACTCTTGTTAGTTTAGGAGTGGTTAAAGGTGCAGTTGATATTTTAGCCAAAGCATTGCAATTTCATGTAGCGACCTATATTGTTGGTAAAGCGATTCAAGCCGTTTCCGCAGCCTATTTGACTCGCATAGCTGGTAAAAGTTTTATTGAGTATTTTAAACGCAATTTAGATTGGGGAGATGGAGGGATGACTGAAGTTGTGCAACAACAGTTTCAACTCAGTCGGCGAGACGAATTTGTCAAATCTTTTGTCAAAGATGCGATCTCTAAAGTCGTACAACCCTTATCAGAAGCCTGGGGAGACGAAGAAGAAGAATATGAACCAGAAGAACTTGTCGAAAAAATGGAAGCCCAATTAGAACTAGAAGATGATTGGTAATTTAATCAAATAAAAGAATCATCGGGGCATATGCCATACGCCCTTTTTTCAACTATAGCACTACGTAAAAACGTTAGGACATCTTTAAAATACTATTTTCTACTTCCTATTTCCTATTTCCTACTTCCTACTTACGAACCGATTACTATTAATGTCCTAATCTAATTTGTACGGCTATAGCAACGTGTCAATTGATTAATATCCTGTTCTTCTAAAACAATAGTTGTTTCCTCGCCGACTCTACCAAAATCGGGTTGTTCTCCCATACTCATTTCTATTGTATAAGTCCAACGACTATATTGCCGTTCTATACTTTTGATTTTACCTACACCACCAATAAAACGGACTGTTTGATGATGATCAAACTTGGGTTTGTTTAGAGTGTTCATATTCATAATTATTCTGGTCTTAAAAACAACCAACTAACAAAGAAAAAAGAGGCTGTGCATAATTGGACAATATCAATAGCGGAAAGATAGCCATCAGCCAGAGAAGCCAAACTGCGATAAGCCTTCGGCATGCGCTTCGCGTACCGCTAATTCCCAATATCCAAGAACTAGTACCTAAAATCCAAATACCTTTTTTCAAGGTTTAAGGAAAATTTTCTATATTTGGTGGCTTACTCATGACTTTGATCCTTATAAATTGAGCCTAGTTTTTTTGAGAATTTGTCAATGCGAAGGAGGTAGAAGATTTGGCTTGTTCACTACTAATAATAGTCCAGCCTACTTGACGTAATTTTTGAAAAGTTGCCCAACCTTTTGAACCTCCAGGTACTGGATAATCTGGCACAAAATGAGGAGAAGCTGTATATACTCTCCAAGGTTGGTGTGGGTATTCTCTTAAATGGAGGGCAATTTGCGTTTGATTGCCATTGTACGGTAGCCAACACATTTCTTTCATAATGATCTAATCGTTCATATTTCAATTTGTGTACTTGGCACTATCTTATTAATTTTTTATTAATAAAAAATCTATCAAAGGTTATGTCTTAAAATACAGTTCCAATTTATACTTTTTGTCCTTAAAAGCTAATTTTCTGTCATTTTTTATACAGATAAGCAAGTAAGTCAAATTGATTAAAAAATGGTTAAGATAGGGATTGCTGATTGGTGAGACAGTTGCGGTGCGGAGGTGTCCTCCGTTGAGCAAACTGTTGAACCCGAAGGGAGATTAGTGACTCAATGCTGTTCGGATAAGCATCTGTATTTATCAGTTGTGTTTTTAGGTAATAGGTTTTTTGAGAAACTTAAAAATGTTGATTAAAAGTGATGCTGTTTTTACCTATTACTCATTACTCATTACTTCATAGATGAGCTAGCACTTGTTAACCGAACACTATTGTATTAAAACTTTAATAAGTTGTAATAAAAAGTAAATTTTGTTACTTAAAAGTTAAATTTAGTTTGATTTAATACGTAGAACAATAAATGACAAATCTATTATCTATTAATTATGCCAAAGTAAATTTACTTAAAAGTAGTCGTTAAAATTTTTACAACATTATTTTTTCTAACTAATAATTACAATATTTTTATATAACTATTGATTGATCATGAAAGATTGAATGTCATAAATAAATGAAGTGACTTCTATTTTCAAGTTAAGTCTGTTGTTCAAACTTTTTTTTGCAGACTACGTTCTACTTCTAACAACAAGGCATCAATATCAATGGGTTTATAAATTAAACCGTTTGCACCAGCAGCGATCGCTTTATTCCAATCAGTATATTTATCAGCAGTTACAAAAAATACAGGAATAAATTGTAGATTTTTATCTTCACGTAGGCGATGAAGAACTTCATAACCATTCATCTTTGGCATCATTACATCTAGTAAAATTAGATCGGGGTTGCATCCGTATATTTGACTAAGAGCTTCTTGACCACTCTCAGCCAAACCAACAGTATACCCTTCACTTTCGAGGACAAATTGCATCAAGTATAAATTATCGATAGAGTCATCTACTACTAAAATGCATTCTCTTTTTTTATGTTGCAATTCATTCATTTTACCAAAACATTTTGACAGTTATGTTATCTATTTTACAAATTAATAGTATTACTGTATCTCTATCGAATGATATAGTTTAAAGTTTAGCTATTAGCTATTAGCTTTTAGCCATTAGCTTGAGTTATTTAAAGTTAAAACAATAGCAGCCAACGACGAAATAATTCCACAATAATTTGCCATCCTGTTTCGGTTTGAATAATCACATCATGACGATTAAGCATTGCGATGCGCTCCGCGCTGCCGTAGTCAATCCCTTGTTCGTAAACATCTCGATTGAAATTAGTATTAGCGAGTAAATCTAATCCGAGGCTGTATCTGTGATGTCGGATTCTGCGATTGCGGTTGCGGAGCAAGTCGAAGACTCAGCTAGCCGAAGGCATCGGTTTTATTTTCTGTTGGTGATCAATAAAAATCGATTTATTAATGCTTTCAGGTTGATGAAATCCTTCAGGCAGTTGAATTACTGGTAATTTCTCGCTTTTGTCTTCAAATTGTTCTATTTCTCCCTCAAATTTTTGATTTCCTTCCGAAAAAAATTGACGAGATTGATTTAAATCAACAAAATTAAAGCCTTGACTAACGGCAGGATAAGATAAGGCAGCTAAGAATAAAGCCGTTTGAGAAATTACTTGAGTTACTTTAACCGAATTGATGCGATACATGAGCGACTTCTCCTGATTAACTATCATTAAATTGATCCTATCAAGTCACTTAGCTATCTGTCGGCTAGCTAAAGTAGGGTTTTGTGAGCAACATACTTTTACCTACTTTTTTTAACAAAAGCTCTAAGCTTTAGGCTCTAAGCATAAACCTTGTAAGGGCGCATCGCGATGCGCCCCTACGTTAAATGTGCTGTCCTAATCTATGGTTCGATGCTATACTTTCAAATCGCAAATGTAGGCTAAGAATCTTTATTCTGACTTCTGACCTTTCATTGAACATTGAACATTAAACCTCGTTGATAAATGTTAAATGATCAATGTTCAATGAAGTGACTCCTTGCTTAACCAGTAAATTAAGTACGTAACAGTTTATTCGCTAAAATTAGTAACTTTTCCCCTAAAAACAATATAGTTGTAAATATTGTAAGCTAACATAATTGGGATCAAGAAACCAATAAAAATAATCATAAAAACTAAAGAACTAGGACTAGCAGCAGCTTGATAAATCGTAATCTGAGTAGGAATAATATAAGGAAAAACAACTAATCCCAACCCAAAAAATGAAAGTAAAAACAATAAGATAGTCCAAACAAAAGGTCGTCTTTCTTGTTGCAAAAACAGACTGCGTAATAAAAAATAAATTAATAAACCTCCCAACAAAGGAATTACTGCAAAAATATAAACCAGAGGTTCATCAAATAGCCTGGTTCTAGCACTTACAGAAAAAATTGGCGTAGTAATTGTCAAGTAAACTGCACCGATAAATGTCGTCACGGCTGAAATTTTAGCAGTCGTATAATAAGTAGTCTGCAAATCTTCTTCAGTTTTTAAAATCAGATAGGTTGAACCAATCAAGACATAACCTTGAATTAAAGTTAAAGCCACCAAAAGCGATCGCAAGCTTAACCAATCCCATGTTCCACCAATAAAAAGACCAGCTTCATCTACCGTAATACCTTGTAAAATCGCTCCCAAAGCAAAACCTTGCCCTAGTGCAGCCAAAAAGCTACCTCCACCAAAAGCAATGTTCCAAAATAATTTCGTATTAGCGTGTTCGCGAAACTCAAAAGCAACTGCACGGAAAATCAAGCCAAAAATCATGACGGTAATGGGAATATATAAAGCTTGTAGAATCGTGCCATAAGCTAAAGGAAATGCTCCAAATAACGCCCCTCCCATCAAAACTAACCAGGTTTCATTTGCATCCCAAACATTACCAAGACTGGTCATTAAGATACCGCGTCGTTCTTCGCTAGAAGCAGTGATCGAAAGGATTCCTACCCCCAAATCAAACCCATCTAACATTACGTAGAGAAATAAAAATAGTGCCAAAACCGCAAACCAAACCTGCGGTAAAAAATTATCAAGAGCTTCCATACTTATTACTTATTACTTATTACCTATAAACTCTCTCCCAGTCTCCTTATCACCCCGTCACCCCGTCAATCTCAAGAAACAAATTAAATACCTGACAGCTTATTGCTGTGTCTCCACAGGACGACTATCGGGAATACGTTCTGCTGGAGCAGTATTTAAGCCTTTAGCCACGTCTTCTCCTGGTATAGGTAAGTCAAGATTAGGGCCATTGCGAATGATACGACTACCGAAGTAAAGAGCAAAAATAAATAGAATGGTGTAAACAACCCCAAAACAAATTAGAGAAGTCAAAACATTACCAGCAGGTAAGTGAGAAGCTGCATCTACAGTCCGAATTTCTCCGTAAACAGTCCAAGGTTGTCTACCGACACAGCGAACTATCCAGCCTGATTCTACGGCAATATAACCCAAAGGAGCAGATAAAACCCAAATTCTTAGTAACCAGCGTTGTTGAGTAATATTGGCTGCTGATAATTTTCCGCGCAACCATTGTAAAACTGTAAGTGCCATTAAACTAGCTAAGAAAAACCCGATCGCAATCATAACTCTAAAGGCATAATAAACTAAACCAATTTGATGAGGACGATCTTCGGGAGCATATTCTTTTAAGCCTTGTACGGGTTCAGATAATTGCGGTTTGATTTCCAGAATGTAGCTTAACAAACCAGGTATCGAGATTTCCCAGTCATTTTTTTCTGCCTTATCGTTGGGAATTGCTATCATACTCCAAGCAGGAGATTCGCCAGCAGGAATAGTTGACCATTGAGCCTCCATAGCAGCCAGTTTTGTTGGTTGATAGTGATAGACTTGTTCGCCACTTAAATGCCCAATGTAGATTTGTAGAGGAGTAACAGCGATCGCGATCGCTAAAACAATTTTAAAAGAAAGAGCAAAAAATTCTGCATGGCGTTGCTTAAGAATATACCAAGCACTGATCCCACCAATAACAAACAGAGAAGTCTCCAAGGTTGCAAAGAACATATGGAGGACGCTGTTGAGCATAAAAGGATTAAAAATTGCTTGAAAGTAATCTTTGACTACAAAATTACCATTAATAAACTCTCCACCAGCAGGGGTTTGTAACCAAGAATTAGCACTTAAAATCCAAAAAATCGATAAATTTGCCCCAAAAGCCACCATAATAGTGGCAAAGTAATGCATCACAGGAGGGACTCGTTCCCAACCGAATAACATAATTGCTAAAAAGCCAGCCTCAAGAGCAAATGCCATTGCTGCTTCAAAGCCTAAAACGCTACCAAAAAAATCTCCCACCGCTTGAGAAAAAGGGCCCCAGTTAGCACCAAATTCAAATTCCATTGGCAGTCCTGTAGCCACTCCTATACCGAAGTTAAGGACATATAGTTTTGACCAAAAACGAGCGTGGTAATAATAGTTTTCGTTACGGGTTTTGAGCCATAATCCTTCTACCACTATCAAATAAATTGCCATACCTGTAGTTAACACAGGCCATAACATATGGAAGATTGCTGTCAGAGCGAACTGTAAACGCGAGAGTACTACTGTATCTGATAAAAATTCCATTGAAGACAAGCTAGTAATTGATTAAAGGCTCTTGAGGTTAGAGTAACGTTTTTACACTTTTTGAGCAATTAGGCACTAGGCTTAATTAACCTATAACCGCTTGACAACGAAGTCAGAGGTTTTTACCTTTTCCCCTTTCCCTTTTACCTTTTCCCTGTCTCAACCAGGAATTTAACCGATGCACCGACCACTTAAATCCCCCATTCTTGTTTAATTAATTGCTTATATAGATTATCTTTAATCATCATTTGTCGTTGAAGTTCAACAATTAACTCTTGAGCTTGTTGTTGAGATAAAGATTGTGTTTGAGTGGCAATCTTTTTAAGACTAAATTCCTGTTCTAAAGATAGATTATTTTGATTACTCATCTTATTTACTCCAATTTAATTAACTATAAATTAACTTAAGATCCATAGATTTTTTAACAGCCATAAGGTACAAATTTTAACTTAAACAAAAAATCCAAGTTTCTCTTTGACCTCTTATATGAATAACAGACTAATTTTTTGTAACTTTTACTTCTTGCTTCTTAAATACGCTTGGTCATAATAATTTATGCAATAAATCTATTTTTGTATTGTTTGTTACCAATATTTCTTAAACTCTATCTGTACTTTCACAGTACGATAAACACTGTGGTTGAAAACTGAGTATAGCAACAAGTGTTTTGACTCAACTGTTTATAAAATAAGCAATAATTTGCTAAAGATTATCTATCCAAAGTCTAGGTATTAAGTTCAATTACAAATCATATAAATAAGACTTACAAGAACTATAATTTTTTAAAATGTAACCTATTTATCAAAATATCAAAAGTATCAAAGCCAAATAAATAATTTTATTTGTTATATCTAACTAAAGACAGACAACAATCAAAAACATTTTATCTATATTAAAAGTAATTCTTTGCAAAACTTAATCAAGGACTTATAAAGATGGCAAATATGCAAAATCAACCACCAACTCAACACTATGAAGTTCAATCTGATCGCAAGTATGGCGAATTTGCTACCAAGTTTCAATTCGGTTCTAATCCTAGTGCTGAAATTTGGAATGGTAGACTAGCTATGGTTGGATTTTTGGGAGCTTTATTAGTGGAATTAACTACTGGACAAGGATTCTTCCACTGGCTCGGTCTTGCGTAGTCTCAGCATATCGTAGTCTCAGAACTGTAATTGTAGTTTTCTCTTGTATATTCGGTTTTTAACCCTGTTTTTTGACAGGGTTTCTTAGTAATTGAACACAGAATCAGAATCAAAAATGAATCAAAGTCAATTTTCTTTTACTATCGGTATAGTATTTCTTAGTTTGGGTGTGCTAGGCTTTGCTCCTAGCTTGTTATCCTTACCCCCAGCAGGATTTGAATCAAATATTCCCTTAGATCCCAGCATATTTCCCTATGCTCAAGGTTTTGGATATTTATTTGGTTTATTTGCAACCAACCTAATGCACAATTTAGTTCATTTGACAGTCGGATTATTTGGTATTGCTGCAAGTGGTAATTTTTATACCTCTCGTAGTTTTAACCGTCTTTTTGCTGTCAGCTACATTTTAATTGCGATTATGGGACTATTACCCTTTACTAAAACTCTATTTGGTTTTATGCCCATCTTTGGTAATAATGTATGGTTCAATGCTCTAACAGGACTATTTGCAGGTTACTTTGGATTTATTAAACCAGAAACACCTCAAGTCATGGTTTCCGAAAGATAGGTTAGGATAAGAGGTTTAATTTGACTGCTGACCACCGTAAATGGGTAGTAGTGCGTCAAGTTTGAATTGAGGAATAGTAAGTATAGGAGTCAGGTAGGGGAGCCGTAAGTTTGGCGACGTACAGGAGTCAGGAGTCTGAATAACCTATAACTGTTTGACAACGAAGTCAGAGGTTTTTACCTATTACCTAACCTCAACTCCTCAATTCAAAATTGACAGACTAGTAGAGAGTTAAGATTGTTTTTAGAAATAGTAACGAGTAACGAGATATATTTGTAATTGCTATTCTGCTATCTACTATTTGCTACTTGTTATTCACTTCCTATTTCCTATTTCCTATTTCCTATTTCCTATTTCCTATTTCCTATTTCCTATTTCTTACTTCCTTACCTCAACCCATCAATTCAAAATTGACCGAGAAATATTGGTATGGCGAACAACCTTTCAGATTCTCCGAACGATATAGAAACAAATGATGCTAAAGTCCTGCTAATTGGTGTAACTGGGGGTACTGGGAGCAATGTAGTTAAAGGATTTCTCGAACAAAACTCGACCAACTTGCGCGCTATTACGCGCCAAATCAACCTTCAAAGCCTTCCTCTAGCTAAATTAAACAATTTGGGAGTGGAATTGGTAGAAGCAGATCTAGATGATGAGGCATCATTAGAGAAAGCTTTGGTGGGGGTTTCCTCAGTTTATTGTCACGCTTTCGCTCCAGACTCTACCAAGCCAGATCCACAAGAAATTGCTAGAGCCAAACGATTTGCGAATGTAGCCAAGCAAGCTAAGATAACTCACCTCGTCTATAATTCCGCAGGCGGAGTTGATCGTCAATCTGGAATCAGTCATATCGAGCAGAAGTATAAAATAGAGCAAGTCCTGAAGCAAGCTGGCTTACCAACTACTATGTTACGTGCTTGTTTGTTTATGGAGGAGTTTTGGAAAAAGTATACTCGACCATCTATCCTTAAAGGTGTTTTCTCTTTTTCGCTTCAACCCGATCGCCCTCTACATTTGATTACAACTAAAGATATGGGACGTGTCGCTGCATACGCAATTAAACACCAATCTAAATACGTTGATAGAGCGATCGAGCTAGCTGGAGATGTCTTGACCCCAACACAAATGACAGCAGAATTTTCTAGGGTGCAAGGAAAACCCGTAACTTACAAAGAAATTCCCCCCTGGATCTTTTTACTGTTTTGGCGTAAGTCATTGTTTGATTTAATTCAGTGGTATCGACACGAAGGTTATCAGGCTGACGTTCAATATTTGCGAGATCAAGAGTTTCCAAAACTTTTAACTTCTTTTCGAGAATTTTTAGAAGAAACTAACTGGGCAAACGAAATGCTCACCTATCAAGACATCTAAATACGGCGTTGCTGATTTAAGGTATGAGAACGCTGGTAAAATTAGAAGTAAGCAGTAGAAAACACACTTAAAACATACTATTATGATTTCTCAAGTTATGGTACAACCTTCCTCTTGGGTTGAATCTGGTATAAAAATATCTAAAGTTAAAGGACTCAATTTGTTTAAGTTTACGGATGAACTACAATTTCGTTTAGAAGAACTTTCAGCTAAGAAAAAAGCCGATTCAATAACTACTGAAGAAGATGCAGAATTGTCAGGAATATTAGAATTAGACCGCATTTTTACTTTACTCAATGCTCGTATTATTGCCGAATCATGACAGTTACGCCTAAAATTCGGCAAAGAGTTAGAGAAAGAGCTAATTATTTGTGCGAGTATTGTCATTCATCAGAAGAGGCAAGTGCAGCTAGATTTGATATCGATCATATTATACCGCGATCGCTTAATGGTTCGGATGAACTAAGTAATTTAGCGTTAGCTTGTCAGCGTTGCAATAAATATCGCTATAACTTTACCACTGGAGTCGATCCGCAAACACAATTTACTGTTCCGCTTTTCAATCCCCGTCAACAGAAATGGTCGGAACATTTTATTTGGAGTGCTGATGGAATCAAAATTATTGGCATTACTCCTACAGGAAGAGCAACTTGCAAACGATTAGATTTGAATGACGAAAATCATAACCAAGGTTGGATTCAAAAAGCGCGACGTTTTTGGGTCAAAGGCGGTTGGCATCCACCAGATAGCGATCCTCGTTTTTGAGAGTAATTTGAATTAAGTGAAAGGCAAATTACACGAACATTAAATCATCAACGTCCTTTTAAGTTTTTTCTTACTTCATAAAAGTCCATTCGAGGTATTTGCGTGGTGCGATTTTCAAGGCTTCTTTCAAGCTTTTATTATCGGCAAATTCAATCTGTGATAGATAAGATGCTTCAACTTTGACCGTAAATTTATCTTGAGTAAAACACCAAGGAGTTACAGTTAAATATCCATCTTGAGATTGTGATAAATAGTAAGTCTTGCCATCTGCCCCTTGATTGATTTCCACTTCTCGTTGGTTGTCGGGTATTTGACGCTGACAGAGAATTAAAGACAAGCGATCGCACCATTTCATAAACTTATAGGCAGATTCGGCTTCCTCTTTTTTGACTCCTAACTCTTTACGCCATTGTGTTTGTAGATCTGTCTGTTCTTTAATAAATTGTTTAATCTCAGATGATTTATCTTGACTACCCTGGTTGAGAAAACATAGATGCATTGAAGTTAGTAATGCTACCCAACGTCCGCGATAAAGGGAGTCTTCGATATGTTTGCTTAATTTTTTAATCGGGGTTTGTTGCTCTAAAGTAAAATCCATTGGCGCACCCGCAGGCGTAAGTAGATTTTCTTCCCATTCTTTTTCGAGATCATCATGATGAGAAATCGCTGCGATCGTATCAAAAATACCAGGCAAAGAATTTTCCAGATTCCAAGCACTAGCTATTTGCGCTGCCAGTAATGCATGAGCGCGATGATAAATAATTTCCCAACCATTCGATTGTAGATTGACAATCATTTAGCTTTTAATCTCCTCTAAATTAAGGTTTTGTTGTACGTATTCAATTACTAAAGGCGTAGTTTGTTTGGCGATCGCCTTAATTAGTTGACGCTCTGATTCTGTCCAAATTCTTGGTTGTGAAAAGACACAGGGTTGCAAAACGCCCCAAAGTTTCCCTTCTCGACACAAATGAGCGTGAATTAAAGCTCTATGTCCAAAATGCTCTTGTTCAAACTCGCGGTTAACGATTTCTGGTGTAGCAGTTTCTACATCTTCAACAAAAATAGTCGGTTGACACTGCAAAGCAGCAGCAAACATCGGGTCTTGTTTTTCCAAAGAAAAAGATTCACGTTGCCACTGATTATCAGTAACATCGGGAATCTTATTATTGCGACAGTAACAAAATGCAGCTTTACCCAGACGAGTATCAGGATCGCGAACGTAAAGAAAACAGCGATCGCAGTCTAATAGCTTTACCATAATCGCCATCAAAGCTGTCAAACTTACATCTAAATTTTCTTGTTTTTCAAAGAGGCTTTGTAAGGTTTTGGGTAGGGCGAGATGATTCATGAATTAAAGGCTTTAAGAAGAATGATCTGCGCCAATTACCCCAATTTTATGGCGAAAAGTTAATTCTCCACCGTACCAACCCCCAACTGCCAGTAAAGTAGCCACGATTAACGAAATAATAATTCCAGTGGGAATAATACTGGAAATAGGATCGCCCAGTCGCAAGCCAAGGTTAATGAATGTCAGTACCAAAGCTGCTATATTAATGATCATGTGCGCCCAACCAGCAGTACGTTTGCGGACTCTAGGAACTCTAATAAAATCAACGATTCCAATTAGTCCTGCCAAAATACCTGATAATCCACCCAGACCGATCAGCCAAATAGCAGCACGCGCCCAGAAAAAATCTTCCGTCAGCCAATAACCAATATCAGCACCAGCAGCAGCACTTAAAAAAGCTACGGGGAAAATCACTAAAACTGGATGAATTGGATGCCCTGCAATAGAGACTGAACTGGTGACTCCACTACCAACATATTCAGTTTGTCTGCTTTCAATGACTGGTGGAATATTGGGATAAGGAACTCGGTTATTAGAATTTGTTTCTTGATTAACGTCGGTATTTTGCATTAGTTTCTCCTGTTAATATAAGTGTGAAAATTGGTTTGTCGAGTGTTATTAGTTATTAGTTTTTACCTGCTACCTACTACCTACTACTTACTACCTAATCTCAACCCATCAATTAAAAATTGACAGACCATTAGTTATTAGTCAGATTTTGCACCGTGGACTTAATCGTATTCCCTACTTCTTTAAGCTTTTGCCCTACGGGATGTTGTTCATTAAGGAAAACACGAGCGCAATTACGTCCTGGCATTCCCGAAATTGAACCGCCTGGATGTGTACCAGCACCTGTTAAATACAATCCTTCCAGGGGAGTTTTATAATTGGCGATTTCTGGTAGAGGACGGAAAAACACCATTTGATCGAGAGTCATATCGACGTGATAGTAGTTACCTTTATACGCGCCCAAGCGTTCGCCTAATTCTGCTGGACTTTCCACACGACGAGCAATAATCGCATCTTTAACATTGGGGGCATAATCGGCTAATTTATTGATAACGCGATCGGCTACTTGGTTTTTTAACTCATCCGTCCAACCTGTACCCTTTAAACCAGTTCCTTCTTTACCTGCAATCTGATAGGGAGCAAAAAATTCAATCCACAATGTATGTTTGCCATCTGGTGCCATAGTTGGATCTAATACTGTTGGTACGTCCAGATACATCGAAGGATTTTCGTCGGGAATTTTGCCCATAGTTGGTAAAGAGTGAGCCTCTTCGACGTGAGCTACTGAATCAGCAATTAAAACCGAGCCAATTAAATATTCATCTTTATGTTCGTGGTGTTCAAAACGTGGTGCTTCGGATAAGGCACAGTCAATTTTGAGAATAGTTTCATTATTGTTAACAATACGCCGTTCGAGTCGTTCATGTAACTCTGGTGCTGCGGTATCGGGAATCATCTGTAAAAATAACCGTTTAGCATCAATATTGGAAATTACAGCTTTGTTAGCGTGATACTCCTGCCCTCCTGTTACTCGTACACCTTCAACTTTGCCGTTGTTACCGATTAAAACCGATTCAACAGCGCGATCGCACAAGACAACTCCACCTTTAGCTTGCACCAAATTTAACAAGGCTTTAGTTAATGCCCCTGTACCACCGCGAGGTCTTGCCATACCAGGGTGATGTCGCATCGACATCATCATCGAGCCAATACCAATGGTTTTTTGGGAAGGAGGTGCGCCAAATTCCGAGGCTAATCTAGCTAAAGGAGCGCGCAGAAACTCGGAATCAAACCAATACTCCAAACTATCTTGGGGAGAAGTTAGCATGGTGCGAATTAAATCTAGAGTTTTATCAATACCGCCCAAGGTAGAAAAAAGATCTTTAATGTTTTTCAGTCCATAGTTACCCACAATATCAATAATTGATTTGGGAGGAGCATTAAAAATAGGGGTAATGCCTTGAGTTAATCTTTGCCAAAAATCGATAAATTCTGCGTATTTTTGAGCATCTCTGGGACTAAAACGCGCAATTTCAGCACAAGTTTTGGTTACAGATTTATGAGCTAAGAAATATTTACCATCAGGATGAGGGCAAAAAGTAACAGGATCACAAAAAAGATACTCTAAACCATATTTGGTTAGTTCTAATTCCTCAACTACAGGCCCAAGATGAATAAACTCATGGTCGATCGCACAAAGATTAAAATTAAAACCAGGAGCTTCTTCAGGCATTATTTCTTCTGTAGTAGCTCCACCACCAGGAATGGAACGTTTTTCTAGCAAAAGAACACTATAACCTTCTTTTAGTAAATAAGCTGCACAGACCAAGCCATTATGACCTGCACCTATCACAACTACGTCGTATGTTTGCATGAGGCGCGTTATTGAACAATTACTTTTTAAGCTTAGAAAAAAGCTCGGAATACTTTATCTATCATTGGAGAGAAGTTGAGCAAAAAAGTTCTGCCGTAACCCAACAGAACTTAAGTTTAAGCTATTAGCTTTTAGATAAGCGATAGGTAGTTTACGATTCTGTAGAAGGTGCAACCTTGACGTCCGTAGTTACTTTTTTAACCCCAAGGAGCTCCTGTGCTAAAGGCACGATTTTATCATATTCGTTTTGACTAGGAACTGTGCCTACAATTTTAACATTGCCATCTTTTGCGTCTACAGTCAGTTTAGAGCGAGGGATATTGGCTTCCAACTTCGACCTAATTTCACTTTCTAGATCTGAGTCTGCTCTTTTTTCCTGATCACCCATAACGTCATTACGTTGTTCTCTAGCGCGAATGTCAGCATTTAGTTGTTTCCGGCGAAGCTCACCGCTAGCATCTTCTTTAGTTTCTTTTACTTGAGTTGCATTTTCTACTTTTTCACCTTTTTCGACAGAGGTAGAAGCATCGCCACTAGTTCTGGCTGTATCACAACCGACTGCCCCAAAAAGTAATGTAGTACCTAATAATGTAATAATTAACTTGTTCATTTTGTTTGTTTCCAATAAAAAAATAATTTTTGACTAAAAGGTTTTTACCCAACGGTGGCGACTGAACCACCATCAACACGGTAGTTAGCACCAACGACAAAGCTGGAATGTTGGGAACAAAGAAAGGCAATGACCGCAGCGACTTCTTGAGCTTTGCCTCGACGATGTAATTCTAAATGGGGGCGTTTTTCAGCCAGAAATGTTTCAATTGCCTCTTCAAAACTCATTCCTTTTTCTTTGGCTCGTTTTTCCATCATGGCATCAGTCATGGGAGTAGCAATATAGGCAGGAGAAACGGAATTGATTAATATCCCATCTTTGGCATAAACTTTGGATAAGTTTTTGGTTAAGTTTAATATTCCTGCTTTAGCTGCACAGTAGGGCATTTCGTCAGGGTATGGTTGCACCGCATCTTCTGAACCAATTAAGACAATTCTGCCCCAGCCTTCTTTTTGCATTGAAGGAATAAAAGCCCGACAGACACGCACAGCAGACATAAAATCAACATTGATAGTTTCTAACCAATCTTCATCGGTTAATTCTAAAAACTCTTTAGTCGCACCAGTGATCCCCGCACAATTAACTAGAATATGAACTGTACCAAAATGGTCAAGAATACGCTGTTTAGCTGCTTCTATCTGCTCTAGATTTGTCAAATCTGCTGTAACCGCTATAACTTCGCCAATTTTACTAATTTCTTCGGTCGAGGCTTGAAGCTTGTCTGTTGTTCTATCTATTAAAGCAATTTTTGCTCCTTCAGCAGCTAGTAATTTAGCTGTAGCTTGACCCATACCAGAATCACCACCAGTAATTACTGCTACCTTATTTTTAATTCCAAAATCCATGCTTTTTTCTCTTTTTGAATTTCTATCGTTGGGTTACATTGCCGTCAACATCAACTTCTAATTCCTCACGACGGATAGTTTCATTTGCCTGAACAGTGTCTTGGGTAACTTTTTTGTGGATGTTGACTTCTTCACGAACAAAAGCTTGCTTTTCGATGTCAGCAGATTCCTCGTAAATATCCATATGAACTACTTCACCATTTCCAAAATCAATTGAGTCAGGATTAACTACAGATGTCTCGGTTGCATCTCTACGCTCTATTACAATCCTCTCTTTTTCTATAGGTACGGCTACTTCGGCAGTTTTGGTTTCTACTTTTTTACCGATCGCCACCTCGCCAGCTTTTTGCCGTTCTTTGTTGACGACTAATCTTTCTTCGTAAAGCTTAATATTGTCTCTATCTGTATCTATTTTTGAATTACGATTAACATCTCTTCTAGCTGCTGTCGGCGCAGCAGTAGGCATAGTAGTATCTTTCGAGGTAGTTGTCTTGGTGACGGTGGTTGGTGCAACAACAGGAGTAGCTGTAGTCGCCGTATTAGTTCTGGTAGGAGTAGGGATGTCGTAAATCTCAAATTCTTCTACACCATGATGATGCATAATATCCGCAGCGCGGTTGATTTCGGCTGGTGTGCCAGTTACCATGACTAAAAAGCTACCACCTCCTACGCGATCGCTGTATATTTTGGCTTTTTCTTCGGGAATACCCAAACCAACTAAAGCACCTACCAAACCCCCAGCTACTGCACCGATACCTGCACCAGCTAAAGTAGTAGCGATCGCAGTTGCTTCGGCACCAACTAGTAAAATAGGCCCAATCCCAGGAATAGCTAATGCTCCTAAACCAACTAACAGCCCAGTAAGACCACCTAATGTACCACCAGTTAAAGCCCCAGCAGTTGCACCATCATCGGCCTTGTTACCCACTTTTTCTGTGTTTTCATGACCCGCTACTTTATCGCCATCTCTAGCAATAACAGATACTTGCTTCATGTCATAACCTGCTTGTTGTAGAGCATGAACTGCATCCTCTGCTTCATCGCGACTGTAATATAGACCAGATGCACGCTTATATTGAATTTTATTCATAATATTTTTTCTGGTTTGCTCTATGCAATTTGTAGCTGACCTTAATGATTTTTTGTAATTTCTTGTCAGTTTTTTAAGAGAAGTTTCTTCGCTTATTACCCTTTATTATTTAATATTTTTTGAAAAAAGTTATCTATCATACGGAGCAATTACGGTGACATCAAAAGATAGATACTACTCAATACTTCTCGTCATTTAGATTTTTATTGATTGGTTGTATTTGGGAAAAGGTTAAAGGGAAAAGGTTAAAGGCTCAATTATAGCCATACGTAAAAACGTTAGGACATTTTTGAAATCCTACTTTCTACTTCCTACTTACGAGCCGATTACTATTAGTGTCCTAATCTAATTTTGTACGACTATAATTACTTACGTAGACCTTTTCCCCCTCTCCTTTGCCCCTTTCCCTAACCTCATAGATTAATTGGCACTCGTTAAACGAGAACTATTGAGGCACTACTAAATTCTTTGCTCTAGTCAATAATAAAAAAAGTAATATTTTAATCAAAAAATTAATAATTTCAATATTAAAAAAAACGAGAATTTTTCAGGCTCAATTTTATTTAAATATTTAATTTATAATTAGTAACTTAAGCAATCAATTCAGCAACTCTTGAGATTAAAATATCTAAATCGAATGGCTTATAGATAATATCGTTAGCTTTACTATCATTAAGCTGTTCATCTTTGAGGTGATCAATACCAGAAACTAATAGAATGGGCAAAGATTGATAGTTTAATTTTTCTTTAATTTGACGTGCAACTTCCAAACCACTGATTTTTGGCATCATAATGTCCATTAACACTAACCGTGGCTGTACTGTTTCTAAAAAATTTAGGGCATCTTGCCCATTGTCTACTGTTGTGACTTTGTATCCTGCTGATTCTAAAACTAATCTAAATAACAACAATAGGTCGTTGTTATCCTCCACCACCAAAATTGATTTGCACATTTTCTAAACGTTGATCTCACTATATCCTTTAAAGTTATCTAATCGCGTCAGATTCTTCATCACCAGTAAGATATATAACTTTAGTCGGAGGTCACTAGTCTCCTAGTCTCCTAGTCTCTCAGTCCCCCAGTCGACCTAAACCATCCTATAATGATGCAACGCCTAATGCTCTTCTCGAATTTCCATTAATAAAATCAATCCTTGTTGTTGTTCATTAATTTTAAGAGGAGTACAGATTACACGACAATCAATATTTTTACCGCGTCGATCAATTGCTTTTAAAACCAATTCTTGATAATCGCTTTCTCCAGCTTGACAAGCACGAATCATACCTCGAAGTTGTTCTACGGGTAGACCAATATCGAGATCGAAGAAAAAGCGATCGCTTACTTCCTCAGTCCGTAACCCCCAAAATTCAATCATACGATTGTTCCAGAGTTGTATACTCAGACGGCTATCCAAGACAGTCATCCCCATTTTGAGGCTGGTAAGTATTGACTCCATAAATACCGAAACACGATCTAGTTCATTGGTACGAATATTTAATTCTTCGTTGGTGGTTTGCAATTCCTCATTAGAAGATTGCAATTCCTCGTTCATGGTTTCTAATTCTTGGTTGGTACTTTGAAGTTCTTCGTTAGTGGTTTCTAGTTCCTCATTAGTGCTTTGAAGTTCTTCGTTAGTGGTTTCTAGTTCTTCGTTAGAGGTTTGTAATTCTTCGTGGGCTGCTTCTAATTCTTTACTGTAGCGGTCTAATTCTTGACGTAAATTTTGATAGCGAGTTACATCAATAAAAGAAATATTAACACCCAAAATCTTGCTTTCTCCCTCAATCAAAGGGGTAATTTGAATATCAAAAAAATTACTAACGTCTTCTTTTGTTTCAAACTTCACATTGTCGATCGCACTACAGCAACGTTCACTACAAGCTTGTTCAATTGCTGATTGTAATCTGGGAATGTAGTGATGTAATTCTAAGTCGCGGAAGGGTTTCCCAATATTTTGAATTCCCAAAGAAAATAATAAACGAGCTTGATGATTGATTAAAGCAATGTTACCTTGTTCTTCTAAAATTATCTGAGCTATGGGTGACGCTTCAAATACTTCGTCTCGCAAACGGAGATTAATAGTTAACATTGTCCCCGCTTGGAGGTTTCCTGCTTCCGACATCAGCATCAGGCGATCGCGCCAGCTTACTTTGGCCACCCTAGCAAAAATACGATACTTGTTATTAAGAGGCGTAAATAAACTAGCTTGAGTGAGTAACATTTCCGCCTTACCCACAAATAGAAAACTATGCTCTTTTAAAGCAAAATGAAAACGATCTAAAATTTTTGCCTGCGTTTCAGCATTAAAATACATCAGCGTGTTGCGACAACAAAGTAAATCTAGCTTAGAAATTGGTGCATCGTGAATTAGGTCGTGTCTGCCAAAAATAACACAGCGACGCAGATCATTACGAAACACACAATAAGAACTTTTGGTCTCAAAATATTTACTTTGCCACTCTGGGGAAATCGCTTCGATACTTTTCAGAGAATATAAAGCTTGACGACCTTTAGCGATCGCTTCTTCATCAAGATCGGTAGCGTAAATTTTAACTCGCTGGCAAAATTGTCTGATCCCCAAAGCTTCAGCCAACAAAATAGCTAGAGAATAAGCTTCTTCTCCCGAAGCACACCCTGCACTCCAAAGCCTAATTGGTTCTGATTCCTCTTTCTGGGCGATAATTTGAGGAATAATTTCTGCGTTTAAATAATCCCAAGCAGGGCGATCGCGAAAAAAAGCTGTCACGTTAAGCATCAAAGAGTTAAAAAGATTATTATGCTCTTGAGGATCAACTTGTAAATAGTCTAAATATTCATTATAAGTTGTTACTCCTACCCGACGCATTCTTCTAGTGGTAAGTCTTTTGAGGCTATTGCGTTTGTAGCCAGTAAAATCCAAACCACGACTGCGATTGAGATAGTTCAATAAATTTTCAAAATCTAGATCGCCTTGATCGTTAGTCATTGGTTACTGATTGGTGACTGGTAACTGGTGATTAGGAATTACTAAAGGCTAATTATTTACTGATAACTGATCCATTCATTTATCAAATGTTCAATGTTCAATGTTTAATGTTGACAGACCAAGTTGATGATACCATCCGCTATCTTATCTAGGGGTAAAATCAGATCGACACAACCAGTTTTAATTGCGCTTTGAGGCATCCCAAAGACTAAAGAAGTTTCTTGATCTTGAGCAATTACTTTACCACCCATTGCTTTAATTTTTTTGACTCCTTCACTACCATCACCATCATAACCAGTTAAAACGACTGCGATCGCTCGTTGTTGATAGTGTTCTGCTAAAGATTTAAAGGTATACTCTGCTGAAGGACGGACAAAATGTTCTTTGGCTGCTTGAGATAAACTAATACTGTGATTGGCGTTGACAATTACGTGATAGTCTGGAGGAGCAACATAGATTTTACCTGTGGTTAATTTTGCTCCGTCGGTGGCGCGCTCTACGTGTAGTGGCGTATGGCGATTAAGAAGATCGGCTAAATAGCTTTTAAATAGTGGTGAAAGATGTTGCACGATAATTATTGCACCAGGAAAATCAGAGGGTAAATAAGCTAAAACTTCTTTTAAAGCTGAGATCCCACCTTTAGAGGCTGCGATCGCCACTACTCTGTTTGCAGTCCCAGTAATAGGGCTGATTAATTTTGTTTTTGCTATTGTCATACTAAATACATAATTAATTCATACTTAATAAAACATTTAACTTCCGAAACAGTTATTAAACTTCACTACTTTGTGGGCAGCTTTGGTAGTCAAGCTTGTTAATTCTGTTTTTGTTATTGTCATACTAAATACATAATTAATTCATACTCAATAAAACATCTAACTTCCGAAACAATTACGTAAATTTGATTTTTGTTTAACAGATACAAACAATAGGGCGAAATTATATAAAATACACTTATTCATACTGAGAACAATATCTGTCACAAGATATTTACTCACTTTGGTTGTTTATAAGAGAGTGTCTTTATTTCTATGTCTACAGATGTATTTGAATTACATATCCAGCAATCTCTACAGAAACTAGAAGACTTGTGGCGACGTAGTGGAAAAATACCCAATCCTGATAGTCAATTATGGCAAACTACTAAAGAACTACCACAACAGCAACAAGAACTTCTAAAAGAAAGTTTAGATGAACTGTCTGCTTCGATTGAAGAACTACAATTAGCTACAGAAACTCTTAGACAGCAAAATGAAGAATTGCTGACCAATCGTCAACAACTAGTTTTAGAAAAACAATATTATCAAGAATTATTTGATTCTGCTCCTGATTGCTATATTATTACCGCTACCAGTGGCACAATCATTGATGTTAATCAGAAAAGTACAGAGTTATTGGGAGTATCGGCAAAATTTCTTAGTAAAAAATCTCTAGCTGTTTTTATTGAGGTCGAGCAAAGACAAGAGTATTACACTAAACTAAATCAAATTCAACGCGGTGAAATTTCTGAAGCAACCTGGAAAGTAGAAATAATTCCCCGTAAACAAGATTCTATAGCTGTTGAATGTTTGGTGAGTCCTATTTGCGATCGCTTAGGAGAAATTGTAGCTTTACGTTGGCGTATTTGCCCAATTCAAAGTAATAATAATGTTAAAAATACAGTTATCTCTCAGAATTTAACTCCAGCCTTAGTTAAGACCCTCCGCTATCCTATTTATAATTTAGCTACTGAAATTGAAGAAATCCGAACTAGCGAGCAATCGACATTATTAAAAACAGATCGTCGTTTACAACAAATAGACGATAAAATTGTGCAACTGAAGCATACTATTAATGATGCTTATATTATTGAATGTCTGAATAATTCTCAAGATTTCAACTTATCTTTGGTTGATTATACAATTTTTTTAGAGCATCTAACTCGACAGATTCAGCAACGTAATAAGATTTTACAGCCAATAATTTTTGAGGCAGAAAATTCTTGTGTCGGTATTTGCGATATTTTATTATTAGAGCAACTTGTTTTTAATATCTTAAGAAAAGGCAGTGAATATATTGCTGTTGATAATCAGATTAAAATCAACCTAATCAAAAACGACTCTAATCATCTTGTAATTGCAATCAAAGTCTCAGTAAAAAAAGAAATAGCAGCATCTATTTTTATTAAAGACAATATCAAATTAATTAACAAAAATAATTTAGATTTAGCTGTTATACACAAATGTCTCAGTTTATTACAAGGAGAAATACAATTAGAATCTCAAGAAACTATGGATACTACCATAAATGTTAAATTGCCATTAATAATTAGTCGTTAATCAATTAGGTAAGTAGTTAGGCAAAATTATTTACACAGTTTTTAGGCACTAGGCACTAGGCACTAGGCTCTAAGCTTTTGACTTCAAAAAGATATTAACAAAGCCAAAAAATTGTGGAGAAAATATAAGAATGAAGCTGAAAGATATGTACGAAAGCTTGGATAGCGATCTAACCGATCCAGAATATGCAGCATTTTATTTAAATGATGCTCTTCATGATGGCTCTGTGGAAGAGTTTTTATTGGCTTTACGCAATGTTGTTCGAGCAAATCAAGGAATAAATACGGTTATATTTGAAACAAATTTAGGCAAAGAAAGTCTTGACAAAGCTTTATCTGAGTCTACTAATCCTCAATTTTTGACTATTAACAAGGTACTTTCTGCTTTAGGATTACAATTTTCGATAGAAAAATCAAGTTAATTTTTTTCTTGTATGTATATAAAATTCTTGCTTGCTAGTGGCTATAAAAATAAGCTGTCAAGTATTTAATTAGATGACAATTTTTTGAATACCAACAAACTCTGTTCTTGATTTTTCGCTTTCTTCTTCTATACAGAGTTCGATAACTTCTTTCATATTTTTCATTAATTCATCAATTGTTTCTCCTTGGCTATAGCAAGCCTCTAACTGCGGAACTTCTCCCACATAGTATCCATCTTCATCTCGTTGGATGATTACATAAAATTTTTGTTGGCTAGAGATCATAAAAATGCTGATAAAAACTATGTATTAATAGTATATTGATTTTCCTGTAATCTATCTATTGATATAAATTTAAGCACTGCTGTTAGCTATATAATTATAATCTGAATAATCTCTCTTTTTTTTCATGTCTTCAGATTCAATATCTCAGGATCTTCTTGCAGCAAATACCGAGCCTAATTTACAAGATGTCGATCTAACAAATTGCGATCGCGAACCAATTCATATTCCGAATTTGATTCAGCCTCACGGGGTTTTATTGGCAATTTCGGCGGCTGATTATCAGATATTGCAAGTTAGTCTTAATATAGATGAAATGTTGGGGATTGAACCTCAAAAGTTATTAAATAAACCTTTGGGTGAATTGGTAGGTTCAGAACAGTTAGAAGCAATTCAAGATTGTTTATCAGAAAGTTTTGAGCAGATTAATCCTATACCTATTAAGTTAACTTGTAATGGTGAAATTGCGTCTTTTGATGGTATTGTTCATCAGAATGGGCAAATAATTATTGTTGAGTTAGAACCAAGTAAACCTAGCCCAAACATTGACTTTTTTAATTTCTACAAATTAGTTAAAAATCCAATTCATAGATTACAAAATACTTGTACTCTCGAAGAATTATGTCAGGCGATCACGCAAGAAATAAAAAAGCTTACAGAATTTGATCGGATCATGGTATATCGTTTTGACGAAGAGGGTTCAGGAACAGTAATTGCAGAAATTGCTAACTCAGAACTAGAACCATTTTTGGGTTTACGTTATCCTGCCACAGATATTCCTAAGCAAGCCAAGTATCTTTATAGCCTCAATTTTTTACGCCTTATTCCCGACGCTACTTACAAACCAGTAGAATTAACTCCTCAATTAAATCCTCTGACAAACCAACCTCTAGATCTAAGTATGTCGGTGTTGCGTAGCGTTTCTCCTTTGCATACTGAGTATTTAGCTAATCTGGGTGTGTCTGCGTCGATGTCCATATCTTTGTTGAAAAACAAACAGCTTTGGGGCTTAATTGCTTGTCACCACAATACACCGAAACAAGTTCCTTATGAAATTCGTACCGTTTGTGAGTTTATTGGACAAGTGGTTTCTTTTGAGTTAGCAGCTAAAGAAGATAATCAAGACTTGGACTATAAAATGAAGCTGAAGTCTATGCAGTCGCAATTTGTTGAGGCTATTTCCCTAGCAGCAGAATTAGAAACAGGTTTAACTCAAGATCCCACTCATCTATTAGATTTAGTTGATGCTAGTGGTGTTGCTTTATCTTTTGGGGACAAGATAACTTTGATTAACAATACTCCCGACAAAGAATTTATCAAAGCTATGCTTCCTTGGTTAGAAACTCAATTTAATCAAGAAGTGGTTTACGAAACCAACTCTCTAGCGCAAGTTTATCCCCCTGCTGAAGAATATAAAGAAGTTGCTAGTGGTTTATTGGCTTTACTAATTTCTAGAGTTCAAAAAACTTTTATTCTCTGGTTTCGTCCTGAAGTTATCCAAACTGTCAACTGGGGTGGTAATCCTAATAAACCAGTGGAAATAGAAGAAGATGAAGTTATTAGAATATCTCCCCGTAAATCCTTTGCTAAATGGCAAGAAACTGTCAGACTAAAATCACTGCCTTGGAAAGCCTGTGAAGTAGAAGCAGCCATAGAATTACGTAGTTCTATTGTCAGTGTCGTACTACGAAAAGCGGATCAACTAACCCAGGTTAATCAAGAATTAACTCGCAGCAACGCGGAATTGGATGCTTTTGCTTATATTGCTTCTCATGATCTCAAAGAACCATTACGGGGTATTTATAACTACTCTAGCTTTTTGCTTGAAGACTACGGCAATATTATCGATGATGCTGGGGTAGATAAACTTACTACCCTCATGCGCTTAACTCATCGCATGGAAGATTTGATTAACTCCTTACTCCATTATTCCCGTTTGGGTAGGGCGCAGTTACAGTTACACCTTGTAAATCTTAACGATTTAGTAGCAGGAGTTTTAGATGTTATCAAAGCTAGTGCTAGAGATAAACAGGTAAAATTTAATATTCCTCGTCCCTTACCAACAGTAAATTGCGATCGCACTCAAATCAACGAACTATTTACTAATTTAATTAGTAACGGGATTAAATATAATCAAAATAACGAAAAAATTATTGAAATTGGCTATTTAGACCCTGAAGATCCGATTTTAGTTACCAAAAGGTTGCTATATCCTGATAATAATCAAGCTAAAACTGTTTTCTATGTTCGTGATAATGGTATTGGTATTCGCGAAAAACATTTAGAAGCAATTTTTCGGATTTTTAAACGGTTACATAGTCAAAAAAAATATGGTGGTGGTACAGGCGCAGGTTTAACCATTGCCAAAAAAATTGTTGAAAGACATGGAGGCGAAATTTGGGTAAAATCTATTTATCAACAAGGTAGCACTTTCTACTTTACTTTGTAGCAACAATTTAGATGAACAACAATAACCAACAACCATTATTGATTATTGAAGATAGCGATGAAGATTTTGCAGCTTTAACCAGAATGATCAATCAAGCTAAAATTTTAAATCCTGTATATCGCTGTGAGGATGGTGAAGATGCACTAGAATTTTTGTATCGCCAAGGAGAATATGAGGATGAAACTTTATCCCCTCGTCCTTCTTTGATTGTTTTAGATTTAAATTTACCTGGTACTGATGGTAGAGAAATATTAGCTGAATTAAAACAAGATCAAGATTTAAAAACAATTCCCATAGTTATTTTCTCTACTTCTTCCCATCCTAGAGACGTAGATGCTTGCTATCGTTATGGTGTCAGTGGCTATCTTGTCAAACCAATGAATACTGAACGTTTAAATCAATTAGTCAAAACTTTTCTTGATTATTGGTTTAAAACTGTAGAATTACCAGGTTAGCTTATTTTTTATTATTTAAAGGAGTATATATAGATCCAAACCTGATTTAGTATTTACATCAAATTTGAGTCCAATCTCTACTTCGTCAGTTACTTCTATTTCGTCAACTGATTGATCTTTAACTTGAATGCTTTGAATCGTAACAAATTGACACCAAGCAATATTTTCGTTAATTAGAAATAAATTAAAGAAGTTTACGTATATTTTCATTAGTTTTGATGATTGCACGGACAGTAAAAATATTATCCTTCGCTTGTTGTAGAAATTCTTGAAACACTAAATTATCTACTCCACGATGATTTGATTTAGCATATCATCAAATAGCTTAATTCTTGTTTGTAAATCTGCCTTAGTTCTTCCTGCGCCTGTAAATATTTTTTTCTTATCTTGAACTAATAATTGTTTGGTTTCTTCAATGATTCTTAATTTTCTCTCGATTAATAAATTAGCATTATTGAGATGACGAGTTAATCCCACCATAACTGCATCATAGTAAGCTTTATATGATTTATCTTGCCATTTATTATTTTTAGGATCAAATGGTTTGAATAGTTTATCTTCGTAAATTTGGCTAGCCAAGTTAATAGTGTCGATAAATATTTGTTTAAGTAGGTCAACATCTTCATCTAAAAACTCTAAACTTTTCAACATATATAAATTAAGAAATTCTTCCATACCTTGACGAAATTCATCAACATGGCGCAACGCAAAAAAACGTAAAATCAATTCTACATCGTCCATTTTTTTATAGAAATTATTATCCTTTAGTTCTTCGTGATTATTAATCGGAATCCCCCAAGCGTCTGCAAAAATATTATTACTTGCTAGTTCAAGTAGTAAAGTATTAAATTTTCCAGAATATATACAATTACGTATCTCTTGTTTGCTTAGACAAACGCCACCAGTATTTAACCTCTCAAAAGTGATTTGCTTAAGAAAAAATGCTTCTTCTTTGCTTTGTGTAGATTCAGTAATTAAGACAATAGATGAGATTGCGCGTCTATCAATACCTGCTTTTATTTTATCTGGAAGTTGCTGATATTTACGTCCATTTAATTCTGACCATAATTTAAGTCCAGTAAGTTCTAAATCATTATTGTAAAAATCTTTAATCGCTGTAATTCTCTGTTGACCATCCATCACTTCATAAGAATTATATTCTTTTTCATAAAGAATAATTGGAGGCACAGGAATATTAATTAAAAATGATTCAATAAGTTGTGATTGCTTCTTTTTATCCCAACGTAATCTTCTTTGATAAAATGGACTTACATCCATATAATTATTTTTTTTGAGTGAATCTGCAAAACTAGGAAGTTTTTCCCGGTTCATCTCCGTGAGAATTCGTTGTTGTCCCTGTTCGTATTTATCGTTAATTTGTTCGTCTGTTATTTGGGAATTGTCATTTGCTGAAGATAATTTTTCCCACATTTTTGCTTCTGCTGGTACAATCAACATCAATTTAATTTTATTTAAAACATCAAGCCAATAACTATAAGTATAGCTACCACGTTTTAAATTTGATCAATATGTTGTAGTTAAACTAACTTAGCTGTAATTTCATCACTATTTGCTGTATTTGATTCGAGTTGGGACAGAAACTTACGAATTAGTCCAATGGTAACGGCAGGAAGTTCTAATTGAGGAGTAAATCCGACATCATCTAATTGATACATAATGCGAATTGCTTGGGGATTCATGTCTCGTAAACAATGACCAACTTTAGGCCCTGTATATTCTGATTCTTTTCCCCAGATCAAGGCTGTCGGAACAGTTAGTTGAGTAATATATTGCGTTAGATCGAAACAAAGATCGCCTCGCACAAAAGATAAGGCTGCATACTCACCGTTATGTTGCTTTGCTGATTGTAGATATGCTTCAATTAATTCAGGGTAAACTCGCTCTTTTTTTGCAAATTGACGTTGTTCTAAAAAGCTTTGAATACCGAAACTAGTAGCAACTCCTGTATTGTAAAGCAAACGGTCAATAATCGGCGTACCAGCTAGCTTAGTAAAGAAATTGTCTTGATAGTTTTTGCCAAACTCATTTAAGCCTGCTGCGGTAGTTAGAATTAAAGATTTGAATAATTGAGGACGAGCGATCGCAACTCTAATAGTAAAAGCTGCTGTTAATGCTGAGGCAATTACCGTGACGGGTTCATTGCAGGTACGTTCTAAAAATTCTTGAATGGTAGTGATATAGTCTTCAACTTGATAGTTACGTTCGGGATGAGCCGATCTACCCCAACCTAACATATCGGGTGCGAGAATACGATAGTCGGCAGCAAAGGCTGGATATACTTTTGACCATTCGTAAGCTGATGATCCACCACCTAAACCGTGTAAGAAAACCAAATCGCTATTATTTGTTTTTGAATTTTGCCAGGGCGATCGATCATTAGTGTAATAAACTATTTCACCTAAACTTGTTTGAACAGAATTTTGACTAAAACCAAGAGGAATAAACATAGTAATATTTTTGGATTATCGTGATTAATCTTTAACAGATAAATACATAATTATCTGGATTTTAAGTCTGAAGTGATAACTAATGTTTTTCATCTAACTTTAGATGTACTTCCTACTTTCTATTTACGATCAGATTGTCCTAATCTAATTTTGTATAGCTATAACTTATGATAGAGTGTTTCCCAAAAAATAATTCGTTACGTTATAACCAAGCAATATCAAAAAGGTAAATTAATATGCAAACTAAACCACAACCAGTAGAACCAAAATTAGGATTCACTAGATTTGCAGAACTATGGAATGGTCGTCTAGCAATGATTGGTTTCTTGTCTGCAATCATCGTAGAAATGGCAACAGGTCAAGGTATTCTCGGACAGCTTGGTATTATGTAGTTAGGGTAAATTTACTACATTTTTGAGCAATCTTTTTTATTTTTGCTAAAGCCAAATTAATCAAGAGATAGTAAGTACTTTATTCTGAAATCTCTTGTTTTTTTGAGTAATTCATAATCTAAACTTACAGTATTTTTAATTGTACTTTTGACTTTTGATTTTTAACTAATTTTTGACTAATGAATTCACTTCAACTCAATTTTAGGTTACGACGGATTGCCACTATTTTATCAATCGCCATTTTAACTCTAGCACTGATTGCAGCTATATCAGGTATCGCGATCGCTTTTTATTATGAACCTACAGCCACAGATGCTAATCAATCTTTAGAACAAATTAAAGAAATAATCCCTAATGGTTGGTTGATTCTTAGCTTACATAACTGGGCAGGTAATGGCATCATTGTCGTTGCCTTGATTCAAATTATAGTTTTGTTTCTTGGTAGACAATTTCGACGTACTTGGTTGACTGCCTGGATAAGCGGTATCTTTTTGACTTTGGCAACTATTGGTTTGGGTTGGACAGCAATGATTTTGTCTTGGAGTCAATTAGGCTACTGGCGTTTAAAAATTGAACTTGGGACTATTGCCAGTATTCCTTTAATCGGCACAATTCTGAGAGATATTTTGACAGGTGGCGGAGGCATTAATACCACAACTATTGTGCATTTTTACACCATTCATAGCTATATTCTTTCAGCAATTGCAGTTTCTTTAGCGATCGTTCATTTAGTTGCCTTGGTCACTCAAGAACAACAGCAAAAAAGTATTTTCTTAGAGCAATTAGAAGGATTGGTTACATCTAAATCTCTAGAAAAACAGCAAACTAACTCAGAAAATACTACCCAAGTCTAATTGTTATTTCTCTCATATCTCTAGTTTGGCAAATGCTAATAATTTTAAGTAGGTAGACAAAAAAAACTTATCTGAACCATAGCTCATATACAAAGATAATTTATGCAATATCTTTCTGTTCCCAAACTAATTGCAATTAAAACTGATTTCCCAATAGGAATTATTGTCGGAGTCACTTTAATATCTCTTTGGTTTATTAGTTTAATTGGATTATTAAGATTAGATATTTCTCATATCTTTCCCTTATGGATTATTGTGGGAGTTTTCTTCAGATCTTTTCTTCATACTGGACTTTTTATTACAACTCACGAAGCAATACATGGAGTTATTTCTCAAAATAAAAAAGTTAATAATGGGATTGGTTATCTAACTTCTTTTTTATACGCGTTATTACCATATCAAGTTTTGGCAGAAAACCATCGGCTACACCATCGCTATCCTGCTACCGAAAAAGATCCAGATTTTTATATTTCAGATTCTAATAATTTTCTGCTTTGGTATGGAAACTTTATGAAAGAATATCAACAAGGCAGACAAACTTGGATATTGCTAATTGGGATGGCTATTATTTTTGGTGGTTTTATTAGTTTACATATTTCACTAGTTAATATATTTTTATTTTGGGTAATTCCAATTTTAATTAGCTCTTTGCAACTATTTACCTTTGGAATATTTCTACCCCATCGGCAACAAGATAAACTAAACGATTTACCAAACCAGATCTCTTTAAACAATTGCCATAGAACTAAAAGTATTAATTATTCATTATTTTGGTCTTTTATAACCTGTTATCATTTTGGCTACCATTGGGAACATCATCAATATCCTAATTTGCCTTGGTATAAGCTACCACTGGCTCGTAAAAAGCATCAAAACCATAGTCGTATAACTATATAACTTTTGAAAGATGAATCAAACCAGAAAAAAACAAAAAATAAGATAGTGGCTATGAAAAATGGAACATGAAAATTGTGCAAAATAAAGTAAGAGACTCTGAGTATAATATTAATCAATACTGTTTGGAAAATTGTCATTTACTTCCAGTAAGTAGTGAGCAAGTTAACTTAATTGAAATTTCTTCAGAACAGTCTTTAGCAAAAGAAAGTAATACTGCAAAAATCAGTACTATTCTAGGAATATTAATCTTAATTACGGTAGCTTGGGTAGGAATAATCAGTTATCTGCGAATAGCAAAAATTAACAAAGAATTAAGAAATTATACCGCTACAGGCTCTTCAGCTAACTCCAAGAAATCTCTTAATAACTTTAATTCAATTCCTTGCACTAAATGTCAGTTTTTTCACAATAATTCTTATCTAAAATGTGCTGTTCATCCTAGCAAAGTTTTGCGTTCAGAAGCCAAAGAATGTTCAGATTATTCTCTTCGTCCTCATAAAAAAAAATCTGTTTTATATAAATTAATTGATGATAATAGAGATAGTAGATAATTTTAGCTTAATAAACCACAAGTAAGATGTTTTTTGTTTAAATTAACGCCACACTAAAAATATCTAACAGTATTTATTAAAAACTGGAGTAAATTAATTATGGCAACAACATTAGAAGCGACTAGAAAACAAGCGATCGCTACTAAGTTATCAGACTTAAAAGCTCTGCAACAATTAATGATTTCTAATGAACAAAAGCTATTGGGAATGAGTACTGATAGCGATAAAGTTACAGAAACTTTGAACGATATGCTCAAAGACGATTACGAAAGTCTAAATGAGATTGATGAGGCAATTAAGGAGTTAGGAATGGCTTCTAGTGCTAATGAAACAGTCACGAATCTGATCGAAAAAATTGAGCAAATTATGTCAGGTTCTGAGCTTTCTTTGTATGAAAAATATATGCAACAGGAAGGACTGAAACATCAATTAGTCATGACTGGTTTATTGATTCATAAGGCAGCCCAAGCAACTGATGGTACATTACAAAAATTAATTGATCCTATTAATCAAGTAAACTTTAAAAATCGCGCTCATCAAGAACAACTAAAAGGTGCAATCTACTTTTATGGTGTGCGTGACTTAGTTGGTAAAGAACCAGAAACCAATATTTGGTCAGCAGCAGAAGATGCGATCGCAGCCCTCAAAGGTGTCTTTGGTGGTTTAACTTAATAATTAATATTAGATAATATAAGGGGAAGGCAATGCCCTAACCCCTATTTTTTTTGTTTTAAACAATGAATTGTGGATCTGGCGATCGCAGTTGCCTTTTGAGTGGGATAATTTATTTTTTGGAGTTCCCCTAGTACTGATAGATCGATAAAGCCTTTTCACAAATACTGTTCCAAAACTTCCCTCGTTGCTACCCCTGTTTTTCCCCAACTAAACTTTTGTGCCTGTTGCAGACTGAGTTGACTAAGTTGCGATCGCATTTTATCATCTTTAATAATATCAATCATTGCCGAGGTAATAGCTGCTGTATTGTAAGGATCGATTAAAATTGCAGCTTCATCAGTTATTTCGGGTAAAGAAGCCAAATTTGAACTGATTACAGGAGTTCCACAAGCCATTGCTTCTAATACAGGTAGTCCAAAACCTTCCCAAAGCGTAGGGAAAACTAAAGCTGCTGCACCACTAATAACTAAAGGTAATTCCTGATAATCGAGATAATCTAGCCAAATAACCCGTTTTTCAATTCCTAATTCTTTAGCTTGTAATTGTAGCTGCGGAGTAAAGCGAGGATCAGTTGAACCTGCGATCGCTAGATGATAATCTGAATTTGATATGGCAGCAAAAGCGTTAATTAAGCCTGTCAAGTTTTTATAAGGATCTTGACGACCAAGATATAAAAAATAAGGATTAGTTAAAGAAAGATGCGATCCTTGTCGAGGATAAAAATTACTAGCATCGTATCCCAATAAAATCGGCGTAATTTTATCAGCAGCAACCCCATAAAAATTTACTATGTCTCTAGCCGTGGCTTTAGAATTACAAATAATATGTTCTGCCTGTTTTAATACCAATGGGACAACATAGCGAAAATAATTAGTTAAAGGAGAAGTCAAACGAGGAAAGCGCAGGGGAATCAAATCATGGCACATTACCACATAGCGAGACTGACTATATAGAGGTGCTTCTGGGATTGGCGAATAAATTAAATCTGCTTGTAATTGCTGATAAATTCGAGGAAGTTGCCACTGTGTCCATAATAAACGTTTCAAATGTCCTTTGCTTCCCTGGGCAGGGGTCATATCATCAGCAATTAGATAGTTTTGATAATGCTCAAATTTTATTGCTGATAGAAGCGTTGGGTTGAGACTATTAAGGCTGGGAATAATATTGCGCGCATAAGTTGCAATACCTGTAGGTTTATCAAATAGGACAGATAAATTAATTAATAAGGAATTAGTCAAACTTTTAAGCTGTTACGCACTTAAATCAATAGTTGAGAGAGGACTCACTTCATTTATCATTGAACATTTATCAACGAGGTTCAATTGAACAAAAAATCTAACATATTTTAAAAGCAAATTTTTAGGATTGGATTGAGTAGGAAAACCAATTTAAAGCTATGTTTCGTTGGGTTTCCCTAGTTTTGTAAGTTTTGTTAATCAACCAGGCAACTACTACTGCTTTGTCAATTCATTAATGATGGGTGAGAAAGCTTGAAGCAATGAGTAATGAGTTTTTTACCCACTACCCACTACCTACTACCTACTACCTACTACCTAACCTTGACCGAGCAATTAATATTTGACAGACTACTATGCCCGATAGTCTTATTCTTCATCCCAATCTTCTACTGCTAAAAGTTCCTTAATTTCGTCCTGGGGAGAGAAATCAAAATCTAACAATTCATTTTTCCAATATGACCAATCATTGCCTAATAACAGTGCAATTTTACCAATACGGTCATCAGGTTTAACAACTTTGGAATCTACTAAGGAGGATACCTTGCGTTGCAATTTCATCATCGGATGCGCAACTTGTTTTGTCATACACTCAATCTTTTCTATTATGATATGTTGAATAAATAGTTTAGGATCTGGCTTTGCTGTTTGGCTTTGCTTTTGTAAGTTTAAGCCTGAAGTTTTCAGATTAGCCTGACATACTTTTAACTTATAATATACTATTTCGGCAAGCTTTTGTGACACATTAGTACGGTAATTGCGACACATAGTGAGGAAAGCCGATAATCATCAACGAAAAATTATGGGTAAAAAATTAACATTTCTGGTGTCTGGTTGGATATTTTCTGCTCTCATTATTCCTGCTTTGGCTTTGAGTGATTCAATCGGCGACAAAGGAGTGAATGCTCGACGTTTACATCAAGCTCCCTATAATTTGTTGGGTCGTAAAATTAGTATTGGTCAAGTAGAAGTAGGTCGCCCTGTAAAAATGGGTCAAGATAAAGCAGCTAAAAACCTTAAAGCAATTAAACCCGCAGCAGTTTTTTACCGCAATCTTCCTCCCAAGTCAGATAAGAATGTTGATGATCATGCCAGTATGGTTGCACAGGTAATGATTGCTCAAGATAAATATTTACAAGGAATTGCTCCAGAAGCCAAGCTATATGCTTCGGCGGTAGGCTCTTTAAATGAAGGCGGACAGCCTCAAGAATGTTTAGCTAGTCAGCATATTGCTCAACAAAATAGCGGAGATGTCAGGGCAATCAATTTTAGTTTTGGAGAGTCTTTGGAGCGAGATGAACGCAAAGAGGCACGTTTAGATGGTAAAGCTTTATTGACTTCTTGTATTGATTGGTCTGCCCAAAAACACGATGTTTTATATGTAATAGCAGGGAATCAAGGGACAGGAGGAATTCCGATCCCGACAGATAATTTTAATGGGATCACCACCGCATATACAACCAGAAGAAAAGGACAATTTAAGAAAGTTGATTTTGCTAATTTGAGTGATTTGCCAGAGGGAATTGGACGAAGCTTTATTAAGAAAGAAATTAATTTTGGTGAACGACGGGCAATTAGTTTACTTGCCCCTGGAGGACAAATTTCTGTTTACAATCAGAAAGGAGAAATTGAAAAAGTTAGTGGTACTAGTTTTGCTTCCCCACACATTACAGGAGCAGTGGCATTATTACAAGAATATGGGGATAAACGCTTATTAAAGCCAAAATCTCAAGCAATTAACTGGAGTTTAGATTCTCGCCGTCACGAGGTAATGAAAGCCGTTTTACTCAACTCTGCTGATAAAATTGCCGATCGCGGTGATGGTAAGTTGTTAGGGATGGAACGTACTATTCTGGGAGAGAAAAATCATACTTGGTTGGATTCTGATGCCTATCTAAACCCTCGTGTGCCTGTAGATATGCAAATGGGGACAGGACATCTTAATGTTTGGCGAGCTTATCAACAGTTTAGTGCAGGACAAGCTAATAAAAATAGAGGTAAAGAGCGGTTAGTAGGTGCGAAGGGTTGGGACTATGGACAAGTATCAGCTAATGGTTATCAGGAATATTATCTACAACAACCTTTAGTAGGGGGAAGTTATGCAGCTATTACTTTAACCTGGGATCGCTTAGTATTGTTGAATGATCGCAATTTTAATGGAGAATATGATGAAGGGGAAACTTTTCGCGATCGCGGTTTGAATAATCTGGATATTTATCTTTTACCTGTAGAGGAAAGCAGTAATATGAGAAATGTTTGTTCTTCTTCTAGTTTTGAAGATAGCGTCGAACACATTTTCTGTCCGATCCCCACTACAGGACGTTATAAAATTCGCGTTTACTATCGTCACCAATTTAATGAACCAGTTCAAAACTATGGTCTAGCATGGTGGACAGCAACGGAAACAAAAACGATGAGGGATAAGGAATGAGGGATAAAGGCTTTAAAAGCTTCCTCATCCTTCATAATTTATCCTTCATCTCTTATTGTGGAATAACTTGAAAATCAACAGTAGCTGTAACTTCAGGGTGTAGTTTGACTTCTGCTTGATAATCACCAGTTGTACTAATGTCGGGTACTTCGATCCCACGACGATCTACTTCGATTCCAGCCTGTTGTTTAATTACATCGGCAATTTCTTGAGTAGTAACTGTACCAAAAATCGCGTTTTCTTCCCCTACTTGTTTGCGGATAGTTAATTTACCAATAGTTTTGAAAGCAACTTTTTTGTTTTCGGCTGCTTGTTTTTCTGCTAGTTTTTGTTGTCTTTCTTTTTCTCTTCTAGCTTCGACTTGTTTAATAATTCCTCTAGTAGCTATGCTAGCCAAACCTTGAGGAACTAGATAGTTACGAGCGTAACCAGGGGCAACCTCTACTAGATCGCCGTTATTGCCTAATTTACTAACACTTTGGTTTAAAACTACAGATACACGTTTAGCCATTGCTGATTTAAATTCTCCTAATAAATGTTTATATTTTGATGTGGCGGTTTAAGTCTTCACCTCAGAACTTTTTATTATATCAGCCAGACTATACCTGGTCTAGATATAGTCGTACAAGATTAAGTTAAGACACACAGATTGTCTGCTCAAAAGTAGCAGATAGCAAGTAGCAAGTAGCAAGTAGCAAAAACTCAACCTGGGATAGACGAAAAAAATAATAAATATTGTTAATTTTGTATTTACAAATACACAAAAAAATGCTGTTTAGCAATTAAGATACTTTCCATGACTAATCAAACATCTGTCCTTAAAGAAGATCGAGCTATGTATAGGCAAGAAAAGGAAGCTAGAGAAAATTTAATTTTTGTCTCTATTGCTAGAAGTGGTATTTGGGCAGTTGGTATTCCATCTTGCGCATTTGGCATCGGTGAGCGCACAATCGCAGCTTTAGGCAACGGCTATATATCTATTTTAGAAATCGCTCAACTCTTTACTACATTTTTCGTGTTTGTAAGCTGGCTGTATTTGAAACCCGAAGTAAGTTTAGATAGTGCTAGTGGCAGTTCAAAAAGCTATCAACTAGATTTACCCTCAGAACAACTTGAATTGTATAAAAGTATCATTCAAAACAGAATACTAGCATTGCAGGATCGACATAAGATCAGACAGATATACATATTACCTTTTTCTCATATCTGCCAAATGTATCACTTGTTAAATTTGAAGCATTTGGAAACAATACATGGCTTTAGTCTCAATAATTTAAGGATTGTTAAAGTCAGTGATGTTCAACCTACACTTAGGGGAGGAATAATTAAATTTCAGACTGTTTTAGATTCCCCAATGAACGCTCTAAGAATTTGGCGACAACCTCTAGTTGAAGTCAACTTAATTTTGCATACTCCTTATACCGTTGAACTTAGCATTCCACTCTACAACGACAAAAACATCACTGTGTTATTTAACGCTTTTCCTCTCAGTGAAAAAGAGCATCAGCTATTTATAGATATTTACAGTAATCTAGAGTGGCCGAAACCTTTATTGAAATTAGTCTTGCACTTTGCCTCTAGTTTGACTTTGTTTGAAGATTTACCCTATTTAAATAAGTTGGCTCAAAGAAAGACAAACCGTTTAGTCAACTTAAAAAATATATCTAAGCACGAAACCATGTGGCTATATAGAAGATTTGTAGACTTATATGGTTCTAACAAAGCCTCTGCTCAATTACCTTCAAGAGAGTATAAAGCCTAAAGAACTAATAGCAAATGGCTTGAAAATAAGCCTCAAGATAGAGGTATGAAACAATGTTGTTAGTCATCTTTGCTTAATAGACTTGTTGCTCCTAAAACTAAATTTTATTCAAGAATTGAAGAGTATGTTTGACATTGACTCATCACAAAATCTAGCTAAAGATACTGACACTACTAATGCTACAATCGCAATTAAAAGCGGAATTTGGTTTTTAGGTAATGTTGCTTGGTTATTTGGAATTATCGACAGAAGCCTGGATATATTTGCACAAGATTGTTTATCTATTATCAGTATTACCCAGCTCCTCATAACTTTGTTTTTGTCTGTATGTTGGTTATCTCTCAAACCTAACTGGAAAAAGATCACTCGCAAACCTCTAAAGAAAGTCTCATGAAGTACCCCAACCTGCTTCGCAGAGAATGGGGAATTCCGTTTATTTGGTTAAATGTTTGGCAATTGCCTTTTTTTTACAGCCTTTTGGAACAGAATTAAAAGTATTCCAATTGCTGTAAATATTAGTGCCAAAACGTGACTTTCTGGAGAAGCAAAGGCAACTAAAATCACATCAAACAGTAGGGCGATCGCTGGTATTATATAGGGAACTTTAAAACCGTTAGTTTCAGGATCTCGACGTTTGATCAACAGCAGTGAGAGATTAACCAGACAAAACATTGCCAAAATTAAGGTAGCAGTAGTTCCTGCTAAAAATTCTAGTGTCCCAGAAAGAGCTAGAAAAATGGCAATTGGTAAAATAACTAGAAAGGTTCGATAAGGCGTGGCTCTGCGTCGATGTAATCTCCCTAACCAAGTTGGTAGTAACCCTTCACGGGACATTCCAAACAACAGTCGCGAGGCTGTGACAAAATTAAGCAGGGTTGTATTAAGTACGGCAAACAGAGCAATAATTGTAAACACGACCTGGGGAAAATTGGGCTGCGCTTGACGCACCACATCTAATAGGGGAGCTTCTGAGGCAGCAATATCTGAGGGATTGAGTACCTGAAGTGCCAGCCAGGAGACAAATATATAAACTACACCTGCGATCGCTAAGGCAAATAGGATAGCTTTTGGAACATTGCGTTCAGGATTTTTGACTTCCTCCGCAACATTGACAATATCCTCAAAGCCAATGAAGGCATAGAATGCTAGTGCTGCTCCTTGAACGACTGCCACCCAACCTATTGTTTGTTCATTGGGGACAGCAGCAGGAGTAACTGTACCACCACCACTCAAAAATAAGATGGCAACCAAAATCACAATTACAAGACCTGTTACCTCGATAGATGTGCAAACAATATTCAGAGCCGAAGATTCCTTCATGCCTCTAAAATTAACAAATGCCAAGACTGCAAAAAGTGCTAAGACAATCAGCCAAGCTGGAATAGCTGGTGCAAAAGCATTGAGATAGCCTGCAAATGCTTTCGAGAGTGTCGCCATCGAAACTAAACAAGTACAAAACATTAACCACCCGACTAAGACTGAAAGCCAGTCAATGCGAAACGCTCTGTGGACAAAGCAGGCAACTCCTCCACTTTGGGGAAATCGACTACCAAGCTCGGCATAACTTAAAGCCGTGAATGCTGCAACAACCATCGCAGTCAAGAAGGAAGCCCAAACCAAAGTGCCAGAAAGTCCAGCAATTTTGCCGATCACTGCATAAATTCCAGCACCTAAAATATCACCAACTCCATAAATTATCAGCGTTGGCAATCCAAATACTCGTTTAAGTGAATCTGCTTCTACTGAATTGGCATCTACATCTACATTTGTTTTCATTTTTTCAATTTATGAGGATTAAAAATCGAGTCACAATTAAAAGACTCGCAACTTCGATAGATATGGAAAAATTTTCATGGCTGAAATAACAGTCCTAAATAATTCGTGAAAATAACAAATTATAAAAAAAGATGAATGATGCTTAACAGAATAATTTTTACAATTCAATTAGGAGTGTTATATAACTTTTTTAACTCACAATAATTTTTAATTCTGTAGCCTTTGATATCACCTACATAAAAATTTTTCAGGACAGGATTACAATATTGTGTTGCGTTCAACCCAAAAAAAACACAAAGAGATCCTCTAACTTTTTACTTCTGACATACAATTATGTCTTGATGATTTAAAATTCCTCGATTAATAATATTTTGAATCTTAAAATATTGACTCCAAACATGAGAAACATAACTACGACTATGAAAGGTAGTTTGATAGAAGTCAGGTAAGCCTGGGGTATTCTTGCCGATTAAAAAGCAAAAGCCTGTCTGCTCTAATTTATCGTGTTCAATTCCTGAACTAAAGGGAAATAAGTCATCATTATGAGTGGTCAATAATAAATATCCTCCTGGCTTGGTAATTCTAGATAATTCTTTTAACCATGCAAACTGCATATCTTCAGATAGATGAGTAAATACAGAAATTCAGTAGAGCGAAAAAAGAATTAAAGCCATAAATATTAGTTCATAAGAACTAAAAAATAGCCAAGATTCAAGGCATTAATCAAGGGTAAGATAATTAAAACTTATATTATACCTAAAACTGTTTAAAACCTTGAAAAATCAACTTGAAAA
>JBOFLX010000028.1:0-33506 GCA_051658085.1 Waterburya sp.
GGCAGCGCTAGAGAACTATTGGAATGGTGCCATTTTAGACTCGGTTGAAGCTGCTCTAAAATGGACTAGCAATATGACTTGGAAAGGAATTAAACCAATTGTGCATTTGGTAGAGACCACCTATGAAAAAGGAGTCAAAGTTTTATCCCAGGAGTTAAAGCACTATCAACCCTTCTGGCAACAGTCTTCAATATTACCAAAATGGGATATCACAATCATTCCCACCTAACTGGTGGTATTTTATTTGCTTGCACATCCCTTACCTATTACTTCTCCCCTTACAGCGTCAGCTTAACGGGAGAGTGTGTCAAATAGGCAATGCATAATAAGCAATTCCTTCTGATTGATAATTAGGCAGAGTATCTTCGACTACATTTCTTTCTACTTCTGAAGGTGTGTAAAAATGCGCTCCTGTTTGAGTATTGTAAAAGCGATACACGGGAATAGTATCAGGTTGTGATTCAGCGTAAGCATAAAAAGATTCACTTTCTAAATTGTAATTATCTAAATTTGCCTCAACTGACTGTTTTTCTACTTCCGAAATAGTATATAAATGAGTTCCTGTATCGCTATTGAGAAAACGATAAACTTTTTGTGGTTCAGGATTACCTGTTAAAGCATCAATACTGGCATAAGCCAAACCTTCTGAAACATAGTTAGGCAGGTTGTTTAATATATAGTCCCGTTCCACTTCTGAGGCAGTATAGAGATGAACTCCCGTATCATTATTTAAAAAGCGATATATTGTGTCACCATGATTACTAGGATCAGGTTCAACATCGCCTATGGTGACGGTAAAAGTGTCTGTTACTGAATCACCGAGTAAATCTGTAGCCTTGATGGTGATTTCTGCTCTTCCAATCTGATTATCACTATAATCGAGCAATAATTCTCCTTCATTGAGAGTTAAATCGACTAAATTAGGATTAGAGTTATTGATAATTTTAAATTCAAGCTCATCTGCTTGCACAACGCTAATATTGCTATAGCGAACCAAATCATCATCATCATCAAAATCTTGATTGCTAGAATCTTGAAAATTTACGGGTAAATCAGTTAAAGCAGGCTGATTAAAATATCTACTGCCATCGTAAAAAGGTAAATTAGCGATCGCATCTATCGGTGCCAGATCAGTATCGCTTAACACTTCACCAAAAACGGTAAACCCACCATTTTGATTATCCAGATTAGCGGAATTATCAGCCAAATTAAAAAACCACTGACTAGTAGCACTATTAGGATTATTGCCTAACTTTGCCATCGCGATCGTGCCTCTAGTATTGGAACGTTGAGAATTAAACTCATTGACTACAGGCGGATCGCTAGAAACTGTTCCTATGTCTAAATCCTCAATTGTAAAACCTCCTCCCTGAATAATAAACCCAGGTACAGAGCGATGAATAATAGAATTTACATAATCTCCATCATTAACATAATTCAGGAAGTTTGTTACCGTTGCTGGCGCACCAACACCAGCTTGATCAAATAATAGGACATTGGTTACTCCCCCACCTAAAGAAGTATCAGCAAGTTCAAAACGAGCTATCTTACCAGTAGTAAAGGGATCATCAAAGTGCTGAAATAAATTAATCGCAGTATCGGCTGCATTCTTTGGAATAACAACATCATTAAGAGCTTTGGTAATTATAGGTTGAGTAGCCATTAGTAACTTTTGTGATCAAAATAATTATGTCGCTACTAATCTAAACCAGAGAATTAATAAACGGTAGATTTATTTTCTATTAGACAATCAACCATTGACTAATTAATAAAAACCAAAGACCAAGTGGAATAAATAAAGATCGCCACTGCCAAAGCAGCTAATAAAGCTTCAATTACATTACCAATAATCGAGGCGACAACAATACCCGTACTGGCTTTTAAAGCTTGTTGCAGACGCTCACGAGAATCCAAGTTACTACGATAGAAATACTCGCCGATAAACGCGCCTAATACTGCACCGAGCAATACCCCAAATAATGGCCCACCAAGGGGTAAAGCTGGTAATAAACCCAAAAAGCCGACAACCATTCCTGCGATCGCACCATACTGACTCCATTTACTTGCCCCAGCCTGTTTAACGCCAAAATACACAGCTAGATATTCCACCCCAGCACTGAGAATCAAAACAGCAAAAATCAGAATCATCGGTAAACCAATACCTGCAAAACCAGTGGCAACACTCCAAATTACAATAGCAACCAAAATAAGACTACTGCCAGGTAACCCAGGAATAATTGATCCAATTACTCCCACCGCCATTAATGCTAAGACAATCCAATAAATAGTAGTTATATCCATAATTTAAAATTTAATCCGTTTATTGGTTATTAGTTATTAGTTATTAGTTTTTAGTTTAAAAATACTAACTACTTTAACCTCAAAAGCTTATAGCTTATAGCTTATAGCTGATTAAAAACGACTTTCTAATACTTGAGTAAAGCGTTCTTTTCCTTCTTCTAATACACCAGGAACTCCATTAGGATATTCTTGATTGATAATGTTAGTTAACTGCCCGATACGATTTTCGGGGTTAGGATGGGTACTCATAAATTCTGGTTGTCCGCCTGCACTACCTCTAGCAGAATTGAGAATCTGCATTAACTCTACAATGCCTACAGGGTTGTAACCAGCTTCGGTCATAAATTGAAATCCCAGGCGATCGCTTTCTAATTCGTCGTCTCTGCCATACTTAAGATTGATCATCTGATTGACTGCTTGTGCCAAAATAGCTGCCTGTCTAGCACTCTGAGGACTATCACTAGCAGCAATCCCCACGGCGTTAACTAAAGCACTTCCTAACTGTTGTTTGGCTAAATGTTCCGCACCGTGTCTACCAATTACATGACCAACTTCATGACCTAAAACTCCTGCTAACTGCGCTTCGGAATTGAGCCGTCTAAATAAACCTGCGGTAAGAAATACTTGTCCTCCAGGGAGAGCGAAAGCATTAATTGTTTCTGGATCTCGTAATAGATGAAAATCAAAAGGATAGGCAGAATCTTTGGCTATTGAATTTTGGACGATGCGATTTCCTACTTGATCTAAATAGTTTTGTAACAATTGATCTGGATATAAATCACCGTGTTGGGCTGCCATTTGGGGTGCAGATTGACGACCAATAACTACCTCTTGTTCTGGGGTAAGCTGGACTCTTTGACTCTCGCCAGTAATGGGATTTTCACTAACATTAGTGTAATAGTTAAATAACCCAAAAATAGCGAAGATTACGCCAATAGCTAGGCGTATTAGTAATCGACTCACTCTTGTCTCTTGCTCCAATTAAATTATTGGCAAAATATTATCATGGCTCTATTTATTTCTTGATTTTTCTTCGCTCTTCCTTAATCTATCAGCTACATTTTTTAATCTTAAAAAGATTTAATTGTTGTTTTTTGTGCTAGCAGTTCTAATTCTGAAAGGGTAACGAAATGATAGCCTTGTTGTTGTAATTGAGGAATAATTAAGTTTAAAGTCTTGAGAGTATTTTTACCTCTAAGATTGTTCCGCTCTCCACTATCATGCAAGATAATTATCGAGCCAGGGCGCGTATTACGTTGAATATACCAACTAGAAAACCCAGAGAATGGTATGGCCGTATCATATGACCAAATTGAACCCAAAACAATTTGATCATTATATTTTTTGACTATCTTAGTCATTTGAACATTACACCAACCATGACCAGGACGCAACCAATTAATAGGGGTAAATTGAGTTAAAAAATGATCTGCTTGCCTAAATTTAGCCTCGAATTGCTCGCCTAGTTTAATACTTGATTGATCCTCGGTTAAGTGGTTAGCTAATTCATGACCTTGTTCTACAATATTTTTAATTATCTGAAGATTAGCTTGAGCTTTATTAGTAATGATAAAAAAAGTTGCTTTAACCTGATATCGAGCTAAAACTTTTAAAATCTCTACAGTAGTATTAGGAGCGAGGTCATTATCATCAGGACTATCATCAATTGTCAGTGCAATTAAAGGCTTATCTGTGCTGAAAAAATATCTTGCTTCAGGACAAATATAAGTAGATAAACCAGAAATTAATCTGGGAGAAGGATTAAGTAATATTTGGGCAGATATTAACAAGAGCATGAAGCTAATAGCTATAACAATCCTAATTTTTCGTTTTAAAAGCATTAATTATCTTGCTGGGAACTGGTTACTAGGGTAATCCAATTTTAGAGTTACGTTTGGTTGAAATTCGTGTCGGTTCATCAAGGTATCGATATTTGACTTCGGTGCTTGATCCCTACATTTGGAAGCTATGCTTAAACTCTGTAAATATTGAACATCGTTGATAAATGTTAAATGTTCAATGATCAATGAAATAAATGACTTTTGACTGCACTCAACCAAAGTTTAGAAACCCTACACAAAAAATCTGCTTGTTTTTACCTGTTTTTTTGCATTGTTTTTGACAACTCAATTTAGTATAATCTACGAGTGTATTTTGTATTGTTACTTTGTACATCAGTAAAACACTATACAAATACTTTTTGTCAGAGCAATTAATTTAAGAGGAACAGATTATGGCAACTGGAACAATTACGAATGAACTACTCCCACCAAATCTTTGATTTGGAAGGAGTTTCTGACGCTTCAACGCCCCAAGTTGCTTCATGCTTCCGCACAAAGTAGAGCTTGGCGACTCGACATCTGAAGAGGCAAGTTCCTTACCCCTAGCGTAATCAAGCATAACCATTGCTGCTGCAACATCTCGCTCAAGAGACTCTATCCCACAATCACAGGTGTGAATCCGTTCGCTCAAATCCTTTTTACGTTTGATACCGCATCCAGGACAAGTTTGAGATGGAGCAACCTTGCGCGTTGGTATCTCAATATAGATACCTCCTGCCTCAGTTACTTTGTACTTAATTAAGCTCTTTAAATTACCTATTCCAAGATCTAGAAGGTTACGATTAAGCCCAGTTTTTTGTTTTTTGCGCTTACTGCCTTTCTTAGCTTTCTTGGTTAAGTTTTTGAGGTTTAATTTTTCTGTGGCTACGAAGCTATTACCGCTAACTATTTCTGAAGCCAACTTATGTTGCCAATCTTGGCGTTGTCGAGCTACTTTTGTTTGTATTTTGGATACAGCACCCCGCGCTTTTTTCCAACGACGAGAGGCTTTAATTTTCTTCTTCCAATTTGGTGCGCGTTTTCTTCTACCTTTTTTTGCTAGTTGATTGACTTTCTTTAGTTATCATCTAGGTAACCTAGAAGCCCTAGTTTATATGGGTGTTACCCAATTTCGCTAGGAACGAACCGCACTAGTCCCTAATCCCCAGTCACTAAAAAACTTATAGCTTTTATTAAACCTCATAACTATTAAGAACTTCAGGTGATAATTTGCGTAAAATGGGCAAAGCGCGATCGCCCGTACCACCTACATCTTCAACTAGTACTAAATATTTATCAGCATTTAAATAATCGCGATAGGGAACTGTATCATCTTTGGTATTCAATGCCCAACCAACCCCACCACCAACAAAAATACTACCCATAGCCCCACCAATAGCACCTAAAACACCTCCGAGAATATGATTACCAGGCTCTCCTGCCCAATCTAAAGTATCTAAACCTGTAATTAAGTTAAATACATAGCCCCCAAAAAAACCAAAGGGAACTAGCCAGTAAGACATAAAAATCGCTTTTTTCTTTGCCTGAGTTATGGGATCAATTAAACCAAGCTCATCGGCGGTTTTGTAACCCTTGCCTGCGATCGCAATTTTGCCTAGAGGGATACCTGCTTTTTCTAACGCTGTATAGGCTTCTTCAGCTTTGAAGCGATCGGGTAAAACAGCAATTAGATAATTCATTTCTTAACCTTAATTAAAATTCAATCAAACATCAATTAAAATCGTAGCTTAGTCGGGGAGCTAAAATATAACCAAAGTAAAATATAGTAATAGTTGGAATGGAAAAAATCATTAAGCAACTAAAACGCAAACTTCTCTCACGAGTATTAACGCAGGAGCAGCAAGACTTCTGGAATGCAAACGGTTTTTTGATTTTACCAAACTTCTTTGAACCAGAAAAATTAGAAACCTTCCTTTCAGAAGTAAACGAGATCTGGCAAAATCGCCAACGTGATAATAATCCTCTGGTTATAGATATTTTGGAAGGATCTTTAGTTGGGAAACGCATGAAACTCAAAGACGTTCCAGAAGAGGTTCGTACAATTTCTCATAAGCTTAATGATCTCTATCTTATCTCCGATGCTTGTCGTAGTCTGAGTCTTGATCCAAAACTCTGTCTGATTCTCGAAGAACTTTTGGATGGTGAACCAATGATCATCAATTCACTAACTTTTGAAAAAGGAAGTCAACAGCCTTATCATTTTGATACTTACTATATGCCACCACCAGTTCAAAATAAGATGGCAGTCTCATCTATTTGTCTAGAAGATTATCATGTTGAATCTGGCCCTTTGAAATATTATCCCAAAAGCCATAAAATTCCTCCCTACACTTTTTCTCATGGACACCTGAGTGCAGTAGATACAGAAATGCCACAAGCAACAGACTACATTGAAACACAAATAGAGAAGCATGGATTGCAATCAGAGACTTTTATCGGCAAAGCAGGGGAGGTTTTTCTTTGGCACGCACAGTTGTATCATGGTGGTCAACCTGTCCTCAATCCTCATCGCACTCGACGCAGTTTAGTCACCCACTATTGGCGATTTCAGGATGTTGATTCGTCAAGGGTTGGAAAAATTGGTCATGGTCAGAATTATTTAAAGCGAGATCATCAATTGACCTCTTAAATATTTTAATAACGGCAATATTCTTAATTTTTGAGGATAATCTTAGTCATATCCATGTGAGAAATACCATTACCGCAGGCAAGACTGGCAAGTAATGCCTCTTCAGTTCTCGAAATCTTAGTGCTGGGTAACTCAGATAAACTACAAAAAAAAGCGATCGCTACAATCGAAGTCAAAGATAAGTTCCGCACAAAAATTAAATCTTGGAGCAATTTGCTTATTTCGACTTTGATTTCGTTGAGCATTATATTTTTTAAGTCATTACTAGTCGGTTATAAACCTGATATGAATAAAATGCCATCAGTATGCGGTTATTTGTTTGAGATATTATTTTTACCTGTTAGAAAATGAACCAATGGAATGTTGAGCTTTACGAAGATAAACACAGCTATGTGTGGTAATATGGCGCAAAAATCTTAGCTATACTTGATCCTCAACCAGGAGAACGTATTTTAGACTTAGGCTGTGGGACAAGACAACTAACCGCAGAAATTGCAGCAGTTGGGGCGGAAGTGGTAGGTTTAGACATTGCAGAAACAGCGATCGCTCAATGCCGTCAGCATTATCCCCACATTGATTTTAGAGTGGCTAACGGGGCAGACTTTGTTTGTGATCAATCCTTTGATGCTGTATTTTCTAACGCAGCTCTACTTTTCTATCATAATTAATCAACTTAAACAGGAATATAGCCATCCTCAATGATTTAGGACTGATATACTATAACTTTAGTCATAGACAATTTTACTTATCTAAATAGCTAAAGTAATAAAGAGTATATATATTTAGTTGATTAATATTCAAGACTTATTTCAGATGGTTTTCCTGGTTTAGTTTTTTATTATCAAGATAGTTAAAAACCAAAGTAAAAGTTCACTATCTCATTACTAATTACCCACGCTTTACCCAACAAATTAATCTAGACGTGCTACTAGGTGTAATCTGATTACCAGAACCATTAACAGTAATTGCCCCAGGATTAGAACCAAAACCCAGACTTGTGGGAAAACCAGTCAGATCCAGAAGTGATTGCTCTGGATTAATTGACGACAATTAGTTTTTCTCAATAATTATGGATGATAATCACAATCAAACTATTGCTTGTCCTTACTGCAAATATGAACGCAATTCAGTTGATGCCACTAACTGTCGAATTTGTGGGACACCTCTCAAGCCTCAGTCTTCTACTCTAACCAAAATCGAGCTTAGGCAAGAACATCAACTTAATTCATTTTTATCAACTCCTCCAAAACAATCTCTGCTAAAACAATTTCTGCTAAAACAATCTCTAAAAGCCAATGTTATCAGTTTAGGTTTCTTGAGATTTCTAGTCTTGCTTACTTTTATCATGATCCTAATTTTCTTGTATCAAAATCGCGATGTGAAGTCCGCTTTTACAGCGCGTCAAGAAAAAGAAGCTAAAAATGCACAGAGTAAGCTTAAACTCCATTCAACTTTAGAACAAGTTACCAACGTTCCTCAAGGTCTTTTCTGGTATGGTAGCTCTATTCCTTTTGCACCTTTGCATACTCCCAAAATTACACAAGCTTTAACTAAAGCTCAACCAGGATTTAAAATCCAATATAAAGAACCTCCTCTTTATACTCAGCCTGGTTCTACTAGTAGCATAGCTATGCTGCTCGATAGTATGGTTAGTTTTGCCGAATCATCTCGACCCTTAAAAGATTCAGAGTATACTATAGCTAAAGAACGCGGAATTAGACTCAAGCAAATTCCCATTGCTTCTGATGGAGTTGTTTTTTTTGTTCATCCATCTCTTCCCATAGACAAACTCTCGACTGCTCAAATCCGAGATCTGATTTTAGGGAAAATTACGAATTGGAAACAGTTAAACGGCCCTGATTTACCAGCAAAACCTTTTGTGTTGAATCCTAAAGTAGCTCCTGGTAGCCTGTTGCTGTTATTTGAGCAACCAGAATTGACTAAATTTGGTGCTTCAACGCAATTTGTCAGAGACTCTACTGATGCGATTCGCAAAGTAAATCGTACTCCAGGCAGCTTTAGCTATGCTTATGCTGCTACTATCATCAATCAACATAGCGTTCGTCCTCTACTTCTAGCGCCAGGAAGTTCTCAAGCTTATGTCAATCCATTTACGAAAGAGAGAAAAATTAACAGCGAAGCTTTTAAAGATGGCAGTTATCCTCTGGTGCGTCGCTTGTTTATCATTATTCGCCAAGACGGAACTATTGATGAACTGTCAGGACTAGCCTACGCTAATCTTTTACTTTCAAAGGAAGGGCAGCAATTGATTAAAGAAGCAAACCTTGTACCGATTAGATGATTATTGTTATTTACCCCGTTCTACTTAGTAATTAAGTGAACTTAATTTTTTGGTGGTTTACCGTTTAAGGTGAATATAGTACTTTATTAGAACAAGCAGGATTTGAGGTAAATTATACTGCTTTGTTTCCTCGTCCTACTAAACTAGAGGGAGAACAAGGATTAATTAACTGGCTCGAAATGTTTGCTGGCGTTCCGTTAGGGTACGCGAAGCGTAATCGCTTTGCTACTTTGTCAACTTCTATTAAAATCGCTATGATGCAGCAAATTGAATCTAAATTGCGTCCTACTCTCTACCGTGATGGATACTGGTGGGCTGATTATCAACGCCTACAAATTATCGCAACAAAAACCTATTTGTGATTACTGATTACTAATAAATGTCACCAAATCTTTTATATCAAACAACTGTAGACGAATTAATTGCGATCGCCGACTGGATTGGCAAAAAAGGCTGGTGTCCTGCAACTGGTGGTAATTTCTCAGTCAGACTGGATCACCATTTAAGTTTAGTTACTGCTTCGGGAGTTGATAAAACTAATTTACAGCCAGATGATTTTTTGGTGGTAAAACCAACGGGAGTGGTACATTCTGGCAACAAGCAGCCATCAGCAGAAACTTTATTACACACGACTTTGTATGATTTGTCCCTAGATATTGGGGCAGTTTTACATACTCATACAGTTGCTGCTACGGTATTGTCCAATCAAACTCGGGGAAACAATTTAACCATTCAAGGTTACGAAATGCAAAAAGCCTTGAATAATGTTACTACCCATGAAACTCCAGTTATTCTGCCAATTTTAGACAATAATCAAGATATGAAGCAGTTAGCAGTGGAATTAAAGCAGCGTTGGCAGCTAGAACCTTTTAACTATGGATTTCTAGTTAGAGGTCATGGATTATATGCTTGGGGACAAAATTTGAAACAAGCTCAACGTCATCTCGAAGGTCTAGAATTTTTATTGAGTTGTGAGCTTAATCGGATGCTATTGGAGGCACGTTTTGGCAATTAAAGCAATTGTTACAGATATTGAAGGTACAACTTCAGCTATTGATTTTGTGCATCAAGTTTTATTTCCCTATTCAACTACAGCACTTCCTGACTATGTGCGTCAGCACGCTCAAGAAGAGGAAATAGCTACCATTATTGCCCAAGTAAAAGCCGAAATTAAACAACCAGATGCGGATTTAGAAATAGTCATTGCCACTTTATTAGACTGGATTGCTACAGATCAAAAGATTACACCTCTAAAAACTTTACAAGGGTTCATTTGGGAAACTGGCTTTAAAAACCATCACTTTCAGGGACATCTTTATGAAGATGCTTATCGTAATCTGAAGCAATGGCAGCAAGCAGGAATTAAACTTTATGTCTTTTCTTCAGGCTCAGTTAAGGCTCAAAAGTTACTCTTTGGATATAGCCAATATGGCGATTTAACTTATTTATTTGAAGGTTATTTTGATACCCAAATTGGCAATAAAAAAACTCTTACTGCCTATCAAAATATCCAAAAAGCGATCGCTCTCCCAGCTTCAGAAATTTTATTTTTATCTGATGTTATTTCTGAATTAGATGCTGCTAAAAATGCAGGCTATCAAACTGTACTTTTAGATCGAAAAAATAGTATTGAAAATAGCCAAGGATACAATGTTGTTAGTAATTTTGATGATATATCAGTTAACTAATAACTAATAACTACTTATATCATTCTTTTTTATATTTCATGTAAGAAGATGGAAGAACTTATACAGTTACGAGAAAGTATAGAAAAACAAGATTTGGCAACTGCTTTACAAATTGTTGATGAGTTAGAAGAAATGTCTGTAGAAGATAAACTCAACAAAATCTTTAGCTACATGATAATTCTACTTCTACACTTAATTAAAGAAAATGCTGAAAAAAGATTAACAAAATCTTGGAAACTTTCAATTAATAATTCAGTTAAACAAATAAATAGAACTAATAAGAGAAGAAAATCTGGGGGATATTACGCCAAAAAAGAAGATTTAATCGAGATAGTTAATGATGCCTTTGAACTGGCTCTTGAAAGTGCATCTATCGAAGCTTTTGGTGGTGCTTATGATGAACAAGAGTTACTCGACCTAATCGACGTGAATAAAATCAAAAATAAAGCTATTTCTTTACTGGACTATGAAAAATAGTAAATAGTAATTTAAATAATAGACAAAAGTGCGAGCGCTATTATTTGTGTAGAGATTGTGAATAGTGCGATGGGGCGCAGCCCACGCTCCGCGATCGCTCTTCTCTATGTGCATGATTATTTAACTTCAGATCACTGACTTATATTTAAACTTAACAATACACTATTTGATGAAAACAAGAGTAATTTACAACAACATTTAGTTATGAGCGATTTTGGATTTATCTACTTTATTTATGATTTTCAAACTAAACGAACTAAAATTGGTAAAACTTCTAAACATCCTGCTTATCGTTTGAAAGAACTGCAAACAGGAAACAGTACCAAATTAGAATTACTTCACTTTTATGAAAGTAATCAAATGTCTGAAGAAGAATCAACTTTACATAATAAATATGGACAATATAGAGCTTTAGGAGAATGGTTTGAGTTACCTTTACCTATTTTGTTAGAAATTACACATTCAGCATTAGATAAGCAAAACAGTTCTTTGGTTATAACCGAAAATAATTCTATAAGTTATCAACCTCAACCTTCTAATAAATTTACTCATTTGCCTCAAGAAGTACAAAATATAATTTTACAAAATGCCCCTAGTACTATTAATGTTCAAGTAAAAGGAAATAGTAAAGGAAAAAGATACAAATGCTATGATTCGCATGGTAGATGTATCGGCAGAATAAAAGGTAGTCAAGGTTCTCTGTATTGGCAACCTGATGTCGGACAATCCGATAAACATCATTCTAAAAAAATTGATCCTTTAGATGTTGCTAAGGGTATTGGTATTTCAGTAATTAAATCGTTCTTATAAAAAAATCAAAAATAATTCAATAGGTATTAAATAAAATGTTTTTTGAAATCGCTAAATTTGCAATGGACGTTACAGGATTAAGTACTCAACAAAAAGTTGCTGAATGGGCAAGAGCAAATAGAACCAATCCGTTTGATATGGGAGCCAAAAATTATCAACGTTGCCTATGGGACTTGAAACTTGGAGGCAAATATCACGAACTTGAGTATGAAGAAGATGGAAGTCTTAAATATCAATAAATAAATGCAATCTTGTTAATTTGAATTTTGATTTCTTAAAAAAAATGAATTTTAAATTACGAGGAAAATGAAAATCTATTTTCATCAGAAGTATTTGATAAATTAAAAGAAATAATAGTTGAACAACTTGAAGTAGAATCAGATCGCGTGACTCTAGATAGCGACGTTACACAAGATTTAGGGGCAGATGAACTTGATGTTGATGAACTTATAGCGACAATAGAAGAAGAATTTGATATTGAATTAAATCAGGAATTTGCTCCTGCTATAAGAGATCTGCTGAATGCTGTTATTTCTGAGATATAGCTAGTAGGTTGGATTAAGCGGTAGCGCAACTCAACACCAAGTATGAATTTGAGCATTGGATTACTATTAGGGAAGCAAGTTGCGTTTTTCGCCCCAGCGTACAAAAAAAATTTGTCAGTCAACCAGTCCTGAAACTTTTCCCAGACAACACTCAAAAAATCTCTGCTTTTGACTCTGTCGGAAATTTTACAAAAATTATGTCTGGACAAATGACGATAAAATTTATAATTAAAGTGTAGTTAAAAATCGACAAAAAAAATATGGTTCTCAGTAGCGAAATATTAAATCCGCTAATCATTAGACAGCAACTTCATCTGTCTCAAGAGCGCATGAGTCATTTACTACACATTAGTTCCAAGACTTTATGGCGGTGGGAAAATACCAATGCCTCTCCCAGCAATAAAGCTAAGGCACATTTAGCTAAACTCAAACAAATCGCTTCTTTAGCTGAGAAAGTATATACCGTTGAAGGAGTAGAAGAATTTCTTTTTACCCCTCTCCAAGAATTCGGAGGACATACAGCCTATGATATTCTCTCTCTGGGAGAATACGACCGAGTAATCGCTACTTTAGCTGCTGACTATGAAGGATTAGGTTATTAACAAATGCTGCAAAATTTGATTGAACCCTGGTCGGGAAAAGCTTATCGGCATCTTCCCGATGGGAATTATAATGTTTATGATTTTAGTTACACAGGATTGGCAGCAAACAACCGTTGGAATATCCAAGGTGAACAAACTCTCTATCTAGCAGGTGGTATAGATGTAGCAGCAGGAGAATGGTCGCGCCATTTGCAATTTAATCGTTCTCAACAACTTGCAGCTAAAAGTAAACGCAGAAAGGTTTATCAGGTAACAGTCAAACTAAACCATACTCTTAATTTATGCAGTCACCTTTGTTGGCAAGAACTATCTTTGAAAGATGCTCCTAATTGTTTTCTTGCTCAAAAAATAGCCAGAGCTACTGCTCAGTTTATTCGACAAACAACAATAGTAGAAGCAATTTTTGTACCATCAATGGCATTTCTCGACCAAATGGATAAGTGGGTGTTAGTGCTTTTTCTCGAAAAATTGTCAATAGATAAACCTTTAGAATTTCTGCCAAAAGTTGAAGATTATGGCTATTTTAATGTAGAAAATGGCTAGAATTTATCAGCTTAACATTATTAGCGATCGCTAAACTTTTGACTTTTGACTGATCTATAGCAGTACTAATTACTTATAAACCAGTAAGGTAAATTGAAAACAGCTACCTGATTGGGGAGAGCTTTCAACCCAAATTTGACCATAGTGAGCGCAGACAATTTGATGACACATAGCTAATCCTAACCCGTAACCTTCTTGATCGCGATCGCGCTGGAGACGAAAATTATCTTCAAATATTCGCTCTCTTTTCTCTGCTGGAATTCCTGGCCCTGTATCACAAATGCTTACCTGAATTTTTTGATTAGTACGATGCAAAATAGACAGGGAAATTTCGCCCTTTTTAGGAGTATATTTGATCGCGTTATCTAGTAAATTGCTAATTAACTGACGAATCAATTCTTCATCTGCATAGACTTTAGGGATATCCTGGGGAATATCTTCTTTGAAAGTCATCGACTTTTGCTGTAATCGCGAATCAAACTGAGCAATTATCTCAAGACACAACGACTGTAAATTTAAAGGCTTTGGTTTGACCTGTAATTTAGCATTGATACTCTGAGAATTTTGTAGCAGATCACCAATCATGTGATCCATAATTCCAAACTGGCTTTTTGCTTGTCTAAACAGTTTTTGTTTAAGAATTTGTAGTTTAGCTGCCTCTAGCTGCTCATTTTGCTCCGATAATTGAATAGTTTCAACCGCCATAGATGCTGCGGTTAGAGGTGTACGAAGATCGTGGGCTAGCATAGCCATAATTTGATCTTTGAAACGCAGTTGGGCTACTAATTCTGCTTTTTCTTGTTTTAAACGGAAAATTTCATCAGCCAGCTTAATTTTCTCAGCGTAATTGCCACTATATTCTGGGTTCTGATTTTCAACCGAATTTTTACCATTACCATTAGTACCATTGGTTTTCAGTTCTGTTTGCGCCTCTTGCCACTTCGGCCACCATTTTTCTAGTTGCTGAATCAGATTACTGCCAGCCAAAGTATGTCTCGGTAAAGGGGCTATTTTTACCAGTGCAGGAGTAGCGACTAATTTTAGGTATTCAACTAGATGTGGTTGTTTATCGATTTCTATCACATCCAATTTGAAAGAGTAATCAGAGCGCAAACTGTGTAAGTAAGCCTTAATTTTTTGCACTTGTTCTTCGGACGAAGAACGTTTGTCTATAAACAGTAGTAGCTGAAGCAACAATCCCTCCGCTCTGTTTTCTTGGTAATCGGGATATTGCCTATTAGATTGCAACACTAGATATGAAAACCCAACAGATTCAACAAAAGCTTTCTTAACTTTTATACATCAAAAAGACAATAATCAAACAAACTGTTTTTTGCTATTTATTACAGTGGTTAATATATAGTCTTCTCCAGCCTGGTAAAAACTAGTATTTGTCTAGCATTACAGAGATTAAACAATAATTCTTGCTGCTAGCTAAACTTTTTCATATACACTATTAAGATATCATAAAATTTCCCCAGATTGGCTTAGTTCCTGAATTCAGGTCAGAAAAAATTTTTAGAGATATTATTTATCATGGCTCTTGGTTACCTTGCTCTCGTTTTACACGCTCATTTACCTTTCGTCCGACATCCAGAAAGCGACTTTGTTCTAGAAGAAGAATGGTTGTTTGAAGCCATTACGGAAACCTATGTTCCTTTACTTCAAGTATTTGAAAACTTGAAACGGGATGGGGTTGATTTTAAAATGACCATGAGTATGACACCGCCGTTGGTGTCCATGCTGCGAGACGAACTTTTACAAGACCGTTATGATGCTCATCTCGCTCAACTCCAAGAATTAATCAACAAAGAAATCGCTCGCCATCAGCATAATGGTCATATGCTTTATTTGGCGGAATATTATGCTAATTCCTTCAATCAGATTCGACAAACATGGGAAGCCTACGATCGCGATTTAGTCACAGCCTTTAAAAAATTTCTTGATAGTGGCAACCTGGATATCATTACTTGTGGTGCTACCCACGGCTATCTGCCTTTGATGAAGATGTACCCTCAAGCGGTATGGTCACAAATCAAAGTTGCCTGTGAACACTATGAAGAAAATTTTGGTCGTCCTCCCAAAGGTATTTGGCTGCCTGAATGCGCTTACTATGAAGGTGTAGAAAGGATGCTTGCCGATGCTGGTTTGCGCTACTTTTTAACCGATGGACATGGTATTCTCTATGCTCGTCCTCGTCCTCGATATGGCTCTTATGCTCCTATTTACACCGAGACAGGAGTAGCAGCCTTTGGTCGTGATCATGAATCTTCACAACAGGTTTGGTCTTCTAAGGTGGGCTATCCTGGTGCTGTTGAATACCGCGAATTTTATAAAGATCTGGGTTGGGAAGCTGAATATGAATATATCAAGCCCTACATCATGCCCAACGGTCAACGCAAAAATACAGGTATCAAATATCATAAAATCACCAGTCGCGATGGCGGATTATCAGAAAAAGGTCTGTATGATCCCTATTGGGCAGGAGAAAAAGCTGCCGAACACGCTGGTAACTTTATGTATAATCGGGAGCGACAAATTGAAAATTTAAACGGGATGTTACAACGTCCGCCAATTGTGGTTTCTCCCTATGATGCTGAGTTATTTGGTCATTGGTGGTACGAAGGGCCTCAATTTATTGATTTTCTTTTCCGCAAGAGTTGGTATGACCAAAATACCTACGATATGACTCATTTGTCGGAATATTTACAACAGCAACCTACTCAACAAGTCTGTCGTCCTTCTCAATCTAGTTGGGGTTATAAAGGATTCCATGAATATTGGCTTAATGATACCAATGCTTGGATTTATCCTCATCTCCATAAAGCAGCAGAAAGAATGATTAAACTAGCACATCGTGAACCTGCTGATGAATTAGAATGGCGCGCTTTGAATCAGGCTGCCAGGGAATTACTCTTAGCACAGTCTTCTGATTGGGCGTTTATTATGCGCACTGGTACTATGGTTCCTTATGCTATTCGGAGGACGCGATCGCATTTACTCCGCTTTAACAAAATTTATGATGATATTTTGATCGGTAAAGTAGATTCTGGCTGGTTAGAAAAAGTTGAAGCTATTGATAATATTTTCCCTAGTATTAATTATCGAACTTACAGAACTATGTAGTTTTTAAAAGTTTTTAGCTGTTAGTTATTAGCTTTTAGCCTTTATAATTATTATTTATCCCTAACTAAGATTATTTAAGCTGGTTGAGGGATATTTTTTATGATTATAAACGTCAGAAATAAGAATGATTTAGCAATATTTAACCCAAATATTGTATCACTACCCTGAGAAGGTTTTACTAGTCCCAATACCATTTTCAAGGTAGTCGTTTGACTTTCTCTTTTGCCTCTTGCCTTCTTGAAGCAGTCGCTCTCGACGGAAACCGCGCCAGTTCCTACAACGGAGGAAACCTCCCTTCGGGTTCAGCAGTTTGCTTATGCCAGGGAACCTGTCCACCGCAACTGCTTCACCGCAACGGACTGGCTTGCCAAGACCGCGCTGCTTCGCTTTTGCCTATCTCAACCAATAAATTAATTTTGAGTAACTACTTAATAATTAATTTATTTCGCTGTTCTCTGCTCCCTGTTCTCTTTTCACTCTTGAGGGAGGAACAAAGCTGGCAATTAATAATAGTATGACTCCAATATTAATGGCGACATCAGCTAAATTAAATACAGGGAAATTAATAAGACGAAAATCTAAAAAATCAACAACATAACCAAATAAAAAGCGATCAATTCCATTACCGATCGCTCCTGCTAAAATAAAACCATATCCTAACTGTTCAATTAAGCTTAGTTTAGGGCTGTATAAGACAAACGCAATTAAAACTAAACTAACTATCAAAGAAATCCAACGTAGTATTTCTACCTGTCCGCGAAAAAAGCTAAATGCTGCACCAGTATTGATCACATAGGTAAAATGAAAGATACCTGGCAAGATTGGAAAAGTATCGCCAATTTCTCCAAAGTTTTGCACTACTAGGTATTTAGTCAGTTGGTCAACAATAATACCTACAAGCGCAACTAACCAAAAAATTTGCTTTTTTTTCATTAATTTATTTCTCATAACATTTAAATATAAATAAAATCAGAACTGAGTTATAATTGTTAAGAAACTTTGAGCTTGACGATACAAAAGTCTATAGACTAATCATATGTCTCTTCCTATTCGCAACATTGCTATCATTGCCCACGTCGATCACGGTAAAACAACTCTCGTAGACGCATTACTTAAACAATCGGGTATTTTCCGCGAAGGCGAAGACGTACCAGATTGTGTTATGGACTCCAACGACCTCGAAAGAGAACGAGGAATTACTATCCTGTCTAAGAATACAGCAGTTAGCTATCAAGACACTTTAATCAACATTGTTGACACTCCTGGACACGCTGATTTTGGGGGAGAAGTGGAACGAGTCTTGGGTATGGTAGATGGCTGTGTGTTGATCGTTGATGCCAACGAAGGGCCAATGCCTCAAACTCGCTTTGTCTTGAAAAAGGCACTAGAAAAAGGCTTACGTCCAATTGTAGTAGTTAATAAAATCGATCGCCCTCGCGCTCATCCTGATGGCGCAGTCGATAAAGTATTTGACTTGTTTGTGGAGTTGGGTGCAGACGACGACCAATGTGATTTTACTACTCTTTATGCTTCAGGTTTACAAGGCTACGTCAAAGAAAATCTTGAAGAGGAAGGAGTAGATATGAAGCCTCTATTTGAGGCGATTCTTCATCATGTTCCACCACCAGCAGGAGATGCAGATAAGCCCTTGCAATTACAGGTAACTACCCTCGATTATTCTGATTATTTAGGTCGGATTGTCATTGGTAGAATTCATAATGGGGTCTTAAAAGCCGGTCAACAAGCAGCATTAATCAAAGAAGACGGTAGTGTTGTTAAATCTAAAATCTCTAAGTTAATGGGCTTTAAGGGATTAGCGAGAGTGGAATTAGAAGAAGCTAGTGCAGGTAATATTATTGCTGTTGCTGGTTTTGCTGATGCCAATATTGGAGAAACCATTACTTGTCCTAGTGAGCCTCAAGCACTACCTTTGATCAAGGTAGACGAGCCAACTTTACAAATGACTTTTTCGGTTAACAACTCTCCCTTTGCAGGACAAGAAGGAGATTTTGTAACTTCCAGGCAAATACGCGATCGCTTGATGCGAGAATTAGAAACTAATGTTGCCCTAAGAGTCGAAGAAGGGGAGTCCGCAGAACAATTTTTAGTCTCAGGACGTGGTGAGTTGCATTTAGGCATTCTAATTGAAACTATGCGTCGCGAAGGCTACGAATTTCAGGTATCCCAACCTCAAGTGATTTATCGTGAGATCAATGGTAAACCTTGTGAGCCTTATGAATACCTCGTTTTAGATGTTCCTGAAGCTGCGGTAGGTAGCTGTATCGAACGTTTGGGACAGCGTAAAGGTGAAATGAACGATATGCAGAACAACAACGGACGTACTCAATTAGAGTTTGTCATTCCTGCAAGAGGTTTAATAGGTTTCCGTGGTGAATTTGTGCGTATTACTCGCGGTGAAGGAATTATGAATCATAGTTTCTTGGAGTATCGTGATTTTTCTGGAGAATTAGAAACTCGTTACAACGGGGTAATTATTGCCTTTGAAGAAGGTGTAGCAACTTTCTATGCTCTCAAAAATGCTGAAGATCGAGGTACATTCTTTATTACTCCTGGGACAAAGGTTTATAAAGGGATGATTGTGGGCGAACATAATCGTCCTCCAGACCTCGACTTAAATGTCTGTAAGGCAAAACAATTAACTAACCATCGTGCAGCCAGTGGTGATGAATTAGTACAGTTACAAGCCCCAACGGAAATGAGCTTGGAAAGAGCGTTAGAGTATATTGGTTCTGATGAATTAGTAGAAGTAACACCTGAGTCTATCCGTTTACGCAAGCTAAAAACGAAGAAGCTAGCAAAAAGGTAAACTATGTCTAGTTAGAAACTACTAGCACTGTTTTACGGAAGTCAAAAGTCAAAAGTCAAAAGTCAAAAGTCAAAAGTAATCAATACAGATTGATGACCTTGCCGACCATTTTAATTGGTCGGTTTATTTTTGCTTAAGTCTATTAGTATTTAACTGATGACTTTAAATAATCGTTTTTAGTCAGATGATAAAAAGCTAATAGCTAATAGCTGATAGCTGATAGCTAAGAACAGTATTATTAGCAATTTCATACATTAAATCATCAACGTCCAATATGCTTAACTTTACTAAACCATTTTATCCCTTGCTGCTTTCGGCAGTAAAAGGCGATCCTGAAACTGCCCATCGTCAGATGCTCAAGACGTTAAATAATTTAGAAATAAATCGTTATTCTACTTGGGGAAGTTTAGCGATTAGGCAGTTGGAAAAATCTTTTTGTATTGCCGATACTCGTCTAGAACAAACGCTTTGGGGATTGAATTTTAGTAACCCTTTAGGTTTAGCTGCGGGATTTGATAAAGATGGGACAGCAGCAGGAATGTGGAGTAGTTTGGGCTTTGGTTTGGCGGAATTGGGTGCAGTCACTCTCCATGCTCAATCAGGAAATCCTCGTCCCCGTATGTTTCGTTTACCTGAAGACAAAGCAGCCCTCAACCGCATGGGTGCAAATAATCTTGGGGCAGCAGTCATGGCAGACACTTTAGCCGAAACTTGGAAACGACAACCTCGTAAAATTCCTATTGGGATTAATTTATGTAAATCAAAAATAACTTCTTTGGAAGAGGCAGCAGCAGATTATGTGGGTAGTTTTAAATACTTACAGGCTGTGGCAGATTACTTTGTGGTTAACGTGAGTTCACCTAATACTCCAGGTTTGCGATCGCTCCAGGCAGGAGAACAACTAGAACCAATCTTGTCTGGTTTACAGGCAGTAAATACCCAATCTAAACCTATACTTATTAAAATTGCTCCTGATCTCGAATGGCAAGATATTAAGAATATTTTAAACTTAGCCACTAGCTATAATCTTGCTGGTGTAATTGCCACTAATACCACGATTCGCCGTGATGGTCTAAAAACGAGAATTTTATCAGAGACAGGTAAGAGTATCAAAGACGAAGCAGGGGGAATTAGCGGGTTACCCGTAAAAGAGCGTGCTACTGAGGTTATTCGCTTTATTTATCAGGAAACTGACGGTAAATTGCCGATTATTGGTGTGGGTGGTATTTTTACTGCGGATGATGCTTGGGAAAAGATTATAGCTGGGGCAAGTTTATTACAAGTTTATACTGGTTGGATTTATCAAGGCCCTTGGATGGTTAAAGAAGTGTTATCGGGATTATTGGCTAGATTGGAGGAGAAGGGGTTAAATAATCTTAGTGAGGCAGTAGGCTCAATTAACCTATAACCTATAACAACGTGGTTAGAAGTTAGAGGTCAGATGAAATTACAAATCGAGTCATATCTCAATCAAAAAGCTCGCTGGCAGAGGGAAGGAAAGGTAATTCTTGCTCAATATGATCTAGACTCCATTATTGTCTATCAAGCTTATCGACCTGCAATTGGTAATTTTGCAGCCGAACATGGTTATTTTGGAGGTGAATTCAATTTATCGCGCATGACCTGGATTAAACCCAATTTTCTTTGGATGATGTACCGATCAGGTTGGGGAACAAAAAAAGGTCAAGAAGTGATATTGGCAGTTCGTATTCAACGTTCGGCATTTGATTCGATTCTTACCCAAGCTGTTCACTCGAAGTACATTCCTGAAATTTATGAGAGCGAAAAGGCATGGAGTTATGCTGTCAAAAGATCTGATGTGCGTTTGCAGTGGGATCCAGATCATTCTCCCACAGGCGGAAAGCTAAAACGTCGGGCAATTCAACTAGGTTTACGAGGTGAGGCAGCAATCAAGTATTCACGAGAATGGATTGTAGATATCGAAGATATTTCAGAATTTGTAGCAGAACAGCGACAGCACGTTGCTTCTAGGAACTACGAAGCACTTTTTACGCCCAGAGAATATGATTATAAAATCAATAATCTTGAGGCTGCAAAAAGATTACAGCTATAAGTACTAAATGAGTTTAATAGTCTTGAAATAATAGCAATCAAGGTAGGAAAAGTTTAATCTCGCGCAAAGACGCTAAGAAAACACAAAGATTTTTATAGGCAGTAATCGAATAGCTCAAAACCTATTGTCGGGCATAATAAATAGTAAGAGTTGGTCATTTACAATGCGTAACAGCTTATGGTGCGACTACAATCATCTTCAACACCAGAAATCATTTATTCTGATCGTGACGGGCAGCCGATGTCAGATAATACCAAGCAGTTTCGTTGGATCGTAACTATTAAAGAAAATCTAGAGTGGTTATTTGCTGACGATCCAAATATATTCGTGGCTGGAGATTTATTGTGGTATCCCGTTGAAGGAGATAATAAGACTCGCGTTGCTCCAGATGCCTTGGTAGTCTTTGGTAGACCGAAAGGCGATTCGCCAGAGGCGACGCTTTGCGATCGCGATTCATATAAGCAGTGGGAGGAAGATAACATAGCACCACAAGTAGTATTTGAAATTCTTTCCCCTGGAAACACCAAGGCTGAAATGAATCGAAAGCTGTTATTTTACGATCGCTTTGGTGTAGAAGAGTATTATTTATACGATCCCGATCGCAACGATCTGAGTGGTTGGGTGCGAAATGAAGGCTTTTTGGACATAATTGAGCCGATTCACCAGTGGATTAGTCCCAGATTGAAGATTCGATTTGAAGTTACAGAAACGGAGTTACAGATTTATCACCCAGACGGGAAAAGTTTTTTAACCTATACAGCGATCGCGCAAAAAGCCGAGCAATCTGAACAAAGAGCGAAAATAGCCGAGCAAAAGGCAGCAAAACTAGCTGAAAAATTACGGGAGATGGGGATAGATCCAGATCAAATTTGACTGACTTCTCGCAATCAAGAAGTTCTTAACCAGAATTGATATTAGTTAAAGCGATAATGGCATCAAAGTCATAGTTATTGAGCATTTGGGAGATTGCGTGAGCAATATATTGCTGAGAAATAGGTATCTGAGTAATCAATTTTTCAATTAGTTCTGCATCTACAGCGATCGCTGCTTGATTTAATTCTCGCACTAATTTTGGGGGTAGCAAATTTAAATCGTTACTAGTTAAAGGTATTGCAGTATTAAGTGGAGATTGATGACTTATATTACTATTTTCTGCTGTATAAATGAATTTTACTCCTAAATATTGTGTTAATTTGTCAAAAATAATTCGTTCCAGAAATGGCTTAGGTACAAAATCATCACAACCTGCTTCAATAATTTTGGCTCTTTGTTCTTCAAAAGCGGAAGCTGTCAGGGCAATAATTACAGTCTTGTGACCATTAGGTTGCTGTTTAATCTGGCGAGTAGCTTCATAACCATCCATCACAGGCATACGCATATCCATCCAAATCAAATCAGGTTGCCACTCTTGCCAAAGAGCGATCGCTTCTAAACCGTTACTGGCTGTACGGGGGTCAAAACCAACTGATTGTAATAATTTTACTAAAGCCAAACGATTGGTTTCGCGATCGTCTACAACCGCTAGACGATAATGGGGTTGTCCTGGAGCAAGTTGTTTGATGGACTCGGTTGGAGATAAAATTTCTACTTGGGAAGCATTGGCTAAGTTTACTTTAATCGTAAAATCAAAAGTAGAGCCTTGTTCGACAATACTAGTTACCTGAATTGTTCCCCCCATCAATTCCACAAACTGACGACTAATTGCCAATCCCAAGCCTGTGCCACCTTCAGATTGAATCCCACTAGCGGTTTGCATAAAAGGATAAAATAAGTTGTCTAATTCTGTTTCCGCAATACCTTTGCCTGTATCGGAGATGGCAAAATAAAGTTGAGCTTGATTAGCGGTTAAATCTGTGGATTCCCCTAGGGATGCTTGTAACGTTACCCCTCCAGTTTGAGTAAATTTAATTGCATTACTCAAAAGATTAATTAACAACTGACGCACCTTACGGGAATCGCTCACAATATATTGCGGTAAATTATTAGCCAGGATAAACTTCAACCATAGCCCTTTAGCTTCAGCTTTAGCTTGAAACATCTCTTGAATAGTTTGCAAAAGCTGATACAAATCAAAGGGTTCGGTATTCAGAGTAATCTTACCCGCCTCAATCTTCGACATCTCCAAAACATCGTTAATCAAATTGAGTAAATGTTCGCCACTACGATTGATAATATCTAAAGACTGTTGATGATCAGGGGAAATATTAGTATCTCGTGCCATTAACTGGGAAAAACCGAGGATAGCGTTGAGAGGAGTCCGTAATTCATGACTCATATTGGCTAGAAATAAGCTTTTAGCGCGATTAGCAGCTTCGGCTTCTTGGGCTTTAAGTTGTAATTGTTGACTAGATTTTTCCAACTGTTGCCGAGATAAAAATAATTGTTGTGATAACCAATTAACTCCGACAAGTAACCACAATACCGATATTAAACCCACTAACATAATAGTACTGGCTAGTTTACGGGCAGCATCAAAAGCTTCTTCTTGGCTAATTTCTACCAGTAGGGCAATATCTTGTTCATTTAACCAACGATAAACTCCCAAGACAGGAGACTGAGAATAATTACGATAAAGTCCATAACCACTCATTCCACTCATCGCAGCATCAATGCCTGGACTATTAACACCATCGGGAAAAGCTTGACTAGAGTCAGATTTACCTGCAAGAAAACTATTTTTACTGATCAAAGAGCCAACCAAATAAGTTTCCCCACTTGCACCTAAACCCGTTTTTTCTCGAACAATGCGATCAATCCGTTCGAGATCGAGATCGACTAAAACCATTCCTGAACGGTTTTTCAAAGCTTTTGCCAAAGTAATAGCAGGTTTTCCCGTCACGGGAGAAACATAAAATATCGGTGCAAAATTAGCCCCAATTTCTACTTGTTCGACATAGGTAATATTAGCTAGGATTTCATAATCTCCTTCACGCTTTTTATTGGTAGAAAAAATAATTTTATTACTGCGATCGAGAATAAAAATTTCTCTCAGGCTAGGTTTAATCTGATTAACTCTAGTGAGATATTGAGCTAGTACTTGATATGCTTGTTGTTTTTCAGCAGTCAGACTGGAATTGAGCAAAATATTCAAGCTGTTTTGTACATCTGGCATTTGAGTAGTTTGCAAAAAATCTCTTTGTTGATCTTCAAACCAACGAGCAATTTCTTGTTCTTTAAGGGTGGCTGACACACTAAGCCGATCAAATGCTGCTTGCTTGAGAGCTTCCCTAGCCCGAACATACGCAACTCCACCGACTATCCCCACAGTAATCAATGCTAGTAGCAAAAAGTAGTTGGCTATCTTCGTAGTCAAGGATAACTGCGGTAATTTCATTACAAAGAAATGAAGTTTAGATACAACTCATAGTTACCTGAATTATATATAGTAAACAAAATTATATCGGATGGTGTTGAAAGATGTTGAGGAGTAAAAAGACAATCTACATCTTGAGATAGATTATCTTTTTGCCAAAACTAATCAAAATTTTAGATAAATAAAAGACTTTATAAAGTTTGAGTTGTATGCCTTTCCATCAGAATTACCTTGGTATCGAACAACCAGCGGTGGGGCAATTGATTCGGGAACTTCGGCAAACCCTGAAGCTGACACAAGAGAAGTTTGCAACTCAACTCGGTGTCACGTTTCCAACGATCAATCGCTGGGAAAACGGACATGCGAATCCTTCTCCTTTAGCACTTAAGCAAATTGACACTTTGCTAACCCAATTATCCTCATCACCCGACGCCACCTTACGGAAACGCACTCAGACAATTCAAGAAAAATACTTTCCGACAAAGGAGTTTAGAGGATGAAGGCAGAGGAACACAAGGCAAAGGATGAAAATCTTTTTGTTGGTGGCGGCGAGATAGGTGTATTGTTGAGATCGCACGATTGGTCGCAAACGTCGCTAGGGGCTGTCGAAACTTGGTCGGACAACCTAAAAACGGCTGTACAGATCTTGTTGACAGAGCTAGATCGAGCCAAGTCGCCCGAAAAAACGCAGCTAGAATCCGATCTGCTGCCGAGGCACACATCAACAGATATCTTGCGTTCTTCTGCCCAAGCCGATGCGTTTCGAGTCAAGCTCACCAATGCGCTACGCCCGCTAACTGATGCTAATGAGATTCAGGCGATCGCAGCTCGTGTTTTGGGCGATTCTCTTGGAGCAAACCGCGTCATTTACATCGAAGTGTTATCGGGTGCCAAGGAGGTCATAGTTCATAAAAATTACACGAACGGCGTTGCAGAATTGAGCGGGCTGTACCATTTGGAAGACTTTGGGCGCAACTTGACAGACGACCATCGAGCGAGCCGAACGGTGATCGTTCCCGATGTAGCAAACAGTCTTAAATACACCGAAAGCGAGAAGGCAAGATATAGCACGATCAATATAGCCGCACATATTGACGTACCGCTAATAAAAAACGCTCGATTTGTCGCGTTGCTGGCGGTTCATCAAGCCACACCGCGTCAGTGGACAGAAACCGAAGTCAAACTGGTTGAAGAAACCGCAGAGCAAACTTGGGCAGCCGTCGAACGCGCCCGTGCTGAAGCCGAACTTCGACAGAGTGAAGCCCGCTTTCGTCGAATCTTTGAGTGCAAAATGATGCCAATGGGGATTTGGACGATCGCAGGAGAAATTGTGGAAGCCAATGATGCCTTACTCGATCTAATTGGCTATACGCGACAGGAGTTAGAAACAGGGCAAATCAACTGGCAAGCTTTGACTCTGCCCCAATACTGGCCACTCGATCAAAATGCTTTGAGCGAAATTGTCACTCAAGGCTTCAGTTCATCCTATGAGAAAGTCTACGTTCACAAAGACGGTAGAGAGATTCCAATTCTGATCGGTGCTGCGTCATTCCTGGATGATTGTAACAGTGGTGTTTTCTTTGTGATCGATTTAACCGAGCGCAAGCAAGCCGAAGTCGAACGAGAGCAAATCTTACAACGAGAACAAACCGCACGAGAAGCAGCCGAACGTGCAAACCGCATTAAAGACGAGTTTTTAGCAGTGGTGTCCCACGAGTTGCGATCGCCTCTAAATCCAATTCTGGGTTGGTCAAAGCTGCTGCAACAAGGAAAATTAAACGCTACCCAAACGCAGACTGCGTTTGCAACGATTGAGCGGAACATTCAACTACAGGCACAACTAATTGACGATCTGCTCGACATTTCCCGAGTTATGCGCGGTAAATTAAGCTTAAATCAGACCCCTGTGGACTTGAACAAGGTAATTTCCTCTGCTTTAGAAACTGTTCGTTTAGCCGCTGAAGCCAAGTCACTGCAAATTCAGACTTTGTTATCCTCAGATGTTGGCACAGTGATGGGTGATGCCAGGCGGTTACAGCAGATTGTCTGGAATTTGTTATCCAATGCCGTCAAATTCACGAATCAAGGTGGACAAATTACGGTTGCTTTAACCCAAATAGGAACTCATGCCCAGATTCAAGTGATGGATACTGGAAAAGGCATCAATCCTGACTTTCTGCCTTACGTGTTTGAGTATTTTCGACAAGAAGACAGCTCAACGACACGCAAATTTGGTGGGTTGGGTTTGGGACTGGCGATCGCGCGTCAAATTGTGGAGATGCACGGCGGACAAATTAGCGTAGACAGTTCGGGCGAAGGGCAAGGGGCAACTTTTACCGTGGAACTCCCGCTGGCGCCGACCTTGAGTCAACTGCCATCTACAGAATCATCTGATGCTTCAATTAAAGATTTGAATGGCATTCGTATCTTAGTTGTGGATGATGAGCCAGACTCAAGAGATTTTATTACCTTGGTTTTAGAACTTTCAGGCGCGAACGTCATCAGCATTGCGTCTGGGATTGAGGCACTTACAGTGATTAAGCAGTCCATTCCCGATTTGATTATTAGTGATATTGGGATGCCAGAGATGAATGGCTATATGCTACTCCAGCAGGTTCGATCACTAGAGCAAGCCAAGTCTGTTCCGTTGATCGCCCTAACTGCTTATGCTGGAGAGTTTGATCGGCAGCAGGCTCTCCAGGCTGGGTTTCAAAAGCATCTGAGCAAGCCTATCGAACCCAATAAGTTGATTCAGGAGATTTCAGACTTAATTGGGGGGAGCAGCCATGACTGAACAAAAGACTAAACCTCTTGCATATAATTAATCAATATTAATTCAAATTAATAGCTACATTAAAAGAGAATATTAATTATGTCGTTCAATTATTGATGAATTCTCAGCGTCTTGGGATATTATATGCAATTTTAGCTTTCGGTACGTGGGGTTTATTTCCAGTATATTGGAAACTCTTGGGTTCAATTCCTGCTCTAGAAATTTTAAGTCATCGCGTCATTTGGTCTAGCATTTTATTGTTGGGAGTCTTGTTTGTCTATAATCATTGGCAAGACTTAATAAAATTACTTTTAAAACCCAAACAATCACTACCTTTACTCGCTTCAGCCAGCGTTTTAGCGTTTAATTGGGGATTATATATCTATGGAGTCAACAGCGATCGCATCATTGAAACCAGTTTAGGATATTTTATTAATCCTCTAGTCAATGTTCTATTAGGTGTGGTTATTTTGCGTGAGCGACTGCAATGGGGACAATGGATTGCCGTAATTTTAGCAGCTTTCGGTGTTAGCTACTCGATTTTGGCTGTGGGACAAGTTCCTTGGATTGCTTTGGGGTTGGCTTTTTCATTTGCGATTTACGGATTATTGAGGAAGGTAATTATTGTCAAACCTTTACTAGGATTAACCGTAGAAACTTGTTTATTAGCTCCCGTGGCGATCGCTTATCTTGGATTGTGGCACAATGATAATCACTTTGGACAAAATGGCTTGCTGACGCTGTTGTTAGTTGGTTGTGGAGTTGTAACGTCTGTTCCTCTGTTCTGCTTTAATAGCGCTGTGCAACGTCTGCGACTTTCTACTATAGGTTTTTTTCAATACATTGCACCAAGTCTGCAACTAATAATCGGAATTTGGCTATATCACGAACCGTTTACTAGAAATAATGTTATTGTCTTTAGCTTTATTTGGACTGCCTTAGCACTATATTCGGGCGTTTCTTTTGTGAATCGTAAGACATAATTAAAAGTATTTGATTGTATTAAGAATGTTAAGGAAAGAGATTACCGTTTGTGATTAGAGCGATCGCTAGATAGTAGACTTGTTGCTAAATAACAGAAAAAGCTGCTGAAATGACTACATGTATATAGCTTACAGATATTTGCAAGTTAAATAGCTTGCAATACTTACTGTATCTAGTTTTCAAGCGATTTAATAGTTTATTTCGCAACAAGTCTATCTAGTGGATTATTGGAATAAAGGTTCTAGTTTCTTCGCAGCACCACTTTTGATAGCTTGATCGCATGTTCTGTATAAATCTGAAAGATTTTTAGACACTTCTACATCTGGTATTTCCAGTTCATAGACTGTCTGACCTGGCAGCGGATCGACGCCAACAATTCCTTCATTGTTTCCCATTGTAATTGGCGTAATGGCAACGGTTGCAATCACTTCACTTCTAGAATTGACAACTACATGAATTTTCATTGTTATATTCTCCTAATTTGTTGCATTGAGATTTAACTAGGTCACACCACCACCAGCGATGAAGAAAGATGTCGCGAAGTTTCTAACATTTTTAATCGCAATCGAGTAGACAAAATAAAAGCGATCGCCCCCGTTTCTTTGTTCATGTCCTACGTCAGAAGTAAGGATAAAAAGATCGCCATCCTTATCTGAGGTTGGGAATGGAATGGCTTGGATAACTTTTGGTCCTGCATATTGATAATTATCGAACTGAAAATATAATCTAATTTGTTGACCTGAACCAATTGAACTACCTGGAAAAGTAAACGCCATATAGCCTCCTTGTTTTTATAGTTGGTTAAAAGTTTTATACGTTGGCTAAAACCAATGATTTACTTGTTTCAATAAGAGCGATCGCTTATTTCTAATTAAATTCATGGAAGGGCGATCTCAAATTGGTATAAGACTATAAGGACTACCCCTGTTAAGGTGAGCATCTGTACTACTATTAATTTACGTACATTTCAGCAATTACTTTTTGAAACTAACGGGTTACAAGCTTTAAGCGATTGCGTAAGCATACGCAACTGCGTAATCGCTTTTTAAAAAAGAAAAATGATAGCCAAATGCGTGAAACCCTATTTTATCGTTGACGATCAAGGCGATTTATTAGTACAAACGCTCACCTTAACAGGGGTAGACTATAAGGACATAGTTTTAAAGCACGCCCTTGTATACTCCTTACAATGGTTCCACACCTTGGAAAAGAGCTGCAACATTGACTTTGGCAAGACCAGTAATAGGGTTTTGTACAACTTCATACTGACCAAACCATCCAGCCTTTAAGCTTTTATTCTCCCAACCGATAAACGTTGGATTGACAATCCCATCAAATTCTCCATAGGGAAATTCAACTCCTTCGAGAACTCCGGCAACCGCACATCGAAACTTGAGTTCGACTTGTACCCTGCTATCTGCGGCATTGGATGGTGGATTGGGCAGCATCACTTCAGAAGTGTAACGATTTTCAGCATTGGAACCCGTCAAATTGAAAACTTGTGATGGATTCCACAGAGGTGTGACTTTCCATGTGGCCGAAATAATTCGCAAGGTGCTTAAGCTTAGCTCAACAGGTGCAAGACGCAACGACAGACGCCAATTTGACGGAGGTGGTGGTGTATTTGATTTTGCCACCACTGTGACAGACTTTGTTGCTTCACCGTAGCCATTAATGCCAATGCCTTTTATCGTTCCTTCAACAGTGTATGTTCCAGCTTCAGAAAACGTATGCTCAGCAGACAATCCACCATTGGCTAGAGAATTATCAAGTAAACGATCGTAAGCTGCTACTTGTTGTCCTCCGCGTAAAATCCGCCATCGAGCGGCGAAAAAATAACTTTTTATTGACGAGAACCGCATCGTTGAAGTGAAAGGTACTATCCGATTATTGGGTTCTGCTACTACTGCATCAAATGCAACTGGAAAGGAAAGCCCCTCAAGAGATTGAATCATCTCACGCACAGATCCATATGTAATTCCCAAGCTTAGATATTCCAATCTTAGATATTCCACAAGTGCGCGTGGACTAATGGGAGCATTAGGTTTGCCAACAAAAGTGGCGAATTCTCTGAGCGATCGCATAGTTACTTCCCTCCATTCTTTTGCTTCAACGTGTTCATCTCTGAAGCTAATTCTGTAATTTTTCTCTGCTGTTCTTGCACAGCTTTAGTGAGAACAGCAATCAGATCCATCGGGCTGAGGCGATCACGCTCAGAATTTGCCACTAAATCGGGAACCTCTTCCGCAATAAAGCCAATCCGCTGCTCTTTCTGCTCGTCGGCTTTGTAGTTGTATTTGACAGCATTCAGACCTTGTAATGTCGCCATTGCTTCTTGCCCTGAAAGCTCTGCGACATTTTCTTTAAGTGTAATTGAGGAAGCTTGAGTTAAGGTTCCTGTAACCTTCAGGTTTCCTGATACAGTCGTCGTTGCTGCTTCTAAAAATAGCGTAGGTGGTGAATCGAAAAATCCCTCTCCGCGAATTTTGTTAATGGTTATGGCTCCGAAAACTAATGACAGCTCACCAAACCCAATCTGGCTTCTCCCGATGCTCATGATGTTTTGACCAGTCTTTTGAGACCATAGGTGAGCAGACCCGTCCTGGGCGTACCACACCCACCGCTCATCATTTCCCTTGGTACGATCAGCAAAAGAAAAGCCTGCACCAGCTCCTCCACTATGAATTTCGTTGCCCTCAACATGCAGAGGACGAATAGGATTATTGGTTCCAATGCCAACATTGCCTTCAAGAATGACATCAAAGAAGATCATATTTTCATAGGGATTTTCTTTAGTTGCTGCTAAACGAGTTTGCCAGTCACCTACATGAAGTTCTAATTTATGATTGTCAGGATCGAGAATATAAAGTGAGTCACCTTCGCTAGTATTTGCTTTCCATAACTTGAGATTTAATTCCTCAATATTATGAAGAAAATAATTAGATGTTTATCAATGCTTAGTTAAACATTTAAACAATAAATTAATAGAAACATTTACAGAAAGTACAAACAAATGTTAAAAATATTAAATCCACCTTAAGATGGATGAAAAAAATATTGTACACAACATTGTCCGAAAACTTTTATGGAAACTCAGCTCAGAGAATTAATCGGTCAATCTCATGTTTGGCTTTATGTAAAAAGTAGCAGTGGTTGGATCAAAAATGTCGAGATTCAAGATGTTAATTCAGAAACGCTAACTTTTCGTTATGAGCAAGAGTTAGAAGCTGAAACAAAAGTGTGGGAAAGAACTACTAGAGTTGACAACATTTTAGAGATCGATATTCAAGTATTGACTATCCCTAAAAAGCAGCAGGAATTAGAAGAAATGAGGAATAAACTTAGTCGTATTCTAGAACAAGAATAAACCGCGTCTAGTATTTTTCATAATTCATCCTTCATCGTTCATCTTTTTTCCTCACTGACTTGCATTACTAAGTTATTACGATGTACAACTGTATCTGCACCGTCGTAACCTAAGATTGCCACAATTTCATTAGAATGATGTCCTTTGATTTGTTCGATTTCGCTGCTATTGTAGTTAACCAAACCTCTTCCAAGTTCTACACCTTCTTGATTGCATAGTTTTACAGCATCAGAGGCGGAAAATTCTCCTTCGACGGCAATAATTCCCGCAGGTAATAGTGATGTTCCCTGATGGCTAATAGCTTTTACTGCACCAGAATCTAGATATAATTTGCCCATAGGGATTAAACCATAGGTAATCCAGCGTTTACGAGCATTGTCAGTTTGCGGTTGGGGTTCAAATTGTGTTCCTAGATCTTCTCCCTGCAAAATTTTGAGAATATTTTGTGGTTGTTTTCCCTGAGTAATAACGGTTCTGACTCCTGTACTAGTAGCTATACGCGCTGCTGCTAATTTAGTTGTCATTCCCCCTGTACCCCATTGAGAGCCACTAGAGCCTGCATTTACCTGTAGTTGCTCAAATTCGTCGCTACTAACTAGTTTGATTGGTTGAGCGTTGGGAACTGTTTTGGGATCGGCAGAATACATTCGATCTACATCGGTTAATAAAAATAACCAATCTGCCTGAACTAAACTAGCCACTAAAGCAGATAAAGTGTCATTGTCGCCAAACTTTAATTCTTCTGTAGCAATGGTATCGTTTTCGTTAACAATGGGAATCACCCCTAAGTTTAATAGTTCTCTGAAGGTATTGGAAGCATTAACATAAGTGACTCGTTCCATTAATTCTCGTCGAGTCAAGAGAACTTGCGCGATCGCCTGTTGTAAACTACTAAAGAGATCATCATAAATACGCATTAAACGTCCTTGTCCTACTGCTGCCACAGCTTGTTTTAAAGCCATTTTGCGAGGTCTTTCTGTCAGATTGAGTCTGGCACAGCCGACTCCCACAGCACCAGAAGAAACTAAAACTACACGATGTCCTTGAGAACGTAAATAACAAAGAGTTTCGACTAGAGAAGCGATAGTGGCGATCGCAATTTGACCTGTTGGTTGTGTGAGGCTAGAAGTCCCAATCTTGATCACAATTGTTTGAGGCTCATTACTCATGTAAATAATACGGGAGCAGGGAAACCGCGTCTTTTTAAAGCGCGGAGGAACTGCGACACGAGACGGGGCGTATAAACTTGTCGGGAAACCCGACAAGACAGCCCCTTCAGTTTTAACTGCCGTGGAGCAATGGCT